>JAGXHV010000162.1 GCA_024636005.1 Bacillota bacterium
CTTTTGATAGCTCACTTTTAGCCTCCTAAACATGATTTTTAATGTTTAGAGTAGCAAAAGTCCATCAATCCTATTCAATATATTCATAATAGCTTTTGCTACTATGCTAAAACGTAGATTCCCAAAATATGCCTCCTAGTCTCAATGTTAGATACCAACATAAATAGTTTACAATATAAAAAAAAAGGATTCAACTGAATTTTTGATTGGTATAGAGAAAAGCCGTCAGAAATAATGTATAATAGTGACTATAATATTTGAAAGCAATCTCATTTCAAATGTAGAGGAGGCTTGTGATTTGAATGATACTTGGGAAAAATTGTATGCTACCGTAAAAACAAAGGAATTTCAAACCATTCAAGACAATTTGGCCAAATCAACAGATTTAGCCATCATAACTGTTGACTATAAAGGGAGCCCTCTGACAGCTCATAGCGAGTGCAGCAAATTTTGTAACCTCTTGAGGACTTTACCAGAATATGCCAAGTTGTGTGAGAAGTGTGACGCACATGGTGGAATTGAAGCTGCAAGAACGAAGGAGCCATTTATCTATCTTTGCCATGCCAACATTATTGACGTAGCGGTTCCCATAATTGTAAATGATATGTATCTGGGCGGTATTATGGCCGGTCAAGTTCGATTGGAATCAAATGAATCAGAATTTGAAATTGAACAGATTTATCGCCAAACGGATCTTGAAAAATTATTTGAAAACAACTCTCAAATAAAGTCCGATTACAATAAATTACCTATAATCTCATACAATAAAATTGAGGCTACTGCGAGAATACTTCAGACAATATGTAAATATATGGTGCAAAATCCTGGAGAAAGATTATTGGATGAATATAATAATTCAGTAGAAGCATTCAATCAATTCGCAAATAAGGCGAATACGTCACAGGATTTATTGTTAAAACCTGCCATAGAATATATTGCTGATAATTATACAAAAAAAATCACTATAAGGCAATTGGCCAATGTTTGCAATATTTCTGAAAGTTATTTTAGTCGTTTGTTTTCAAAGTGTTTCGGCAAAAATGTCACTGATTATATCAATGATACCAGAATCTCAAAAGCAAAAGTTTTGTTATCAAATCCGGAGGTGACAGTCAATTACATTGCTAGATTTTGTGGCTATGAAGACAGCAGTTATTTTATCAAGCGCTTTAAAAAGATAACCGGTGTGACACCCCATGAATATAGAAAAGCTTTAGGAAATAATTAAATGATAAGACCTCACATTTTAAAAAAATGTGAGGTCTTTAACATGTACGCTAACTTGTGGGCAGATATTCCTTTGGTTGTTTCCGCGCCGTCAACTGCAGCTTTATCACTCTTATCCAGTGCAAGTTTAATAGATAATCCTTCTTTTGCACAAAAAGCCAATGAATCAACGGCAAGGACGAGGTCCTGATGCACCACCGCAGTCATGCCAAAATCCCCATCACCAGCATGTGAGTCTAAATCACAGAAAAAGACTTCCTTTCAATTCTTGATCCATTGGGTTAATTGATCATTTATTCCGCCCCCCAGTCCAATGGTGCAATCACAATTGTTGTCTTTGGCAACTTCAGTTAGTCTTTCAATTTCTTGTCTTGAGCACTCTCCACCGAAATTGCTTTCAACAAATGCGATGTCGTATTTCTTTTCTGTTTCATCCAATTTCGATTTGACGCGCTTTACATCTTCTGAATGCGTAATCAACAAAACGAATTGATAGAAAAATACTGCCGAGTTATGACAAAATAGTTTCATTGAAACAAAATAATTTTATAAAATCATTTTAGAACAAACTAAAAAACTACAATGGTGGGAAATAGTATATCCCGCTGAAATCAATTATTTGAGCAGTTTTTGATGCGTTAGAATGCAATTGATAAATTACAAAAATGTAATAAAGTGGCAAAGTTCTTGGTCCAGATTGTGAGAATATTTATATTGACAGATTATTAGCACAACTTTATAATGAAAGTGTAAATAATTAGTTAAATGAGTTAATTAATACAATCCAAAATAAAATATTAGTATTGTGAGCACGTGATAGCAATTAATAAATATATTTTAATATAGTTAAGTCAGTTGACTAATTATGATATTTGCTAGATTAAGTATATTCTATACACGGTTCACAAATAGTATTTCGAGGGAAAACATGTCGAAAAAGGGCTTAAATTCAAATGAAGTGAAAAAGAGAAATAGAAGTAAAATTCTTAAAATTCTACGTAACGGCAAAGATGTTTCCAGAAAAGACTTATCTGATCAAATGCAGCTTACGAAAGCTGGAATCTCTACAATTGTTTCTGAAATGATTGAAGAGGGCGTTATTTTAGAGACGGGCAGCCAGGAAAATAGTGGTCTTGGTAGAAACAGAATTACTCTAGAAATCAATAAGCAGTTTGGTTACGTGTTAGGGCTTTCTCTCACAGAAACGCATCTTACATTGCTGATTGCTAATGTTTTAGGAGAAACAGTTGATGTTTACTCTCAAGCGTATTCTCAATTGACAAACATTGAAACTGAAAGTCTACTCAATTTGATAATAGAAAAAAGTCTTTATTTGTTATGGAGTCATAATATTGATAAAAGTCTTGTTTTAGGATTTGGAATTGGATATATAGGTGGTCTTAAAAATATAGATTTGAGTAGAATTAAAATTGAAGTTGAAAAACGATTAATGATAGAAGTCGTTTCAGACAATAACGTAAAAGCATTGGCCATGTCACAAATGGATTTTACCCAGGAGGAAGAGAGTGAAAATTTTCTTTTTGTGAAGTATGGACCAGGACTTGGAATGGCAATAGTTCAGAAAGGTTCTATTATCGGAGGTGTTGACAATAGAGCAGGTGAAATTGGACACACAATTATTGCCCCCCATCTAGACACTAGTTGTCGATGTGGTAGAAAGGGGTGTCTTGAGTCATTAATATCTGAAAAAGGTATAATCAAAGATTTGGAAGGAATTGGTGGTGATTATTTAGATCTTATATTAGACAAAGGTCGATCAATAATTGATTATCAACAAGTCAATAAGTTACTGGAATTGGAAGACGAAACCACATTATCAATATTCCAACCCAGATATGATTATTTTGCTAAGTCGCTTGCAAACAGCATCATTCTTCTCAATCCTGAATATGTTTGTGTCTATGGCTCAATATTCAATGAAACAGAGATTTTTAAGATGATTCACGATCGTATCAATGATTATTTAGGTACTAACACAAACGTAAATTTAAAATTATCAAATTTAGATCTCAATAATAGTGCACGGGGTTCTGTTGCACTGGCATTAAGATACACGTTTTACAATACGGGAGCTTTCAAAGAAAGTATTATTGAAACTTTGAAAACGCTTTAGTATGGGGGATGGTAAATGGCCTATTTGCCATAAAAAATATAAGTATAAGGGGATATCAAAATGAAAAGAGTATTTAAAGTTTTTTTTGTTTGTCTAATGATTACTTCATTGGTTCTTGTGATGGCTGGATGTCAATCCAAAACTGAAACTTCGGCTTCTGATCAAGTTGCTGCAGAAACAACAGAGCAAGAAGCACCAAAAGAACCAACTTCTTCAAAGAAAGAAGTAGTGAAAATCATCTGCCCATATGGTGTTGGTGGTACAGCTGATGCAATTGCACGTAAATATGCTAAGGTTGCAGGTGATTTATTTCCTGAGTACGAGTTTGTAGTAGAGAATAAAACAGGTGGAGATGGCTTCGTTGCTGCTGCTTACTATCAAAACATTGATCCAAACGCAAAAGAATTGTTTATCCTTGGATATGGTAATGCTTATAGACATGAGATTGGAAAAGCTTATGGTACCGAGCAAGTTCCTTATGACTTAGCAGCATTTCTTCCAATCGCAACAGTTGACGACAGAACTTGGATTTTATATGCAAAACCAGGAACAACTCTTGCAGATGTGTTGAGTAAAGCTAAAGAGGGAAGCCTTAAAATGTCTGGTGGTAATCCATTGTCAGATCCACATTTGGCTTTAGGCTCATTGATTGCTCTTGAAGATGGTAAAGTTACTGTTGTTGGTTACGATGGTGGCGCTGCTCAAAAGCAAGGTCTAGTTAGCGGTGAGGTAGATGTATTTGTTGGTACTACTCAAGCGGGTATGGAAGATGTAGAAGCGGGTTCATTGATTGCAATTCTTGCTTTTTCAGATCTTACATTTGAAGGCTTTGTAGATGCTTCAGGTCCTATAAGTGTCCCAAGTTTGGTAGAAAACAAGCATACTGATCTTGATGCTGACAAAGACTACACAGGTTCAATTTTACCTGCTGGTGGATTTGTTGCAGGACGTACAGGTACTGATCAAGCATGGGCAGATAAGGTTGTTGAGATTACGAAAGCTGTTTGGAATGCCCCCGAATATAGTGAATGGATTCAAGACATTGGTCTTAACCGTTTTGAATTATACGGAGATGATGCTGTTGAGTTCTTAGACACTGCAATCGTAAAGGCAATAAACGCATATAAATTATTAAGTGGAAAATAAAAAGTTTCATTAGAAAAAATAAAGGGAATCGCGCAAGTGATTCCCTCTATTTTAGAGAATTTTGGGGGTCGAAATGAAAATCAGAACTAATTTGATCAGTGGAGTTTTATTCGGAATTCTGAGTATCATTTTTATCACTTTGGTGCCATCGCAAATTGCAGTGCCTGCCTATGATAATGGGGGACCTAGTCCAAGAATTATTCCATATCTGGTATTATCGGGTATTTTGTTGTGTTCGATTGGTTTAATCATCCAAAGTGTTATTTTTAAAAAAGACAAAGTTGTTGTGTATGATATAAAAATTGAAAAAGCTTCATTAATAATGATTGGACTAATAATCCTTTTTGGTGTAGTCATGTTAAATTTTGGTTTTATTATCGGAGTAATAGTAGTATTACCTATGATGTTGTTTGCCTTAGGCGAAAAAAAGGCTTTTATATACATCTTCACCATTTTTGGTGGCATAGGTGTATATTATCTATTTATTGAAGTATTTAACATCTCACTTCCAGTGATCGGAGGCTGACCTATGGATATTATTTTTGAAGGATTAATGGAAGTTTTAACGCTTTATAATCTTGTTGTAATTGTTTTATCAATCATTCTAGGGATGATTGTAGGTTGTATACCAGGTCTTACAGTAACTCTTGGAATTATTTTGCTTCTACCGTTGACGTACTCATTTACATCACCATCAACGGCCATTATTGCTCTTCTAAGTGTATATGTTGGTGGAATGTACGGTGGGTCAATAAGTGCTATTTTACTCAACACCCCCGGAACAAACGCGGCAATTGCAACTACATTTGACGGATACCCATTGGCGAAGAAAGGAAAAGTTAAAAAAGCTCTTGATGTTTCACTCTTTGCATCAGTAGTAGGCGGTGTAATTGCTGCTCTTGTATTACTATTTACATCAGGTCTTATTTCTAATATGGTTTCAAATTTTACTTCAACTGAATATTTCTCGCTTGCTATTCTTGGTCTATCACTTATAGCAGGCGTAAGTGGGGATAATATTTTTAAAGGAATTATTGGAGGTCTCTTAGGTCTCTTCATGTCAGTTATTGGACTAGATTATGTTACAGGAGTATCCAGATTCTCATTTAACACAATGTTGTTTTATGAAGGTCTTTCGATTATGCCGGCTATGATAGCCTTTATTGCACTTACTCAAGTTATGATCAAATCCAGAGACTTTATAAACACCAAAGGACAATTAGGAGATATTTCAAAAATTGATAAAGAGGGTATGACAAGGTCTGAAAGAAAATCTATTATGCCAGCTATTTTTAGATCTACTGCAATCGCATCATTGATTGGTACTATGCCAGGAGTGGGTGGTGGTGTTGCTCAATTTTTATGTTACAACGAAGTCAAGCGAGCTTCAAAGCATCCAGAAATGTTTGGAAAAGGAAGTTTGGAGGGAGTAGCGGCAGCTGAAGCAAGTAACAATGCCATAGTAGGTACTGCAATGATTCCTTTGTTGACACTTGGGATACCGGGAGATGGTGTAACCGCAATTTTATTGGGTGCATTTATTTTACATGGAATTATTCCAGGTCCTACGATGTTTACTAAGCAGGGAGTTACTGCGTATGCCATCATATTTGGTGTATTGATTGCGAATCTTTTATTGTACTTTATTGGAAAGGTTTTTACACGACAAGTGGCAAAAATTGTTCAAGTGAGATACAGCTATCTTGGACCATTGATTATTACCTTCTGCTTTGCGGGTGCTTTTGCGGCAAACGGGTCATACTATGAAGTGATATTGATGATGGGTGTTTTAGCAATCAGTTATGTACTTATGATACTTGATATTTCAGTAATTCCAATTATGTTGGGAATGATTTTGGCGCCAATTTTAGAACAAAATTTCGTAAATAGCATGCTTATTTATGATGGCGATCTTTTGATTTTCTTCAAAAAGCCAATCAGTTTGGTGATTTTGGTCTTAACAGGTGTTTTGGTTTATTCTTTCACAAAAGTAAACAAACGTGTGGATGCTCTCAACAAAGAGCACGATGAACATTTAGAATTTACTGAAGACGTAGCAGAAACGTTTTAAGAACTGCCTAAAATGTAATCATGATGGAATCTATATAAATTTTTGTGAGGTATACTATGCAGTTAATCAGAAGTGAGAATGCTTTCAAAATAATTCTCAACGATACGATTGTGATCGAACATTCAGAAAAATCACCATTTATCCATTTGGGCGTTGGAAAAGAAAGTATTGAACAACATTATGGTGATTTTAAAATCAAGGATAAAGTCATTGAAAAGGTACCTTTGACACAAGTGGCTTTTGAAGGTGATCAAGTGACTTTCAGCAACTGTGGTTATGAGTTGACTTTAAAGTTGGCTTTAAATGACAAACGCCTTGAAATAAATGCGATCCAGTATGATGAAAGTACCATCAATCGAGTGTATTTCAACTTAAAATCAAATAAAGAAGAGCGCTTTTTCGGCTGTGGCGAGCAGTTTAGTTATCTAAACCTTAAAGGTAGAAATTTCCCGATTTGGACATCTGAGCCAGGTGTAGGGAGAGATCGAAGTACTCTGATCACTTTACAAGCGGATCAAATGGGGATTGGAGGCGGCGATTATTACACGACCAACTTCCCACAACCAACTTTTATTTCTGACAAAAAATATCTCTTCCATATGGACACGACTTTTTACAGTGATTTCGATTTTACTGAAGATCAATGGACACAAATCTGTGTATGGGGCAAGCCCAATAGTCTGTTTATAGAATCACGTGATAATTATATTGATATTATGAATTTGGTAACGAAGACCTTTGGCACACAACCAATGTTGCCAGACTGGCTACTAGACGGGATTACACTAGGTATGCAAGGTGGCACCCAAGCCGTTTATGATAAAGTGAAAGTTGCAAAAGAGTATGGAATCAAACTCAGTGCCGTTTGGTGTCAGGATTGGGTCGGGAAAAAATTGACTTCATTTGGTAAGCGCCTATTTTGGAAGTGGGAGAAAAGTGAGGAACAGTATCCAGAATTTGAGAAATTGATTCAAGACCTTCACAAGGATGACATTAAGTTTATGGCCTACATCAATCCATATCTTCTTGAAGGTACAGATTTGTTTAATCATGCCATGGAAATGAATTATTTTGTAAAAAAAAGGGATGGCAGTGCTTATATTGCAGATTTCGGAGAATTTTACTGTGGCACGATTGATTTTACGAATCCAGAAGCTATGCAATGGTATAAACAGATAATACAAGTTAATATGATCGATATAGGAATCCGAGGTTGGATGGCTGACTTTGGAGAGTATATTCCTGTGGATTCAGTCTTTTTCAATGGAAAATCTGGCGTAGAAATGCACAATGAGTATCCAGCACTTTGGGCAAAGTGTAACTATGAGGCTGTAAAAGAACGTAATTTGCTTGGTGAAGTTGTCTACTTCATGCGTGCAGGTGGTGTCGGAAATGCAAAGTATTGCACACTGATGTGGGCTGGAGATCAAAGTGTTGATTTTACAATTCATGACGGCCTTGCATCAACTATTCCAGCAGCACTCTCTTTGTGCCTTATGGGAAATGGATTGACTCATTTTGATCTGGGGGGATATACATCGCTTTTTGGAAATACAAGAACAGAAGAATTAATGCTTCGTTATCTCGAGTACGCTGTTTTCACACCATACATGAGGACACATGAAGGCAATAGACCGGATGAAAATTTCCAATATGATCAAAGTGCTTACTGCTTGGAACAGTTCGCTGGTTTTTCAAATTTACGTCACAAATTATTACCTTATATTAGGCATGTTGTCAAAGAAAACGCAATAACTGGAATTGGTGCTATGAGGCCACTATTTATGCACTATGAAGACGAAAAGTGTCTTGACATCGCATATGAGTATCTGTTTGGTAGAGATTTATTGGTAGCGCCAGTACATGAGGCTGGAGTTTCTGAATGGGAAGTTTTTTTACCTGAAGATCAATGGACTCATCTGTTTTCTAAAGAAAAGTTCAGAGGTGGAACAGTTAAAGTGTCTGCTGAACTTGGAAATATACCTGTATTTTATAGAAACGCATCAGAATTTAGAGACTTGTTTAAATTAATTTAAATTAAAAGGAGATTTATTATGAAGTATTTTTTAGATAGTGCCAAGTTGGACGAAATTGAATATGCGTATGAATTCTTAGGAATTGACGGTGTCACCACCAATCCGAAACACATTAAATTAAGTGGAAAACCATTCAAAACAGTAATCACAGAGATGGCTGAATGGGTTAAAAGCAAAGGAATTGAAGGAATCGATAAATTTCCGATTTCGATTGAAATCAATCCACATTTGGATCAATGGGAAGATATGGTTTCAGAAGGCAAGATTTACTCGGGACTTTGCAAAAATTTTGTTATAAAAATTCCATGTACCGAACAAGGAATCATTGCAGCGAGAAAATTAGAAATGGAAGGCATCAGAACCAATGTGACTTTGGTATTTTCACCATCGCAAGCGATAATGCCTGGGAAAGCAAATTGTTTGTTCGTGTCTCCATTTGTGGGATGGAAAGAAAACAGTGGAGAAGATTGTGCCCAATATATCCAGGAAATCGTTGAAATTTACAGAAACTATGATTTCAATACAGAAATTATTGTCGCCGCATTGAGAAATGGAAAACAAATAAAAGATGCTGCTGTTGCTGGCGCTGATATAGTCACTTGCGGATTACAGGTCTACAAAGATGCACTTGAACATCCGTTTACAACTCATGGTCTGGGCGTATTTAGAAATGCTTGGGACGAAACAGCGAAGGAGTAATCGGATGAAAAATTTCAAGGCCTTATATTTACCAATTGGTGTTCCAACATTTCATAAAGAAAGTGTCGACCAACAATTTAATTTGTCAAAAAGTATGCTGTCAAGTGTATCAGCGGATATTGAAATGCCTGAAGCGCCTTTATTGACGATCCCTGATCTTCTGAATTTCATTACGGACAAAGAGTGTGATCTGATTATTCTGCAAAACAATGCTTTTGCAAATTCTGAATACACTTCAGAAATTTTGAGAATTATTGATGCGGACGTTCTACTTTGGACATTACAAGAGCCGGTTATCGATGGTGGAAGACTTAGACTCAATTCGTTGACAGGAGCTTACTCTGCGGGGAACTTGATGCATCACCTTGGGAAAGTAAATTTCGAGTACATTTGGGGAGCTCCAACAGATGAACTTGTCATTAATAAAGTTAAAGCATGTGTTGCGGCATCCAAATTAAAAAAAGAATTGCGTTCATTGACAATTGCTTCCATTGGACATACACCTCAAGGTTTCGGTTTTGGCAGAGGTATTGATGCTGAAATCAGCAAATATTTTGGTATGAAACATATTGCGATTGAAGTAAGAGAACTTATGGATCGAGCGAAAAAGTTGGATATGGACGCATGTGCTGAGGAAGCTAATGAGGCGGAGCGTAAAATGCTCAATCTTTCAGCAACACCTGATAACAACAGAAATGATTTTATACGTCTTTATAAAGCATATTTTGATTTTATAAAAGAGAACAATATTGCTGCAATATCCTCAAGATGTTGGCCTGATTTTTTCGTGGATTTTGGAACACCGGTTTGCGCAGTTTTAGGGATGCTCAATGACAATCACATTGCGGCTTCTTGTGAAGCCGATGCATATGGTGCAATATCAATGTTGATTGGTATGAAACTATCCAAACTAAGTGTATTCTTTGGAGATCCGGTTTCTCTTGATAAAGAAGAGAACACTGTAACATTTTGGCACTGTGGAACAGCAGCATGCAGCTTGGCACACCCTAGACAAGGCACACAAATTGGTGTACATCCAAATCGAAAAATTGGACCAACCATGGAGTTCGGGTGTAAGCCTTCTGAAGAAGCAACTGTGTTTAGAGTGGGAAGAAAACCTGATGGCACAATTAGATTCTTTATTGCAACAGGTGAAATTTTGGATAAAGAACAACAGTTTTTGGGCACCTCCCTTGTATTTAAGAGTCAAAACCCATCTATTGATTTAGTCAGCAATAGTGTCAGTGATGGCTGGGAACCACATTTTATTGTAGCTTATAAGGACATCAAGGAAGAGTTGATGATTCTTGGAAAATATCTGAACGCTGAGATTTGCCAATATTAGAATGTGAAATTCATATTGCAGATCAACTTATAAGGAGAGTAAGAATGAGCATTTTAAAAAAGACAAGTGAAACCACTCCTACACAGTACTGGAATGATTCCTGTGATTTGAAGGAACTGGAATATGCTTTAGCACATAATTGTATCGGAGCAACTACCAACCCGATTATCGTAAAAAGTGTCTTAGAGAGTAATATTGATCTTTATGAAAGTACAATTCTAGAGGCTTTAAAGAAAAATCCAACGATGACTGAAGATGAACTAGCATGGTATATGATTGAAAAACTTGCTATGGATGGTGCAAAAAAACTTGAACCAATTTTCAACCCTAAAACAGGTGCAGGTAGAATTTCAATACAAACAAATACCAAGTTTTGCAAAAGTCCAAATCAATTGATTGAACAAGCATTATATTTTTCTACGCTTGCTCCAAACATTCAGGTAAAGATTCCTGTTACTGAAGCTGGGGTCAAGGCGATTGAAGAAGTCACTTATCAAGGTATTTCTATAAATGCAACCGTATGTTTTACTGTTCCACAGGCGATAGCTGTAGCTGAGGCCGTTGAGCGCGCTTTGGCGAGACGTCAAGCAGAAGGAAAAGACAATTCTGAAATTAATCCTGTTTGTACGATTATGATTGGCAGAACCGATGATTATGTTAAAAAAATTGTTAAATCACAAATGGCTCTAATTGACCCTGAAGCGATGGAATGGGCAGGAATTGCATGCGCAAAAAATTTCTACAAAATCTATAAAGAAAGAAATTACAAAACAAAACTCCTTACTGCAGCCTTCAGAAATATTCATCACTGGACAGCACTGGTTGGGGGAGATCTTTTAGCAACAATTCCGACTTCATTTCAAAAGAGAATTGATGCCAGCAATATTGAGATTGAAAACTTGATTGACGAACCTGTAAATGAAAAATGGTTAAGTCAGTTAAAAGAGTTGCCTGAATTTATCAAAGCATATGAGCCGGATGGCATGAAAACAGAGGAATTTGATCAATATGGAGCTGTTATTGATACGTTGACTCAATTTTACCAAGGATACGACGAACTCGTGTTAATTATCAGAAAGTATATTTTGAGATAATTATGATGAATAGACAATTAGATTTTAGGATGAAAATTGAGGCAATTCGGTCAATACTGAAAAAAAAAGGGGTCGATGGTGTTGAAATTAAGTCCCAATCCAATTTTAGCTATGTAACAAGGGGACGAGGCTTTATTGGCCTCGCCTCTGTAATGGCTTGTGCTAGTCTTTTTGTAACTCAAAATCGTGTGGTGTTGATTGGTGAGAACATCGATGCACAGCGCCTGTATGAGGAACAGTTGTTATTAAACCCTGATATTGAGCTAATGGCATTTCCATGGGATGAGCCACATCAAAGAAACATGATGATAGATCGTTTTACAATGGGGTTAAGTATTGTTTCTGAGAACGATCTGGAAAACGAATTGTATGAAATCAGAACGCGCTTGTCTGATTATGACTCCCAATCTTTTCGTGAACTGAGCATTGAAGCTGCTAAAATTGTTGAAAATATCTGTATGAATTTAAAAAAAGGCATTAGCGAGTATGCACTTGCAGGAGAAATCTCAAAGCAATTATGGGAGAGCAATATCGAACCTATAACTCTTCTTGTGGCTTTTGATGAAAGAGGACATAAATATCGTCATCCAGTCATGGTAGATAACCACCTTGAAAATTATGCTCTTGTTGGAATTTGTGGAAGACGTAATGGATTGATCGTGTCATTGACAAGAGATGTACTATTAAAAAAGGATCCTGAGATAATTGACAAACACTCAAAATGCATTCGTGTCAACGCTGCCTTTTGGAATAAATTGGTTCCAGGTACACCAATTTCAGAAGTGTTTGCAGCGGGTGTTGCTCAGTATGGCATTGAAGGTTACCCACTTGAATATAAGTTTCATCATCAAGGTGGGCTTACAGGATTCATACCTCGCGAGTTAAGAGCAACTTTTGAGAGTAAACATGTGATTCGAAGTGGCGAGGCTTATGCATTCAACCCGACGTTAAAAGGAGCAAAGGTAGAAGACACTGTTCTTGTGACAGACCAAGGGCTTGAAATATTAACCTATACTGGAAATTACGTTTACGAAAACTGCATACTTTTCGGTAAAAATGTAAAAATACCGACAGTTTTTGTTATTGAAGATCATTAAAAAGGAGAATCGATATGGTAAATAAAGGTTTCAATTATTTTATGCCAACGAAATTGGTGTTTGGTGATGGTGTAATATATGGTCTTGATGAGTTGGTACACGGGAAAAGTTTACTGATAATAAGTGGCCCATTTCTTTATAACAATGGAACAGCTCAAAAGGTGGCTGAGGCAACTAAAATTGGCTCCGTGGCTTTCTTTCATGAGATAGAACCAAATCCTTCATGTCAGACTGTGGATCAAGCAGTGATGATTGCTAGAGAAAACAAAGTGGATGTTGTCATCGGATTAGGGGGTGGCAGCGCAATGGATGTCTCAAAAATGGTGTCATGCTTAATAGACAATGAAGGAAGCATTTTTGATTATTACAGCACTGGAAACAGAACGCTTCTTCCTAGAAAAACCCAACTAATATGTATTCCAACCACATCTGGGACTGGAAGTGAAGTGACAAATATTGGAGTTTACACGAACAATGAAACGCATATTAAAATGCCGTTTGCATCTGAATTCTTTTGGCCTGATATCGCTCTTATCGATCCACATTTGACCTATACTTTACCACCACATATTACTGCTTCAACGGGTATGGATGCTTTTTGTCATGCAATTGAAGCTTATTGGAGTGTCAATTCCAATCCAATCTCAGATGCACTTTCAATAGAAGTAATCAAAAATATCTTTGAAAATATTGAAATGGCAGTTAAAGAACCCAATAATGTTGAAGCTAGAAGCAAAATGTCTTATGCCAGTGTAATTGCAGGCATTTCATTTAGTCAAACAAAAACAACTGGAATTCATGCGGTTAGCTTTCCGCTCACAGTTGATTTTGGGGCAAGCCATGGGCTCGCATGCTCCATCACTCTTCCCGCCTTCATTAGATTTGCTTATGCTGGAAGAAAAGCAAAAATGGATTATCTCTTTTCAGTGCTAGGATTTGATTCTATGGATGCATTTGCGAATAGAGTGGAAACACTTATGGTCGATATTAATCTTCCCACAAGATTGAGTGCTCTTAATGTGAAAGAATCAGATCTGGATCATATCGTAGAAGTATCCATGAAAGCACCTCTTATCCACTTCACTCCAGGAACGATGAACGAAGAAGTGCTTTACTCACTTTTAAAGTCTATCCTCTAGGATGGAAAAGATCTCGACAACTTTTAATTGATACTAAATAAACTTAAGAACATAAGGTGAAAAAATGAATAATTTGAGAATCTTAGAAGAAAAAGCAATGGAAATCAGACAACTGACTATTGAGAGTATTGGAAAGGTTGGTATAGGCCATATAGGTGGCAGTCTTTCCATTTGTGATCTACTTGCGTTACTATATTTTGATGTGATGAATGTCGATCCGAAAAATCCAAATGATGATGATCGTGATCGTTTCATTTTATCAAAAGGACATGCTGGTCCAGCCGTTTATTCAACTTTGGCACTCAAAGGTTACTTTGATAAATCGCTGCTTGATACACTTAATCAATCCAATACAACATTACCTAGTCATTGTGATAAGAACCTGACCGTTGGTATTGATATGACAACTGGTTCGCTTGGTCAAGGCTTTTCATGTGCAGTAGGAGTAGCTGTTGGTGCTCGTATGATGAAAAAAGATTTTTGGACCTATGTTTGTATCGGCGATGGTGAATCACAAGAAGGACAAATTTGGGAAGCGGCAATGCTGGCAGGTTTTCAGAAATTAGATAAGTTGATTGCTTTTACCGATTACAATAAACTTCAAATTGATGGCAATATTGAACAAATTAATGGCCTCTACCCACTTCATGATAAGTGGAAGTCGTTTGGTTGGCATGTGCAAGTGGTAGATGGTCACGACATTAAAGCATTAAAGGATGCAATAACACTTGCTCAAAATATTTCAGGTCGTCCTTCTATGATCATAATGGATACGATAAAGGGGAAGGGTGCAAGATTTGCAGAAAATAAAGTTTCTTCCCATAATATGCCTGTTACCGAGGAAATGTGGAAAGAAGCTGTTAAAGAGATTGAAGAAATGAAGGTGAAATTATGGAGTTGACCGGAAGATGGTTAAGAGAGATATTTTCAGAGCTTTTGATTGAACATGCTAAAGCTGATGATCGTATTTGTTATATTGAAGCAGACTTGATGCTAGCCAGCGGCACTGGTGGTTTCAAGGCACAATTTCCTGAGAGAACACTAAATGTAGGCGTTGCTGAAGCAAATATGATCGGTGTGGCTGCTGGTATTTCAACGCTTGGAATGATACCATTCACACATTCATTTACTCCCTTCGCTACAAGAAGATGCTGTGATCAAGTGACATTATCAGTGAGTTATGCTAAGAACAATGTTAAGATGATTGGCAGTGATCCTGGAATTACAGCGATGCTTAATGGTGGAACACATATGAGCATGGAAGATGTTGCTATTATGAGGAATATTCCAGAAATGTGCATTGTTGAACCAATTGATGGGGTTCAACTTGCAAGTTTATTCCCACAAATTCTGTCGCACGACGGACCAGTCTATATCCGATTGCTTAGAAGAGAAGCAAATCCAGTTTATAAAGAAGGTGAAACCTTTAAGTTGGGTGAGGCAAAGGTAATCTTTTCGGGAAACGACGTGACTATTGTCGCGAGTGGAATTATGGTCTCAGAAGCAATTCTAGCCAAAAACATTTTACAACTGGAAGGAATAGACGCAGGTATTATAGATTTTCATACTATAAAGCCTTTTGACAATAAATCTCTCATTCAAGAAGTTTCAAAATCAGGAGCAGTAGTTACTGCTGAAAATCATTCCATTATCAATGGCCTAGGTAGTGCAGTATCCGAATGCTTAAGTGAAAACTGCCCAGTGCCTTTGAGACGTGTAGGTGTCAAAGATCACTTTGGGGAAGTGGGTATGCAAGATTTCTTAGCTGAAAAGTACGGTTTAACTGCACAAGATATTGTGAATGCGTGTAAAGAAGTTCTGCAAATGAAAGGGGTAAAATCATGTTAAAAGTATTAGTGGGATCTGATAAATCAGGTTTTCATCTAAAGGAATTTGTAAAAAAAGACCTTATTGAAAAAGGTTATGATATTGAGGACTGTGGCACGCTTGATTTTGATGCGCCAATGCCATTTTATAATGTGGCTCCAATTGCCTCAAAAAGGATTCAGAACAAAGAATTTGATCGGGCAATTTTATTTTGTGGAACAGGAATGGGAATGGCCATTGTGGCCAACAAATTTAAAGGTGTTTATGCCGCAGTGGTAGAAAGTACCTATGCTGCAGAAAAATGTCGTGCCATTAACGACGCCAATATTTTAACAATGGGTGGCTGGATTGTAGCAGAAACCCTTGGTGCTGAAATCGCAAATACATTTCTTGAAACCGAATTTACTCAAGGCCTTGAAGAGTGGCGTCAGACTTTCTTGATTAAAGCAAGAGAAGAAGTAAAAGTGATTGAGCAAAATGCCGATGAATTTACTTCAATTCTTTAATGAGGTCAAATATGGAGAAGGAAAGAAAAGTATCTAAACTGGGACTTTTAACCATGTCAATCGGTGGAATGATTGGATGGGGCGCATTTATGCAACCGGGCATTAAATTTTTACCCCAAGCGGGCGTTCTAAACACGATGATTGGGATGTTCATCGGTCTTATTATGGTATCCACTATTGCTTCATGTTATGGTATTATTTTAAATAAATCCCCCAATTCCACAGGTGGAGAATACTCTTATAGTAAGTTGGCTTTTGACAAAAGGCATAATTTTATAGTGGGTTGGTTTTTAATGATTGTTTTTATTGGTATCGCAGCACTTAATGCGACTTCATTTGCACTGATTTTTAAAAATGTCGTTTTTCCAAATACTGATTTTATCACTTTATACACCATTGCAGGCTCACCTGTAACATTGGGTGAGGTTGTCATAAGTATATTGGTGGTTATGGTTTTCAGCTGGCTTATGATTAAAGGGGTTGAATCCGTAGTCAAGGTTCAAAATATTGTGACGGTAGCATTGATTATTATAGTATTTGCTATCTTTTTCCTATCACTTGGCAAGATTGATTTTGCGAATTCGCCACTAATGGATTACTCAAGTTCAAGCAGTATCAATTTGAGTGGAATAATTGCGATTTTGGTGATCACACCATGGGCATACTATGGTGTATCCAATATACCAAAGGTGGCAAGTGATGCCAAACTGCCATACAAGCAGGTAATTATCATCACAATTGTTTCTTTGGTCTGTGGATTTATTATTTATCAAATGCTTCTCATACTAACCGCATCAATGTTCTCACAAAGTGATCTTGTTGGTTACAATGGGTGGGCAACTGGTGACGCAATAAGAAAGCTTTATGGCAATACAGGTTTATTCTTTATCACAGCAGGGCTAGCGTTTGCCATCTTCTCAGGTGTCAACAGCTTCTATATGGGAGCGGCGCGAGTAATGAACAGCATGAGTGAGGATGGGCTATTGTCAAAACGATTTTCAAGAAAGCATCCAAAGTATGGAACCCCACACCATGCGATATTGTTTATCTTGGTCATCATTATTGCAGCCCCATTTTTTGGAAAGCAGGTTATCAAGTGGATAGTAGATATGTCGGCACTTGGAGGCGCACTCGTCTTTTTTTATACGGCTTTGACTGCATACAAAATCAGTGATGGGGTTGAGAAGATCGTTGGATTTGTTGCAACAATATTTAGTGTTGTGTTTTTACTGCTTTTGGTTATTCCGAGTTCTCCAGGATTCTTATCATTGCCTTCAATAATTGCTCTCTTAATCTGGTCCGGACTTGGTACATTCTTGTATTGGAAAGACACACGTCAAACGTTAGTCGAAGTTACTGGTGAAACTGGTTAGGTAGTTTATTATTAATTCAATTAGCATATGGAAAAGCCTATAAAATGGTTTTTCCTTTTTTTAGTATTTCCTAAATGTATCAAATAAACGCTTGAGTAACGAAAGAAAATATGTGATGCGGTTGAAGGAGGGCTTTTATGGATCAGAAAAAAAGAGCAATAAAGTCAAAACTATCTTATGGGGTTGCAGATATATACGGTGGGGGTTCGTTTTTAATAATAAGCATTTTATATATGGTTTTTTTGACAGATGTTGTTAAGATGGCTCCAGTGTTGGCGGGAACGATACCATTGATCGGTAAGATTTGGGATGCAATAACCGATCCGATTATGGGAAATATTACTGATCGTACACAATCAAAATTTGGAGCAAAACGATTTTATCTTTTGATTGGCAGTGTATTTTCAGGACTATCTTTTGCCATGTTATGGTCCAGTGTCGAAGGTGGAATAATGATTCAATATGCTTTTTATCTTTTGATGTACATTCTTTTCTCCACGGCATTTACTATAGTGATGGTACCTTATAATGCTTTGCTTCCTGATATGATAGACGATTATTCATTAAGGAGCAGTTATACCATGTATCGAATGATATTCAGTGCTATTTCAGCCATCATAGCTGGATTAGTTCCTACAGTCATCATTAAGATTTTTGGTGAACAGGTCAAGCAAGGTTACTGGGCAATGGGGGCAATTTTTGGGTTTGTTTTTTTTCTATCCATATTAATGACTTTTTTTGGTTCATGGGAGACGAGTAAACCTGTAGTTAAAAAAACGTTCCGTGAAGCATTTTCCCATTCCTTTAGTGTTTTTAAGAATCGCTCTTTTCGGTTATATCTTGGTATTTTTTTATTTGGTCAAGGCAGTGCGGATTTTGTAACCGGTGGTGTCATCTATTTTCTAGCTGTTGTGATTCGCAGAGCGGATTATTTTATGGCTGTGATGGCATCGGTTTTATTGTCACAGCTCCTTGCGATGTTTTTATATCAACAAATTATCCGCAAGGGATCGAAAAAGACTCCAATTCTAATTGGATTTCCACTTAGGATTCTTGCTACGTTGGGGCTCTTTTTTTTCGCGTATGAAAACGCACCTCTTATACCAATTGTGGTGCTGTCATTTATAGCTGGAATTGGAACGGCAGCTTCGAGTGTAACTTCATATGCCATATTAGCGGATCTTAGTGATGTGGATCAACTGATAACGACAGAAAAAAGAGCTGGAATCTATTCTGGAATGGCCACGTTTTCCAGAAAAATCGCCAATGGTATTGCTATTTGGTTAACCGGAGCAATTCTAAGTTTATTTCAATATAATCCAGATACTTTGATTCAATTAAGTATAACGGTTATTGGTGTGAAAATAATGTTTATCGTTTTACCTATTATAATGATGATTGGAACTTTATATTTTACAATTAAATTTCCAATAGACAAAAATAAGTTTGAAGTTATTCAAAAGGAAGTTCGAAGAAGACAAGCTTTTGATCAAGATTTGAGTTCAGCAATGGAGGTCCAATCAACACTAGCCTTACCGACGGATTTAGATCGAATAATATGTGAGGAGATTACAGGATACTCATATGATCAATTATGGAGGCTAGAAAATGAAAGCGTTTGAAGAACTGATCAAGGAAATTAAAATTGAATTGGGGAATGGTAATGCAAAATACACTATGAAACGGGGCACTTTCAAGACAACTGATCGAATAAAAAATGTAAAACAATTTAAATTTGATGGAATGGTGTCCAATAAATATAAATTTAGTGATGGTATTGATTTTTTTTATATAGAACACTTACATAGCGATATCAATGAGTTTAAAATTGTATGTGAACTTGCATACAATCGGCTGTGGATTCACTTTCCATCAAAACCGGATGAAGCATTTTATGGGTGTGGAGAACAGTTTACTCATTTCAACCTCAAAGGAAAACGTGTTAAGAATTGGGTTTCTGAACATCATTCTCTGAACAAGCTACTAAAAAAAGCAATTAGAGAAAATATTTTTGGCGTAAATCCCTCGCATCGCTCGAATTATAAAAACCATCAGACATACTATGCACAGCCCACATTTGTATCGAGCGACAAGTACTTTCTTCATTGTGATACCCACGCATATTCAGAATTTGATTTTAGAAGACCAGAAACTACAACGCTTTATTTTAGAGAAATTCCGAAATCGTTTTATGTTGGTAAAGCAGATTCATATTCAGAATTATCGGAGAAGCTTTCAAATTGTATTGGGAAGCAACCTATGCTTCCAGAATGGACTGGAAAAGGCGCAATTATTGCATCGCAGGGCGGACTTGTGAGTGCAGTAAACAAAGTAAGAAAAGCGCAAAATTCAGGTGCTAAAGTTGTTGGTATCTGGTGTCAGGATTGGTCAGGCCAAATCAATACTGGATTTGGAACACAAGTATATTGGAACTGGATTCTCGATGAAACTTTATATGGAGGACTTAAAGAACAAATAGAGTCATGGAAATCAGAAGGCATCAAATTTTTGGGTTATATCAATACTTTTCTAAAAAAAGATACACTTATGTTTCGAGATGCACAAAGCATGGACTATTTGGTTAAAAATTCCGAGGGGTCACCATATCTAATTTCTGCAACAACTTTTAAGGCTGGAATAGTAGATTTGACACATCCTGAGGCCTTTAAGTGGTATAAAAATATAATTAAGGAAAATATGATTGACTTAGGATTTTCAGGATGGATGGCCGATTTTGGTGAGTACTTACCTACAGATGCAGTGGTTTTTTCTCCTGAGTCTCCTGAAAAGCTTCACAACGCTTGGCCTGAGTTGTGGTCAAAACTCAATCGAGAAGTCATTGATGAATCTAGTGTTCAAAATGAAGTTTTTTTCTTCACACGGGCTGGCTACACAGAAACGATTCGAAACAGTAATTCGATGTGGTCCGGGGATCAACATGTTGATTTTAGTGATGAATATGGTCTACCTTCGGTTATTTGTTCTACTCTTAGTCTAGCGATGAGTGGTATTGGAATCAACCATAGTGACGTGGGGGGCTATACTACAATTTTCCATATGAAGAGAAGTGAAGAGCTATTGATGAGATGGGGAGAACTTAATGTTTTCACACCATTGTTTCGTTATCATGAAGGTAATCGTCCAAATTCGAATGCTCAGTTTGATAATTCTGATGAAACGCTCAAACATTTTTCAAAGTTGACGCAATATTTTCATCATCTTTCACCTTATCTCGAATATAATAAAAAGCAATATGAACTGTTTGGTATTCCGGTGAATCGGCCAGTGTTTTATCATTATGAAAGTCATGATAAAATTGAGACACCTACAACTTTTCTATATGGTAGAGATGTTTTGGTTGCTCCTATTTTAAGACCTAGTCAAACCAGTGTTGAAGTAACACTTCCAGAAGATGAATGGATTCAATTTTTCACTAATAAAGCATATTCAGGTGGTACACATACGGTCGAATCTCCAATTGGGATGCCATGTGCCTTCTATAGAAGCACGAGTTATTTTGCCAAGTTGTTTGAGCAACTTAATTAACTATGAAACCTCAAATTAATAGAATATAATAAATATAGTTAAGATATTTTTTGGGAGGTCTTCATGTTTACTTCAAGTCAATTGGCAATTATCAATTATTTATTGGTCTATCAACCAACTTCAAGAAAGCGATTGGCAAAAACATTTTCATTAAGTACAGCAGCGGTCACAAATATAGTCAATCAACTGATGGAAAAAGGACTGATTTACGAGCTAAAAGAATTGGATTTGGGTAAAGTGGGGAGAAAAGAAACTTTAATTGATGTCGTTGAAGATGCGTATTTTGCCATAGGCCTTGATATTGAAAATCATCAAATTCACTATTCATTGACTTCTCTTAAGGGGAACATTATTGACACAAGAACTTTTGATGAAGTTGACGAGGCTATTGAGCATATAAGAGATTTAAGCATTCGGAAAAAGAATTTGTTGGGAATCACAATAATGTTAAGAGGATATAAAAACGAATTCTCATATTTTCATTCAGATAAAAAAATCAAATCAAAACTGGAGACCTTGGAACTTCCGTTTTTGATCATAAACAACGTATCTGCGTTAGCAATTATGAATAGGTTTTACAATTATGATGATGAGAATTTCTTATTGATTAAATATGGTCCAGGTATAGGAAGTTCCATTATGGTCAATGGTGGGTTGGTTGGTCAAAAGTCAGATGCACATTCGGAAATTGGTCAAATGATTTTAGATCCAGACCGCAACAAACGTTTGGAAACATGTATTCAGTATGAGAGTATAAATCCTAATGTGAACGATGAAACAATCATTTCTTATCTAAAAAAAACGCCAGACAAATATGACTATCTTATCAATTGCCTTGGTGTAAGTATTGTTAACTCCAATGTGTTGTTATCACTTGATAAGGTCGTAATCGCAGGTGTACTTTTTACAGACGATGAAGTGTTCGAGGCTTTAATTCAAAAAATAAAAACGATCAGCAATACATTGTCAGAAAATAATATTGTAAGGATTGATGACTATTCAGAGAAGATTCGCAAGATTGGTTCAATAGTAACAATCTATGCTTATTTCAATGGCATGATGTGAGATGTAGATGTGGTGATGTTCAACATGATAAAACTATTGAAAAAGTCCGCATTAATTTGAGGACTTTTTCTTACTATGAGGTCAAGTGGAGCAGTTATTGAGAACTTGGATGGTGTTTATGTTTTAACTAAGGTGAGTCAATAGCAAAGAATAGAGGTAAATGATGAAAATAAAAATCGATCAAAATAAGTTAATTGAAAGATCTATTCGACTTGATGGAATTATTGTACATTTGGTTGGAATAGCAAACATTGACGGACAAAATGAACTGGTCACGATACATTATGATGAGTCATTTGA
>JAGXHV010000163.1 GCA_024636005.1 Bacillota bacterium
CTAATAACCATGACTGTGATGCCAGCAATAATGGACAAAATAATACTGTTGGACGTGATCCGCTTTATATTTTCTTGATCATTTGCTCCAGTAAAACGAGCAACTAGTGCAATTGCTCCCGCTGATACAAGTGCGGGTAATACCTGTATGACGCCTAGAAGTGATGTTCCCGTTCCAGCTGCAGCTGCTTCAACACTGCCAAGCCTCGCAATAAACCACATATCGGCAATTACCAGGACGGTATGAAGTAGCTGACCAACCATAACCGGCCATGCCAATCGCCATATCTTTGAGATGGCTTTTCTATCGAAATATTTATTTCCCATTAGCTCCATTATTTAGCCCCCCTATCTATTTTAATACATAATAGTGGTGGCGTAAATCAATTATTTGTCGTATACTGAGTAGTTGCTGCTTGACACCCATTATTAGAAAAGAGCTGAGAATGATTCACAAACAATTTAAAGATTTTAAGTTAAGTACAGATTTATTGAAAGCCATAGAGCTTTTGAATTTCAAAACACCTACAGATGTTCAACAGCGGGTGATACCGCTAATCCTAGATAAGAAAGACATTATCGTCAGTTCCGAAACAGGAAGTGGCAAGACTGCGTCCTTTGCGATTCCACTTTGTGAAAGACTGGATTGGGAAGAAAATCAAGCACAGGTTTTGGTCATCACTCCTACAAGAGAACTCGCATTACAAGTCAAAGAAGATTTTTTCAATATCGGTAGGTTCAAACGCATCAAAGTTTCAGCCGTATTTGGAAAATCACCATTTCGTTTTCAAGAAAAAGAACTGAAACAAAAAACACATGTTGTTGTAGGCACTCCAGGTAGATTGATCGACCATTTGGAGCGTGGCACACTGAATTTATCCAAAATAAAATACCTTGTAATTGATGAAGCGGATGAAATGCTTCAAATGGGTTTTGTGGATCAAGTTGAAACCTTGCTCCGTGCGATACCTGATGATCACCTGACAGTTGTACTGTCAGCAACAATCCCAGAGGATATTCGCAAATTATGCGAAAAGTATATGAAAGATCCAGTTCACATCACTCTTGAAAATCAAGAGAAAGCATCGGATCGTATCGAACAAATCCGTTACGACCTAAACGAAAATCAAAAATCCGAATTGCTGAGAGATTTGCTGATTGTTGAAAATCCAGACAGCTCGATCATATTTTGCAACACACAACTGAAAGTGGAAGATGTTCACGACTTTCTCGATGAACTTGGATATTCCTGTGATCGAATCCACGGTGGTATGGAGCAGTCCCATAGACTTGAAGTCATGGATGCATTCAAGAAGGCTAAATTCCGATATTTGGTTGCTACTGATGTTGCCGCTAGGGGCATTGACATCGATCAGATCAGTTTGGTCGTCAATTACGATGTTCCAAACACAAATGAATATTATGTTCATCGCATAGGTAGAACCGGCAGAATCGGAAATAAAGGAAAGGCTATCACTTTTGTGACGCCTTCAGAAAAGAAAAATCTATCAGAACTGCATGACTACCTCGGAAATGAAATTGAACTTGGTGTGAAGCCCAATTCAGAAACGATTTCAGGCCTTGAAGCTGCATTCAATGAAAAATCAAATCAAACCCCTGAAGTCAAGGACTCCAGAGGTTCACTCCTAAACGAAAGTATTTTGAAATTGCATATCAACGCCGGTAAGAAAACTAAAATGAGAGCTGTTGATATTGTGGGTACCATTTGTGGCATTGAAGGTGTCGAAGCATCCGACATAGGCATCATCAATATACTGGATATTTCCACTTTTGTTGAAATTCTCAACAACAAAGGGGAGCTTGTTTACCAGGAACTTCAAAATAGGACAATCAAAGGCAGAATGAGACGCGTCAGCAAAGCTGATAGCTGAAAATTTTCAAACTATTCATTCAGAGGGGATGTATGCAATGATATTGAATCCATTCCCTTCTTTTGATTGCAAAATGACTTGACCTTTCAATTGCTCGATCCGTTCTCTTATTCCCTTAATTCCATACCCCTCTTGAACGGACTTGCATCCTTTGCCATCATCTTCAATCATAAGACGCAATATTCCATCTTCAGTTTCTATGGTTACATTGACTTTCTTTGCATTTCCATGTCGGATACTATTGGTAATCGCTTCCTGAATGATTCTATATAATGATACTTTCATTCTTTCTTCTTCATTTTTTCGTGTGTTGATTATGAAGTTCAATGTTACATTGAAATCCTCTTCAGTTTTTTCCTTATAAGCATTTAAGGCCTCCACAAGTGAACTGTCCTCAATCATTACAGGTCTCAGTGCCTGAATTGCCCTTTTTACATCTATAAAACCTTCCCTTGTAATATTCTGGGTCTGGTTGATTGCATGTAATGTCTTTTCCTCATCCTTACCCAGATATTTTTTTGCAACCTCAAGTTGTACAATTGCCCCCGTCAATGTGTGTCCCAAAGTGTCATGAATCTCTCTGGCAATTCTGTTTCTTTCCTGGACAATTCTCATCTCCTCGATCTTTTTGTTATTTTCCTTCACAGTTTTTGTCATGATCTTCAATTGATTGTTTAATATCAATTGCTTTCTCAATACATAAAATGTAAAAATCACAAGGATGTATGTGATCGAATTTTTTATTAGAAAAATCGCAATGTCCATGGATGTTATATCAGGTAGTTTCAGCAATCTCATTAATGAGAGCATATGATATGAGATCAATGGAAAAACGGCGAATACTCTTGTGAATCTTATTGGGAACTCATGGACTATACTGGAGACAACAATCAAAATTATGATTTTCAAATCAGTGGACGTTGCCATTAAATCAACAGCTACAATGCTGGCTATCTGAATAAATGGAACCACATAAAACAACACGTTTGAACCGCGTTGATTTCTAAAATGATTTATGATCAGAAGCATCAAAGTTAGACCCAAAAGTATACCAATCCAAGGATTTTCGCTATTTTGGATCAATATGGGGATGGAAAGCAATTCATACGCAATAACAAGGCTCACAAAAATAATATTGTGATCCACTATTCCAATATTTTTCTCCTCAATATCCGTTAAATACTTATTCAATGTTTTTCTATTGAAGAACCAATAAAAAAATACACCAATAATATTTAGGACAATTATTGTTGTTCTCCATATCCACACATAAAAATTACTGAAATCTTTGCTATGATAATTACATCGACTTAAGGCGTGATACTGAATGAATATATTCATACATAAGTAAAATAGTATACTCATCTGTATGTATTGCTCCATTTTTTCCTCCAGTCATTATTTACAATAATCCAAAATGCCATGATCAATAGCATACTTCATTAGTTTTGTTCGACCTTTGATCTCCAACTTGTCATATAATAAAGAAATGTAATTTTTTACAGTTCCCTCTGAAAGGTAAAGCTTTTCAGCAATCTCATTATTTCGATAGCCTTTAGCAAGGTATTGAAGCACTTCTAATTCTCTTGGTAATAAAGCTTGTCCAGAACAATCCAATATTTGAATTACTGTTTCTTCACTTGGTTTTTGTACAATATTTCCAACAAGCTTAGCTGTGACTTTTTTGTGCATGACCGTATTGCCCTGATGGACATTTCTGACAGCTGAAGAAAGGTTTTCAGCAGTTAAATCTTTTAACATATACCCTGCAGCACCATAGTTTAAAGCCTCTTTTATGTATTCTTCATCGTCAAACGTAGTCAGTATAAGAACTTTAACATCAGGAAATCTTTCACTGACAAGCCTAGTGCATTCTACGCCATTCATCACAGGCATCCGGATATCCATCAAAACAACTTGAATTTGATTGATCTCAAGATAATTCAACACTTCAATCCCATTGGAGACACATCCAACCACTTCAATATCATCTTCAGCGTTCAGCAACATGCTTAACCCTTCTGCGAGAATCAACTGATCATCCGCAACCAATACTTTGATTTTTTTCATAACAGCCTTCTTCCCAAAACATTCTTTACGTTTATTTTACAATTTTAACTGGAATATTTCAAACCTCATTCCATCAGATTATTTATATTTCCTACAATTAGCCATTGCTTTCTTATGAATTTCCGTTTAACAGACAGTGATCGACTATTGGTTTCAACTTTCTCAGCCAGAATCAATTGTTTTGATTTTTCACCATATCTTTTATAAAATTTTTCTCTTAATATTATCAAAGAATCACTTTCACCTTTTATTTGAATGCTTTCAAGATAGCTCAAGACTTCCCTTTCATCTTTTACTACAATTTTAACATCAAATCGATTTTCAGTATTATATGGACCATTTTTATCAACACAATATAGACTATCATTGACGAAAATTTTGTCAAAAGGCTCACTATCTGAGTGAAAAGTCAATAAAAGATATATGTGTTTCTTGCTTTTCATCTTATTCAGATTCTGTTTATCCAAAAAACCAATATGGTCCACTTAATTTTCCTCCTTTCATAAATCATTACCTGATCTGTCACTTTCATTTTTTTTTGAAAAATGTCGAAACTGCTTTAGCGATTTCCAATCGAGTAAAACCAACGTCCAAATTCTCAGACAAACAAAATTCCCTTACGCCATCATAATTGATGCTCCCATTATAAAAATGGTTTAAATCATTTCCTAAAAAATCATTCTTTTTCATTTTGAATCCTCCTTTTTATGACTAAAGTTTATCATGTGTGAGCAAACAAAACATGTGCCTAAAATCATTTAAAAGTCATATAAAAGTCACACTAAAAGTCACTTTTGACACCTTGAATAAAAAAAAAGATTTCTCAAAATTGAGAAATCCTTCATCCTACCCTCGCTTGGCACGGTAGGTTTTACCTTTTATTTTTTTAGTTTCAAGTCCTTTTATTACAAGTCTTTCCTTGCCATTCGCAATGCTCACCTTGGTGATTTTATCCATCATATCGATTTTTCCGATGTCTTCCGTGCTTAGTCCAGGAATGCTTCGGAGCACTGAAAGGATATCTTTGGATTTCAGTGGGCTATTTGCCATACCTGCATTGATTTGCACTGAAATAGCTTGCCCTTTTTTCATTTCATCTTTATATCTTCTTCTGCCTGTGCTCTGCTCAATTTTCTTTCTTACAGAAGTCTTAGCGAGTTTGTCAATATGACCACCCTTGCACGGAATCGTGTATCCCAGAAATTTCTGAAGCTCTTCAAAACGGCCCATCTCACTAGGAATCACCAGTGTGATTGCAATGCCCTTTTGATCCACTCGCCCGGTTCTACCAATCCTATGGATATAGTTTTCATGGTCGAATGGAACTCCATAATTGATGACATGTGTTATGTCTTTGACGTGTAGTCCTCTGGCTGCCAAATCGGTGGCAATCAAAATTTTATATACACTTTTTTTGAATCCCTTTAACATTTCCGTACGCATACCCTGATCCATGCCTCCGTGAACAGCACAAACAGATTGATTCCACTTTCTCATGATGGCAAACAGATTGTCCACCTGTTCCTGAGTATTACAGAAAATGATAGTCTTCTCAGGTTGTTCATGTCGAATCATTTTCTTCATGAAATCGACTTTTTTCAGACCGTCTACAGCATAGTAAATCTGTTCGATTTTATCAATGTTGAGAACTTCTGATTCGATTTCAATACTCTCAGGGTTCTTCATGTACATTTGACTCAATATTTTCACTTCTTCAGGCATTGTAGCTGAAAAAAGCAATGTGACCCGCTCCGTTGGCAATTTATTGATGATGGTTTCAATTTGTTCCTTGAAACCCATCAAGAACATTTCATCGGCTTCATCTATAACAAGATATTTGATGTCTTGAAGTTTGACATTTTTGTTGAGAATATGATCCATCATTCTACCTGGAGTAGCCACAATCACATGAGGATTTTGCTTGAGCTCTTTCCTTTGAAGCTCCATGGGCTGTTTTCCATATAATGCACAGAACTTCAGACCCTTGTACTTACCTATTTCCGAGATATCGTCCTTGACTTGGGCTGTCAGTTCTCTGGTAGGTGTCAAGATAAGGACCTGTGGTCTATCAAGTTCAACATCAGTTTTCTCACATAGGGGAATGGAAAAAGCTGCTGTCTTTCCACTGCCTGTCTGTGATTTTACTATTAAATCCTTACCCTCTAAAATCATTGGGATGGTTTTTACTTGCACCTCAAGTGGTTTTTGAAATCCGAGCTCGCTAATCGCCCTTTTGATTTGATTATCTAGCGGATAATCCTTGAAACTCTCTATCTGTTCCATTTAATGACCTCTTTCTATTTTATCGCGTATATATGATTATACCACAAAAATGGACTCAACACTTCAAGTAGAGAAATGATGAGTCCTTATTTGACTTGCAAAGCCATTAATTTGTGAAAAGTTGTGTCCATGTGTAGCCGCCATACTTGCCACCGGCAACTATACCAATTCCAATATTGTTAAATGCCGGATTCATGATATTGGCACGATGTCCTTCTGAATTCATCCAAGCATTGACAACAGCCTCAGGTGTTTTCTGTCCAGTGGCTAAATTTTCTCCAGCTCTCATGTAAGTTATGGAATGAAACTCTAGCAATTCACGCAATCCGCCAAAGGTTGGTGAAGTGTGTGAAAAATAATTAAGATCCACGATGTCTTGCGATTTTACAGTTGCTACTTGAAGCAACTCACTCGACATGCTTAGAGATGATATACCGATTTTTTTTCTTTCAATATTCACAAGTCGTAGCACTTCATATGCGAATTCGTATTCGATACTTGCTTCCGGCTTTATTTCATTTCCAATGGATGGTTTTGACCCTGTGATTGTAACTTCACTGGTTATTCCTTCCCAACCGACAGCATATCCAAGTACTTCACTTACAAATCTCACAGGTACAAGTGTTCTGCCATTTAAAATCATCGGAGGCACTTCTACCTCAATGATTTTACCATTTAATTCAGCCTTATGGCTATCAATGAAAAGTCTTATTAAATTTCCGTCCTTTTCAACTAGAACGCTTCTCGTTTCAGCTTCCCAAGTGATTCCAAGACCCAAAGCCTCAGTTATAAAGCGAAGTGGCACCATTGTCCTGCCACCAATAATAATTGGCGCTTGCTCCAATTTGAATGGTTCGGAGTTGATCATCGCCCATTCTGAGTCCAGTCTCATCAACACATTGACATTCATATTTTCTGAAGATGCATGTGAAGGGGTGATATTCCCCATTACGAGTATTCCTATGATCAAAAACAGAATTGTTTTCATTAAACTTGATTTAATTTTAATTGTCATTCGCATAATTCTCCTCATATAAAGTTTTTAGATACTAGTTGATATTTTAACATTATGACCAAATCACAGTCAAGAGACCAAAGTCCCTTTATGTAAACCAAAAAAATAATTATTGACACCTATCAAGTGTAAATGATAACGTATAAGAACCAAATAATACATATGGAGGATGATATGAACATCGGATCCTTTGCCAAACGCAATCAAATAAGTATCGACACCATCAGGCATTATGTGGATATGGGGCTCATTATTCCTGCAGAAGATGGTGTAGAGTATGAGTTCGATCCAAAATGCCAATCGGATATTGAGGAGGTCAGCAGATTGAAATCCATAGGTTTCTCTCTTTCTGAAATCTTATCTCTATTGCTTTACCATCGAATTGGTCAACTCACCAAATACGAGAAAAAGATGTCTTATCGCTCTTATTTCGAGAACAAACTTGATTACATAAATCTCGAAATTCAAAGATTGGACCTCATGAGAACGAAGCTTACCCACTTGCTAGGAAATATCTCATCCTCTGAAAACACAGTACAAAAGATTTCACTAGGATTACCACTTGAAAGTTTAAAATACTTCAGTTGCCCAAAATGTAAGCAAACACTTAATTTTCTTGATGGAAATGTTGAGAATGGTCAAATCATAACAGGACGATTGTCTTGTGAGTCAAATCATACATATATAGTAATCGATGGAATTTTTATGGGGGATGGCATACCTTCTGAAGAGAGCATCAACCCCCTTCATGACACATTCGTCGATGATTATATATCGACAACAGACGTAGGTTATATGAGAAATTTGTTCAATGCACTTGAATGGACGAAAAAGAACGTCTCGTTCGATTCCATTTCGGATGGTGTTGCAATGGAGCTTGGACCGGGACATGGATTTTTCATGAGACATTTTCTGGACTCATTTCCTTCAAACAGTACATACATAGCAGTAGATTCCAATCCAAAAGCATTGAACTGGCTAAAAAAAGTACTTGAACGCAATGCACCAAAATTCAAGGTTTTGTTCATCTGTGCTGATTTTAAATCCATTCCGATCAAACCTTCAATAGTGGATATGATGTTTGATATTTCAGGTACCAATAATGAATCCTATGATGGGACAAAATTCTTGCTCGATGAGGTCGTACCACTACTCAATAATGTATCTGAGCTTCATTTCTATCATATTTTGAAAGCTGAGGCTGATCGAAAAATCAAATTAGATCATGAACAAATAAAGAAAGCCATAACAAACATTGGCTTTCAAAGTATTGATGAATTTGTTTCGGAATCTTCAGAAATTGAGAATATAAGAAGTTATTTTTACTATGGAAAAAGGTTGGGATAATCCCAACCTCAGGGTGATGACAAAGTCATCAGACTGTAGGCTGTAGTAAACGTTCAAAGTCAAGGCGCGGATAAAATCCAGTGAAGGCGCGACCTTGAGC
>JAGXHV010000032.1 GCA_024636005.1 Bacillota bacterium
GGATTTCAATGCTCTGGCATTAGAAAAAAGAGAGTTTGCCTGCTATACCTTTGCTGGAGATAAAAGTGAGAGTGAATGGCAAGTAAGTATACGAGGCTTGGAAAATGGAGAATTGATTGTATATGAGAACGATCAAGTGATAAAAAAAATTGAGTTCTTGAAAGATCGTGATTATATTACCCTTTCCTTCCCTGGTGTAAAATTGGGTCAATTGGGAGTCCGGAGACTAAAAATAGAAGTTATGTGTGGAGAAGTGGCAGTTGATTGGGTTCAACTTTCTTAAAATGCGGAAACTATGAAAAAATATAACGTAAAAGTCCACATGATAAACGCTCAAGTCTTTAGAAATATGACTCTGTCTGATGCTTTAGTGAAGCTGAAGGCGTCAAATTGGTTAAAGGAAGCTGTTTATTAACCCTAATACGACTAGAAAAAAATGTAATAAAAAGGAGCAGATATGAGTAAGACTCAGTATAAAATTTTAGGTGAAGATTTTTACATTAATAATAGACTTACTTATTCAGAAATTCCTGAAAGTGACAGCAAAGTACATGGTTTGCTGTTTAACGGCAGGTGGATTCAAGGCATTTTTAATGACATAAATCCAGACAATATGAATAAGTATGATCGATTTGGGAAGAAATTTGACTGTGATCAAAATACAGATGATTTAATTCGCAATTTACCACAATGGTATGAAAAAGGCATACGAGCAATCACTGTTGGATTACAAGGTGGTGGACCGATTTTCACATATTCGGATTGGACCGTTATTGATACAGGTTGCTTTTCGAAAGATGGGAAAGACATGAGCGATCAACACAAGAAAAACTTGTTGAAAATTATTAAGGCATGTGATGAGCTGGGGATCTTAGTTATTGTGAGTATTTTATATCAAGCCCAGGAACATTTATTTAGAGATGGCGTTGCAATTGTTCAAGGAGTGAGAACTGCTTGTGAATTTTTGGCAAATACTTGCTATGATAATATTATCATAGAAGTTGCTAATGAACACAACGTTGGCAATTTTTCAAAACATCCAATGATAGGAACATCAGAAGGCATCGCAAATCTTATAAATCTCGCACGTGAATGGTCAAATGGAAGATTTGCTGTAGGTTCTAGTCCTGGCGGTGGCGACTTTGATAAAATTATTGGTGACAATAGCGATGTAATCCTAATTCATGGAAACACTTTAAGAAGACAGGAATATTATGATTTTATTTGTAAAATTAAAAGCGTATGTCCAAATAAGCCAATTGTATGCAATGAAGATTCACAGATGTTTAGTCAGTTGGCAGTAAGTTATGCAACACATACATCGTGGGGCTATTACAATAATTTTACAAAACAAGAACCACCTACAGATTGGAGTATTACAAAAGGAGAAGATTACTTCTTTAGCAAACGACTCGAAATGCTTATATTGGCTAAACCGGAAATCGAAAATGAGTTCTATTTGCAAGGTTTCGAAGAAAACTGTGATATAGACGGAAGGTACTATGTTAAGTTAGCGAGTTTATATCCTGAAAAAATCAATTACGTTGAATTCTACGAGGATGAACATTTGATTTATACAGCGTTTGATGAGCCGTTTATGCTTTACAGTCTTACAACATGGATACAAAATCCTTATATACCAACAAATGGAGCTGAAGTTTTTAAAGCAATTGTCTTTCTCCACGATGGGAGAAAGTTAGAAATAACAACAGAAATAGAGAGGTAAAATAATAGGACAAGAAAATATTCGATTATAACAGGATTTATGGGAGCTGTGAGAGACAGTTTTGTTTATATTTTGTTCCTTATATGATTTTAATAAAGAGTTCGATGAGTAATTCTTAAATTTTTTCTAAATATCAGTTCAACTATTTCCTATGGTCACCACCAATTTAGATTTAAAGATAGTGGAAGAAAACATATTGTTTGAGCATTAATTGAGCATCAGATTGCATATGATTTTTAACAGAATCATTAGCGATTCTTTTTTTAAAACTTGACAACATTGATAAATGGACAAAAATGGAAAAAAGCGAATATCAAATGAATATTGACATTCATAATAGAAAGGAATATAGTTATTACATGAGATGATGTTCTAAAAATACAATAGTGAATTTTCAACAAAGAAATTGGCAGAAGAAGTATCAAAAAACATGTTTCAGAATAAGGATATATAATATTTCTATAAATTATTTTTATGCAAATATCTGAATGAATACATAATAGTACACATAAAGAGAATATAATTCATGCTAAAGTAAATATGAAATTAATATTGGGAACTGTGATCTCGAGGAATCATTTGGACGCTTTTCCTCTTGGGAGTTAACAGCGTAACCGACCTTTTATTTAGGTTGGTTTTTTATTGTGTTCTTTTGGCCATTCCATTGGGTTTGAGATTCTTAAAAAAACAGTGCAATTAATCAAGAAAGCATGTCGGACGGAAGATATTATAGCAAGATTTGGAAATGAAATGACACAAGCAGATTCACAAAGATGGCACAAAAGGATGGTGGAGTGCTGATGCTGTAAAGCTTACAGAAAACCGATTTATGGGTTTTGTTAAAGACATTACTGATCAGATGCGGGCAGAAGAAGAAACTCTGGAAAGTCAAAACTTCTTAGTGAACTTATTAGAGGCTATTCCAGCACCGGTTTTTTATAAGGATATTGAAGGTCGATACTTAGGATTTAATATGGCCTATGAGGATTTCTTCGGCAAGTCAAAGGAGGAGTTGATTGGTAAGAATGTTTTCGACATCAGCCCAGTGGAATTGGCTACGGTCTACCATGCTAAGGATGAAGAGTTATTCAAACGACTGGGAATCCAGACATATGAGACTCAAGTCAAAGACGCTCAAAGCATTTTTCATGATGTTGTCTTCAACAAAGCCTCCACAGTTGACTCCTTTGGCTATGAAACTAAAAATGATGAGAAAGAAAAAATTCAAGATACATTCAAAAAATATAAGAGGGAGCAGTCGCATTCAATTAAAGTTAGCAAAATCTGTGAAGGCATTGCAACCAGGATGGATTTCAATGAACATGATGTCTCTCAGATAAGAACAGCTGGGCTTATGCATGATATTGGGAAAATAGATATTGAAGAAGAATTCAATAAAATCAAGAGGCATCCTGAAAAAGGATATAGAATAGTAAGGATAGTGAAACAGTTTACTGAAATAGCCAAGTATGTTCTGCAACATCATGAGAAATGGGATGGTACAGGATACCCAAGAGGACTTAAAGGCGAAGAAATTTCTGTACCAGCAAGGATAATAGCAGTCGCAGATGCCTATGATGCTATGACTACTAATAGAGTATATGCAAAAGCGTTAAGTAAGGAAGAAGCCATAAATGAAATAAAGAGATGTTCTGGTACACAGTTTGACCCCGAAATTGTAGAGGTGTTCATGAAAATATTGGTAACTGAATATATTACCTAACAGTCAGCGAAGAACAAAAAACAGAGACACCTGAGACATCTGGAGTTCCTGTAGACGGAAGACCCTAACTGCAAATCTTAGAAAGGAGTGAGTCCATTGAATTCAGGAAGTACTATACTACATTAAGAATAGGTTATTTAAAAAGGTATAAAGAACTAAAAGGAGATGTGTTTTATGATTAAGAAAAAATTGATAATAATTCTAGTTCTTGTAATGGCGTTAGCTTTTCCTTTAGCGGCGTTCGCAGCGCCGACGTCTGTGTCGCTCGAGATCACCGGTGGTCTATTGACGATCAGTGTCCCCACAGGCGTTGTTGATCTCGGTACTTTTGTCGACACCGTAGAGGGAGGAACCATCAGTACGCAACTGGGCGAGGTACAGGTTAGTGACGCCCGAAACGCTGCCGCCGGTTCAGGCTGGGTTGCTAGTGTCATTTCTACCGCCTTCACACCGGCGGCGGGACCGACGATTGCTGCTAGTGCTATCGGCTATGAAGTCGGAGTAATTACTAAGGTCGGCACCGCCACCTATACTGCGAACAATCCGAGCGACCTCACCGCAGTCAGCCCGGCTGTCACGGCAACAGGGATCACCGGCAACAACTCGGCCACCTGGAACCCGACCATTGTCGTGACGATTCCCGGCGGCATGGCCATTGGAGTGTACACTGCCACGATCACCCATTCAGTCCTATAGCAACATGTGGACCTGGTGGCTGGTTGGCTGTGCTGATCAGTTGGAATATGAAGGCTTTAGTCGCGAACAAGCAGTTTATGGAGTGTAACAGAATGGTTTTTAAATAATGGATCAACTCTCGCAAACTAGAAGTAGGCATGTAAAATGTATGTCTACTTCTAGTTGTATCAGGCGACAAGAGTCCCTATTTTTCAAAAAGGCAAAAGAATGAGAAGGAGATGCAATAATATGATTAATAGAAAGTTGTTAGTTAGACTTTTTTTTGTAATTTGCTGTATTTTTGCCGCAGTGGTCCAAGTGCCGGTACAGGCATCGGCTGAGGCTCTTCATCTAGGTGTCTCGGACCCCAGAGGAGGCATCGGGGTCCGGCTCCTACCCGAGCCAGGGGACGCGGGTAGGGACCCCCGAGCACAGTTATATATCGTTGAACATCTCCCACCAGGATCGGTGCTCAGTCGCCGCATCGAGGTTATCAACACCACGCAGGACCCCGCCACCGTATCGCTGTATGCCGCTGGCGCCACGATTGAAGATGGACACTTCGTGGGAGCGGACGATCGCAGCGCGAATGACCTGTCGACGTGGAGTTCTGTGCTCCCTGCCAGTGTGGACCTCCCGGGCGGCGGCAGCGCGATTGTCACCGTGATGATTACCGTGCCCTCTGATGCCGAACCGGGGGAGCGATTCGCGGCGGTGTGGGCTGAGGTCCGCTCTGGCACCACTTCAGGAATCTTGCAGATCAACCGGGTAGGGATCCGTCTCTATGTCTCGGTGGGACTAGGTGCGGCTCCTGCTTCGGACTTCACAATTGTGTCACTGACAGCCCAGCGATCACTTGACGGCTTTCCTTCAGTGGTCGCGACTGTACGCAACACCGGCGGCCGGGCGCTCGACATTGTGGGCTCACTCGAGCTGCTGAATGGCCCAGGAGGGCTTCGAGCAGGACCATTTCCAGTCAACCTCGGCACTACCCTCTCAGTTGGGGACATTGAACAGGTGACCATCGAGCTTGATCAGCGTATTCCCAATGGCCCGTGGGACGCGGAGTTGACCTTGCATAGTGGGCTACTTGAAAGAAGCGCGAAGGCACTCATCACCTTTCCGGAATCCGGATCGGAGCTACCGGTACCGGCGACGGACACAACAGGGGCAAGATGGCCTTTCGCCGTCGCCGCTGGCTTCATCCTGCTCGTCGCACTCCCCATACTCCCCACACTCTGGCGACACCAGCGCCGAACAAGAATCTAGTGAGACACCCTCTTGAGTCCTATTAAAGACTACGATAAATGTTGCGAAGAATTCATGAAATAAGGCTGAGCTATTTGTTTCAAAGAATGTCCATGTACTACCGGTAATTATGAAAAAACAAAAAAGCATACCAAATAGAGTAATAATTAATAACGTAAGGAGAACTTATGAGAGGAATCGAATTGGGCATCTTGATTAGAGGAATAATTGTGAATGTAAATCTTTTTATTAGTTCGAAAGTCGAGAATCATGGGTTCAAACATTGTCAGTACGAATATTTTCTTCATATATTCAGCAGTCCGGACATTAACCAAATGGAATTGGCACGATTAAAAAATGTCGAAAAAGCAAGTGTGACAAAAGCACTTAAAATTGTAGATGATTTAATGGATGTCAAAACAAAGACAATATGAAATGATGAAGAAACAACGTCCCTCATAGAAAATGCGACTTATGATATGGATTATGCTATAATAAACCTTATTACTAGAATAGACAAGCGATTCTTAAAAGGAGAAATATGTTATTTGAAGATTTAAATTTAATTGAACCAATAAAGAAAGCCTTAAAAACAAAAGGGTTTACAAAGCCAACACCAATACAATCTAGAGCTATACCATCTCTTCTTAAGGGAATGGATTTATTGGGTTGTGCTCAAACAGGCACTGGTAAAACTGCAGCTTTTGCTATTCCAATATTGCAAGGTATATCATTACAGCATAAGGCTTCAGCAAACCATAGACAGATTCAAGCACTGATAATAGCACCAACAAGAGAGTTAGCTATACAGATAGCAGACAGTTTTGAAGAATATGGGGAGAATTTGACTCTTAAAACACTAGTGATCTACGGTGGAGTTTCTCAAAATCCTCAAACAAAAGAGTTAACAAAGGGAATAGATATACTTGTTGCCACACCTGGCAGACTACTGGATTTAATAAACCAAAGATTTGTTAGTTTGAAAAACGTGAAATATTTTGTGCTTGACGAGGCAGATCATATGCTGGATATGGGTATGCTTCAAGATGTGAGAAAAATAATTGCGCACCTGCCAAAAGAAAAACAGACAATGTTTTTCTCAGCTACCATGCCAGCCGAAATTGAAAAACTTGCCAATTCTATTTTAAAAAGCCCTATCAAAGTAATGGTTACACCGCCATCTTCTACAGTTGAAATCATAGAACAAGAAATATATTATGTTGATCGTGGAAATAAAGTAAACTTACTTATTGATTTATTGAAAAACAAAGATATAATATCAGCTCTAGTGTTTTCAAGAACTAAGCATGGAGCAAATAAGATTGTCAAAAATTTAAGTAAAGCGGGGCTTAATGCTGAAGCCATTCATGGTAACAAATCCCAAACTGCTAGACAATTGGCTTTAAACAACTTTAAAGAAAGAAAAACCAGAATACTTGTTGCAACAGATATTGCAGCCAGAGGCATTGATATCGAAGAGTTATCTCATGTTATTAATTTTGATTTGCCGGAGGTTCCTGAAACTTATGTTCATAGAATAGGTCGTACAGGTAGGGCTAGACGCGGAGGCACAGCAATTTCATTTTGTAGCCAGGCAGAGAAGCCATTATTGAAAAGCATTCAAAAATTAACAACAAAATCAATAATAGAAATTAATGACCATGCATATCCTTTAGTAGAAACAAACATAGAAGCGATTGTAAAATCTAATGGTAGAAATACTTCTAAAAAACCTATGACACAGGACAAACCTAGAAGTATTAGAAGAAACAACGAAATCAAGAAAAAAGTTGCAAGAACTGAAAAACCCCGTTCAAATGTTAAAGGATACAAAACGAAGAATGATTAATAATAGTACTTAGGGAATGGATCTTTTTGCACTATATTAAATCTAGAGTATAGACTAACATACTTGACTTTTCAAAATTTCTATCGCAGTATAGCCACTGTTATGGATTCAAGCAGAGATAGAACACTGTAAAAACTGTGGAAACTGTCTGCTGACAAGAGAATAAAAGTGGTTGCCCTTGAGAATGGCGTATTTACGTTGTTTTCAGGGGTTTCTTTATTTATTGCAAGTTTTCACCGATGGAATAGACCTACGTCCATTAGTTCCCCGAAACTAAGTGTTTGTAATGTGGATTATAAGGTAAAAAAATAGCATACCAATAAAAATTAAGGAGACCAACTTATGTATTTTAAAAAAATTGAAACTGAAGGACTTGCACATTATTCATACATGATAGGGGATGCAGATGACATTGCAGTAATCGATCCAATGAGGGATGTTGAAGTTTATATGCATGAAGCCAGAAAAGCAGGAATGAGGATCAAGTATATTTTTGAGACACACAGAAATGAGGACTTTGTCATAGGATCTATGGAGCTGGCTAAAAAAACAGGCGCAACGATATACATTTCTGGCCATGAGGACCTGGGTCATGTCTATGGAGAAAAAATCCGAGAAGGATTTAAGCTTTACATAGGGAAGATCAGCATAAAGGCAATTCACACTCCTGGACACACCTTGGGTCATATGAGCTATGCGGTGTATGAAGAGGGAATCGAGGAAGCGTATATGGTATTCACAGGGGATTGCTTATTTATGGGGGACCTTGGAAGAACTGACTTCTATGGAGAGGAGAACCTTGAAAAAATGACAGGACTTCTATATGAGAGTGTTTTCGGAAAGTTGCTCCCGATGGGGGACCATGTGCTTCTGTGTCCTGCCCATGGTGCGGGATCCGCATGTGGTGACTCCATGGATGAAAGACCTTATTCGTCATTTGGATATGAAAAGGCAACAAATCAGCTACTCAAGGTGAGTTCCAAGGAAGAATTCATTGAGAAGTTTGCAAGAATGAGAATCAAACCAAGATATTTTGAGCGGATGGAAACCCTCAACGTAAAAGGTGCAGACTTTGTTGGAAATAGCATTGTACTTAATGCATTGACTGTTGATGAAGTAGCCGAAATGAAAGATGATATTCTTCTGATAGATGCAAGGACAAAAGAGGGTTACATTGGAGGGCATATTCCTGAATCCATTTATCTGCCCAAAGGGAACCTTACTGCTTTCCTCGGATCCATATACCTCCCCGATAAGAAGATCGCTTTTGTTATTGACAGAAAAATGGGAGAGATAGAAGAAATCTACTGGCACTGTAAAAGAATAGGGTTTGACAATATGGTCGGGTACTTGCCTGACAGCATTGAAATGTGGCAGAAAAATGGCCATAACGTAGATCAGCTAGAGACAATATCTGCAAAAGAATACAAGGAAATGCCAAAGGGCGATGATTTTATACTTCTCGACATAAGAGATTACAATGAAATGGATGCGAAAGATCCGGATGAGAACAAAGTGAATATACCTCTAAAGAGCCTCTATGAGAGTCTGGATAAGCTAGATAAGAACAAGACTATTTTCGTTCTTTGTGGCTCCGGTAACAGAGCTACAACCGCTGCTGCATTCCTAAAAGTGAGGGGTTACGATGTAGCTGTCATAACCGGTGGCGCAGAAATGTACAGAAATTTTGTATAGAGACAGTAAAGTGATCTAAAACACGGGAGGATGAAAATGGATTTCTTAATGCTTGAGATCATATATGTTCAAAAGCAGCTTACCGATTGCTTTTAAATCTCGTTGTTGAGCAATAAGGTATCCGTTTTCTGTTAAATCTGGAACTATGCCTTCTAATATATTAACTATTTTTTCTTTAAAATCTTGGATAGTAATGCCTTTATGTACATTTACACCATCTGTCAGCCAGTTTGCATACACAGGAATATCTCTGACCAAAACAGGGATCTTAGAAGCAAGAGCCTCAAGTAATACAATGCCCTCTGTTTCCTCAAGTGTCAGGAAAAGGAACAAATCACTCCCTAGATATGCATCTCTCAGATCATTTCCGTTTACATAGCCAGGAAAATGAAGATTCGGTAGTGGATTTTCGATTACTTCCCTTACTGAATTTGGGACAAGATTTAAGTTTGTATATCCAAACCAGAAAAACTGATATTCTGGCATTTGTTCTGCTATCCTTACAAAGTCCAAAATCCCTTTTCTTTCAATATAGTGTCCGACTGAAATGATTACTTTTTCTTGTTCCTTCAAATCGTATTGATCACGGAATCTCTTGCGTGCATCAAAATTCCGTGCAAAATAATCAGTATCTACGCCATTGGAAAGACTGAAGATAGGTCTGTTTAATCTATAACTCTCTAATAATACTTTTGAATACTCCGTAGGAGTAATAATAATATCAGCACTATTATAGCAATAAATTATCCATTTTTTAAAAAATGGTGCAAACAAATTTGAACCCCGAAAAGAATTTCTAAAATCTTCCATGGTAGAATGTGCGTAGTAAATGACCATTTTTCCTTTCTTTTTTGCCAATGTGCTCATGATTCGGGAATCCGGGAAAATAGTATTAAGGTGTACAATATCAAAATCATCTCTGAAATCCGTAGTATATGGAATGTTGAGTAGTTTTAATGTTTTTTCCTGATGGCGCACTGCTTGCCCGACACCGCTTTTATTCACTATCTTTAAAGATCCGGAATACAATAAAACTTTCATTTAACATGCCATGCAAAATAAACACATTTAAATCTCATTATGCATTTCCTCCTTTAAATTCGTTTGTTCTAAAACTATATACCAATAATCAGAGAGAATCAATCTGAAAGTTTCTAATTTTAGGAAGAGGAGTTGTTATCTTGATTAATTATATGAACACTTCTTCCAAGGAGAACATTGTGATAAACTACTTGCAGGAGGATAAAACGATGGAATATGAAGAAGAAAAGGGATTTCATCCCATATACATATTAGCGGCGTTATATACTGTGTCAGTATATTTGTTTCCAGTCATATTTTTCAAGGTTAATGGTAATATTAATGATGAATATGGTCTATACACATGGCCATTATTGATCCCTCTTGTTTTTGGTTTAATCAACTTGGCTGTCGTTATCCTTGGGAAAAATTCTATCGGTAGAACTCGATTGCTAAATTGTGCAATACTGATCAAATATACCCTGATTCCATTTTACATAATTGGTGGAATTTGTGTTGCTGTTGCCCTGTTGTTAATGTTTACACCAATAGTAATTATGGTATTTGTAGGTCCAACAATAGCAGTGTTTTTTTCAGTGCTGGGTTGGCTTGCTATGGTTGGAACAGCACCTTATTCGGTGGCTTATATTGCTGAATCCAATAAACAGGGAATCCATGGCAAGAACATATCCGTTATAGCTGGAGTATTTCAATTTATCTTTATGATAGATGTAATTTCATTAATGCTTTTGACCCTAAAAGAGAAAAAATGTGTAAAAATAACTGTAGCTTTGTTAATTGTGTTAAGTCTTGCTGTTTTGATATCGGGGATTTGGTTAACTGCATCTATTGTTGGAGTTTTAATAAGTTGAAAAACACAATTAATGATAAATTTAAATAGAGGTGATTCCATGTATGAAATAATTGCTATGGTTACCAAATATGTATTAATTTTCTTGATATATTTGTTTATTATGAGAATCGCAAGACTAATTTATTTGGATATTAAAACGATGACAGTGTGGGAAGATTCCAAAGTCATAAATCCACATTTAAAACTGATGTCATCCATCGAGCAACCTGGTGTGAACACGATCACTGAAATTTACCCACTAAAAAATCTGATTACTAGAGTGGGGCGTTCACTGGAATGTGAAATAGTGATTTCAGATCCTCACATCTCATCTCTGCATCTACAAATTGAAAAAACGCACCAAGAGTTTATAATCTCTGATTTAGGAAGTATCAATGGAACTTATATCAATGATGTAAAACTTTTGAATCCTGTCCTATTAAAAGATGGCGATGAAATATTGCTAGGGATCACAAAATTTGTATTTTCTGAAGGCGGGAAACTGCATGGATAAATTTGTGAATCAAAAATCAAAAAAATCAAAGCCAATTGCTCCGATCCATTTGGTGGCTCTTATAGATCTTATCATATTTGCGCTACTCTCTATTAGAAGTGGCATTTTTGTACCGTTCATTTTGGCACTTGGAGCCACTAAGGCGGTGCTAACATATTTGACCACAATTATTCTTAGAAAATTTAGAATGGGCGATACTTATATATCGCTTATTGTTGCTATGATTTTGAGTATTGGTCTTTCGATGCAACTTAGGTTATCTACAGAGATTGGTGTTAAACAATTCATATGGTTTCTAATTGGAATGTCCATATATATAGTGACATCTTCTATATACCACCTAGTGTATAAACACATTAGATCCATATGGTTTTTTTATGCTTTGATGATCTTTCTCTTTATTCTCACTCAAATTATTGGTACTAGTATAAACGGCGCAAAAAATTGGATTATACTGGGGAACTTTTCATTTCAGCCTTCTGAATTCATAAAAATCCTATTCGTATTTTTCATGGCTTCATTTGTATCAAATCCGGAGGCACTACGTTTAAAAATAGTTGATAAAATGTCACCGCCAAAATGGACTCTAATGGCCATGGTTTTTATTGTGCTCGGTTTTTTTGTGCTCCAAAGAGAGTTTGGAACAGCACTTCTTATATTTATGGTCTATTTATCTATGCTTTATGTGTTTGAAAAAGCAATTATTTTTGTTGGGATCAATGCAATCGGTGCAGGCTTAGCGGCATTTGCAGCGATACAAATAATGCCACATTTACAAGTCAGAATGGATAGCTGGCTAAATCCATTTGCTGATATTGCGGGAAAAGGGTATCAAATAACGCAATCTCTCTTCGCAATAGGAAGTGGCAGTTTTTTTGGAACAGGTCTTGGACTGGGTTACCCTCATTTCATTCCAAATGTTGAAACAGACTTTATTTTCTCAGCCATTTGTGAAGAAATGGGCATATTTGGAGGTATTGCAATTATTGTCTTATTTATGTTGCTCGTATACCGTGGTATTAAAATTTGTCTACGTCTTCGAGATCCATTTACAAAGTCACTTGCATTCGGCCTGACTATAACGATAGGGTTTCAAACATTTTTAATCATCGGTGGTGTAACGAGATTAATCCCACTTACGGGTATAACGTTACCTTTTGTGAGTTACGGCGGTTCTTCTCTAGTCTCCAGTTTCTTAATAATTGGTCTCCTACAAGCACTTTCAGGATCTATTTTAAGAGAGGAGGTCTTTACTGTTGAAAAAAACGACAACGAATAGCAGGATTCTCCAAATTTTTATAGTGATCAACATACTGTTTTTAAGTTTGATAGTCTATATGAGTTATTTTGAATTATATGGAAAAGAGCCAATAATGGCAAATAGCTACAATAGACGTCTTAAGGCGAATGAAGATGGCATTATTAGAGGACAAATTTTTGATAGAAACGGTGAGGTTTTAGCTGAAACGAAAATAGTTGACGGGATCTCAAACCGAAGTTATCCATATAAGCGGCTTTATGCGCATATAATTGGATATAATTCAAATATATATGGAAAAACACTTCTAGAGGCCCAGTTTAATGATACTTTACTTGGAATAAACGCACTAGGTCTTATTGGGAATGCGATGAGCCTTGTGAAAGGAGAAGATAAGACAGGGAATAATCTTATTTTGACCATTGATCATTCTCTACAATCCAAAGCGAGAGAACTTATAGGAGATAACCGTGGAGCTATAGTTGCTTTAAATCCCAAAACAGGTGAGATTCTAGCTATGGTAAGCACACCCGATTACAATCCAAATGAGAGTTCCTTAAGAGAAAACTGGGCAGATATATCAACGGGTGAGAATAGCCCACTTCTACCAAGAGCAGTACTCGGTTTATATCCTCCAGGGTCAACTTTTAAAGTTGTAACAGCTGTTTCTGCAATTGAAGAAGGCCTAATTGACTTTATCGCTGAAGATACGGGTAGCGTCGTGATCGATGGTAAAACTTTTTCAAATGCAGGCAATAAAGCTTATGGCGAACTCAATATGACTTCCGCAATGGCCTATTCAAGCAATGTCTATTTTTCAAAATTATCAGAGGTACTAGACTCAAAGGCCCTATTAAATACTGCCGAAAAAGCAGGATTGAATAAAAGTCTCAGCTTTGATCTACCAACGAAAAAAAGTAGTATTAACCGTGACATTAATAGTAAAACTGAATTTGCGGCAACTGTCATTGGACAAGGGAAACTTCTTGTTACACCTCTTCAGATGGCACTCATATGTGCTGGTATTGCAAATGATGGTGTAATAATGAAACCCTATTTAGTAAAAAAAATATCTGATAAATATGACACGATTCTGACAACTACCCTATCAAAAAAGAGTGGTGTTTTAACAGATTCTGAGACAGCTGAGCTTGTAAAAGAAATGATGATTGAAGTCGTTAAAAATGGAACCGGTAAAAAAGCCTCCATTTCAGAAGTGGTCGTTGCCGGAAAAACTGGGACTGCTCAAAATGAAAAATCAAGTCAAGGTCAGGGAAATGATCACGCATGGTTTATCGGCTTTGCTCCAGCTTCAGACCCTGAAATTGCAATTGCTGTCATCATTGAAAATCACGAAAAAGATGGCGGTCAATTAGCTGCGCCGATAGCTGGAAAAATAATGTCTGAATGGATCAATAAAAGCAAGAAACAATAAACACATAGTAGGGCTTGAAAAGCCAAGAGGAGGCCATTATGCTTTATTTCATGAACGATTACTCAGAGGGTGCACACGAGAAAGTACTGAATGCACTGATCAAAACAAATATGGAACAACATGTGGGTTATAGTTTAGATGATATAACGAATGAAGCGACTACGCTAATAAAGAAGAGAATCAATAAACCGGATGCGGATGTACATTTGTTGATAACTGGCACACAGACAAATACAATAGCGATCGCTCATTTTTTACGACCATATGAAGCTGTAATCGCAACTGATCTTGGTCATATCTCGGTGCATGAAACCGGTGCAATCGAAGCAACGGGTCATAAAATAATCGAAATGGAATCGAAGGATGGTATACTCACTGCAGAAATGATTGATGCCGCAATTTTAAAGCATGCAGACGAGCATTGGGTATTGCCAAAATTGGTTTATATTTCAAATGCTACTGAAACTGGGACCATTTACACGAAATCGATGCTGGAAGAGATAAGAAAGGTATGTGACAAACACGGACTGTATCTTTATTTAGATGGTGCAAGACTTGCCAATGCACTTATGTGTTCGGATAACGATATGACGATCGAAGATGTAGCTTCTCTGACGGATGCTTTCTCGATTGGCGGTACAAAAAACGGCATTCTTTTTGGAGAAGCTCTAGTTGTCACTAACAACCGATTAAAAGAACACATGAGATATTCAATTAAGCAAAGAGGTGCTCTTCTTGCAAAAGGCAGATTGCTTGGGGTTCAGTTTAAAGCGTTGTTTGAAGATGATCTGTATTTTGAAATCGCAAAACACACCAATGAAATGGCAACTATTTTGAAAAACGGCATTTTAGAACTTGGTTATGAACTTGTGACCAATCCGTCAATAAACTTGATTTTCACGATACTTCCAAATAGTGTTCATAACAAACTTTCGAAACACTGTTATTATGAAGCGGAACATCCTTATGATGAAAATAATATGGAAGCTAGATTTGTTACTTCTTGGGCGACTCCAAAAGAAGATGTTTTGGAACTGCTTAGACTTTTGAAAGAGTTCAAGGCTAATTAAAAAAAATGATATGAGAGCAAATGCTTTCATATCATTTTTTTGGTTCAACAGTATCATTTCATAAGTTCCAAATAATTATTTTTGGTGATGCTTTGACCATAGATCATGTAACCCGGTTCAATATTGAATCGGTAATAAGACATCGTGAAATGAAGATGTGGACCAGTGGAGAAACCTGTTGATCCAACTTCTGCAATCAATTGTCCACGTTCTACCATTTCGCCTTCAGTAACGTGTAATTTGTCTAGATGAAAATAAACACTGAATAGTCCTTCTCCGTGATCTACAACAATGCTGTTGCCAGTCAAGACAAGTGGCATTGAAAGCATGACTTTTCCCGCGTTGGTTGAAAGCACTTCTGTATTTCTCGGTGTTGCGATATCGATACCAGCATGTCTGTAATTGGTAAGTGAACCGTTGACATATCGTGACTCACCAAATTCAGTGGTAAGTCTGCCTTTAGTCGGTAATAGAAAAGGCTCTGTGTAATACTTTACTGGGGAAGAGACATCACGTGAAGGGTAGAAATACTTATAATACTCGGTATAGGCGTCATCTGTTCTCGTACTGGATTCAACACTTGTATCGACTGTTAGATTTTGTACTCTGAATTTTCTTTGAACGACTTCAATTTCTCTTGTTGATGTAGCACCGGTTTCATTATTTGTGAATTTAAGGCTATAAACACCTGGTGAAGTGCTGTAGTTGGTTGGAATATATCCTTCCATAACACCACCTGCATCATACCACTTGAAATCTGGATATAAGTCTTGATCAAGTGATATTTCGAAGGCATGATATACTGTGATCTTTAATAAATCACCCTGAGTGAGTGTTGTTTTTGAAAGTATGATATTCTCGGAAAGACTCGCATTTGTTATAATGCCCATTTTTGTAAGCAGTTTGTAGGATATTATGGCAGCCTCTGCCCTTGTGGCAGAACGTTTTGGAGCAAATGTTCCATCTGGATAACCTGATATGAAATCCAGTGCGACTGCAGCCATTGCTTTTTCAAAATAACCCGCTGTTACTGCACTAAAATCACTCAGTCTTGAACTTGCTTCATTCAGAACAGAAGGATCAACAAAACCTCCCGATTTCAGGTATGCGTTCACAACAATACTTGCCATTTCTTCTCGGGAGATGCTTTTGTCAAATGCCTGAACGTCCATATTCCCGTATTCATTTGAAACGATAAGACCACTGCTGAGTGCAGTTTCGATATAGGGTTGTCCCCAGTACTCATCTTCTGATCGACTTCTTAGATCAAGCCCTTGTGAATTGACAATAATAGCAATAAACTCAATTCTTTTGATAGTGCTATTAGGTTTGAAAGAACCGTCCGGATAACCAGAAACAGCATTGTAAGTTGCAACCTTTTCTATATAAGATTTTGCCCAGTGGTTCTCGATATCACTAAAATTTGTAGCAAAAGAAGGTGCTGAGACGGTTGCTGTGGAAACAACAATTACCACAATTGCCAGAATTAAATTGAATATTCGTTTTCTATATTTATATGCCATTTGCCCAACTCCTCTTCAAATAGATTCACACTAGACTTTTAGTCGTGGATTATTGTCATTATATCCTATCTGTATTACAGTTGTATTACATTATATAATGAGATAATGCAATTGACTAGACGCTACTCATGTAAAGAAAGTTCTATTTTAAAGAAGTTATGTTATAATAATAACAAATAAATGTTGTAAGGCGCTTCCCGTGGGTAAAATTGGAATATATGTTAACGTACTTTAAATATTAGGGAGATGAAAATTTTGATTAATAAAATAATATTTCTACTTGTATTAATAGCGGTAAACGCTTTCTTTGCCGCATCAGAAATTGCACTGATATCATTAAATGACAACAAGATGAAGCTCATGGCTGAAGATGGTGATAAAAAAGCATTGCAATTAATGAAGTTGTTAGGCGAACCAGGTAGATTCCTGGCGACAATTCAAATTGGAATAACATTGGCGGGTTTTTTAGCGAGTGCATTTGCAGCCGAATCTTTTGCTGATCCTATTGTAGCTAGTCTTATGGGACTCAATCTCCCTTTTTCAGAATCTTTGTTAAGAGTAACAACAGTTGTAGTGATCACAATAATTTTGGCCTACTTTACACTTGTTCTTGGTGAGCTGGTGCCCAAACGTGTCGCAATGAAAAAATCGGAAGGTATTGCTTTTTTTGTTGTGACGCCACTGACCATATTATCAAAAGTGACTAATCCATTTGTCAAGTTCTTAACCGTTTCGACCAATTTTTTCGTGAGATTGTTTGGGATAGACCCTAATTCAACCGATGAAGCAGTGACAGAAGAGGAAATAAGAATGATGGTGGATGTGGGTCAAGAAAAGGGAACAATAAATGAGCGAGAGAAAATAATGATTAACAATATATTTGAGTTCAATGATAAAATGGCTGGGGATGTTATGACTCATAGAATGGAACTCGTAGGAATACCATATAATATTGAATGGAAAACACTTCTAGATTTCATAAAAGATGGGCGTTACTCTAGGTATCCAATTTATGATGAAAGCATTGATAACATCATAGGAATATTACATGTTAAAGATCTACTCAAATTAATTTCTGAGGACAAAGTAGATGAGTTCAGACTGGGTTCATTGATCAGAAAACCGATATATGTGCCTAGGAAGGAAAAAATCGATAAATTATTCCTGGATTTACAAGTAGCCAAAACTCATATTGCAGTTGTACTGGATGAATATGGTGGAACTGCAGGGATTGTGACATTAGAAGATCTTGTTGAGGAAATCGTAGGTAATATATTTGATGAGTACGATAAAGATGAGGATAAAGAAATCAAAAAAATTGATGAGGCGACCTATGAGGCAAGTGGAATGATTAGTCTCTATGAATTAGAAGGACATCTTGACGCTGAATTACCAGTTCATGAGTATGACACACTAAACGGTTTTTTAGTCAGCTTGTTTGGATCAATTCCTCCAAAAGACAAAACAAGTGAAGTGGAGTTCAAAGGTTTACATTTTCAAGTGATAGAAGTGACAAATAAACGTATTGTAAAAGTGATCATTAAGGTCCGTGAGTGAATCATGATGATGGGGGAGACAATAAATGCAAAATTTTGAAAAGTTGGGTGTATTTTATTTAGGCAAAGAATATGATGTGGATAGCAAAACGGTCAAAGAAGATCTTGTGCTATTAAAATCGAAGGATTTAACAACACATGCTGTAATCATCGGTATGACAGGAAGCGGAAAGACTGGTCTGGGAATAGGAATCATTGAAGAAGCAATGATTGACAATATCCCCGTGATTGCCATCGATCCCAAAGGTGATATGGGGAACCTGGCTTTGACTTTTCCTAAGCTCCGTGGAGAAGATTTCCGTCCATGGATCAATCTTCAAGAAGCCTCAAACAAGGGACTTTCGGCAGATGAATATGCTGAGTCACAAGCGGATTTGTGGAGAAAAGGGCTTTCTGATTGGGGGCAGGATGGGACTAGAATTGAAAAACTTCGCAATGAAGCTGATGTGAAAATTTATACTCCAGGAGGATCGGCAGGCATCGGTGTGTCGGTGCTCAAATCATTTAACGCACCAACTCAAGCAATAATTGATGATAAAGAATCATATAGAGATCGCATCAGTGTTACAACCATCAGTTTGCTCTCGCTAATAGGCATTGAGGCTGATCCTTTCAAAAGTCGAGAGTATATTTTGATATCCAATATTCTAGAATACAATTGGAACTCAGGGAAAAACCTCGGGCTCCCAGAGTTGATCAACGCAATTCAAAAGCCTCCAATGGACAAAGTTGGTGTCATGGACCTAGAGAGCTTTTATCCTTCCAAGGACAGGCTCTCACTTGCGATGATGCTTAACAATCTCTTGGCATCACCTGGCTTTGAAGCTTGGCTTGAAGGCGAGGCACTTGACGTCAATCGATTCTTCTATGATGAATCCGGAAAGCCTCAGGTATCCATCTTCTCAATTGCCCATCTCTCAGAAAGTGAGCGTATGTTTTTTGTGACCATGCTGTTAAATGAAGTGTTGTCGTGGGTTCGCAGTCAACCTGGGACTGGAAGTCTTAGAGCAATTCTGTATATGGATGAACTGTTCGGTTATCTTCCACCTACAGCCAATCCACCTTCTAAGAGTCCCCTATTGACACTGCTCAAACAAGCTCGTGCATATGGACTCGGACTAGTGCTTTCAACTCAAAATCCTGTGGACCTTGATTATAAAGCGTTATCGAATGCAGGAACTTGGTTTATCGGTCGTCTCCAAACGGAACGTGACAAAGAAAGGGTACTGGCAGGACTTGAAGGAGCAGCCGCAGGAGGCAAATTTGACAAATCCCGAACCGAGCAAATACTGGCGGGTATTGGTCAGAGGGTATTTTACCTTCATAGTGTACACGAAGATGAACCTATTATTTTCAACACGAGGTGGGTTCTGTCCTACTTGGCTGGGCCACTTACAAAAAATCAGATTAATGCTCTCCCTTCCAACAATATAGTACATAAAGCGGTGACAGATTCAACTGAACCAGTCAGTATAAAATCTGCTAGAAATTTAAGTACCATAAACCAAGATATGAGCCATGAAAATGAATTGACTTCAGCTGCACCGATTTTACCACCTCAAATAAAACAAGTGTATATTCCTGCAAAGCTTGGAAATGGTGGAAGAATAGTCTATACACCTTCAGTGATAGGTATGGCAGATGTACTTTATAGCAATACAAAGCATAAAGTATCGGTTTCACAAAGCTATACAATGTTGACACCGATTCACGATGGACCAGTAGCTCTGGACTGGAGCGAGTCAGAGACACTTGACATTGGGATTCATGAACTGGACTCGAACCCCCTTGAAGGATTGTCATTTGAAGGTTATCCGGCTGCTGCGACAAATGCGAAAAATTATGATGCTTGGAAAAGACTTCTGACACAATATATTCGCACCAACATGAGTCTTAAGCTTTTGTCATGTCCTGGGTTGAAGGTCATTTCAGAATATGGTGAAGATGAACGTGACTTCCGTATACGATTACAGCATTTGGCTCATGAAAAACGAGATGAAGATTTGGAGGCAATGAAGAAAAAATACGCTTCTAAGATTCAAACGCTTACTAATAGAAAGCAACGAGCAGAGCAGGCAGTTGAGAAGCAAAGCAGCAAAGCCACACAGAGAAAAATGGATGCTGCCGTTTCAGCAGGAAGTGCAATACTTGGTGCATTATTAGGGCGAAAAAGCATCAGTTCGACATCAGTTTCCAAGATTGGAACCGCTGTTAAAAGTACATCTCGTGCTTTAAAAAGCGGAGAGGGAATTGAGCAGGCAAGGGAACTTCTGGAGTCCATTGAAGTTCAGCTTGAAGAACTTCTGCTAGAACTTGAACAACAACTTAGTGAGATTTCAGATCATTATGATGTAATGAAAGAACAACTCGAGGAAATTGAAATAAGAGCTATTAGTGAAAATATTGCAATTCATTTAGTGGGTCTAGCATGGGTTCCATATAAAAAAGGTGATACAGCGTAATCAAATGATCAAGCAAAACCTCTTTGAAATTTCAAAATAGAATAATCAGGATCACTAAAACCATCACACAATCGATTGTGATGGTTTTTTTTGTGCATAAAAACAAACAAGACATGACCAATTAGAATTAAAATGACTTTTTTGTGAGTTTAGGCACATGTGTAACTTGAATAATATTGATAGACTTAACTGGAAACAATCGGGGAACCGATGCGGACTGTAGTTGAGAGAATTTTCAGCTGGATTTGAATTTTTGGAGGTAAATGTGATACAAAAATTTTTCGTAGGTTTGATTCTAATTCATGGACTCATGCATTTATTAGGGTTTGTTAAAGCATCAGGTTCAACTGATGTAAGTAAGTCTAAAGCTGCTTTATGGGTGGTTTGTTCAGCTTTTTTATTTTTTACAGCTATTTTGATTATACTGAAATTTGACTGGTGGTGGACTACTGCATTTCTTGCAATTGTACTATCACAAATATTAATTGTTATGACATGGCAACGTTCGAAATTAGGAACAATCACAAATTTTATTATATTATTGGTTGCTATTATGGGATTCTCGCTTTGGAATTTTAATGCAGATTTGAAACAAGAAAGAATAGCTCTCTTATCAGGAAATAGCGTTAGTCAAGAAGTGATCACAAAAAACTCAATGGATAGTTTGCCGGTTCCTGTAAAGCGATGGCTTGATTATTCTGGTGTTGTTGGGAGAAAACAAATTGATACCGTCTATCTTAAACAAAAGGGTTTAATGAAGTTGAAACCCGATCAAAAGGACTGGATTGAATCGGATGCAGAGCAGTATTTTACTGTTGATCAACCCAAATTCATTTGGAATGTAAAAACATCAATGATGGGAATACCCGTTGTTGGAAAGGATGTGTTCAAGGATGGTCAAGGATCGATGCACATCAAATTGGGAGGTCTTTTGTCAGTTGTGGATGTTTCAAACCATTCAAAAATAAATGAATCAACGATACAACGTTACTTAGGAGAAATCATTTGGTTTCCATCAGCGGCACTGAGTGATTACATTAAGTGGGAACCAATTGATAATAATAGTGCTTGGGCCACTATGTCATATGGTGGAAGTACTGGCTCCGCAGAGTTTCATTTTGATGATACTGGAAAACTGACACATTTTATTGCTTTAAGATATAGGGACATAGAGGACGAGAGTCCAACTGAATGGGTGGCAACGGTAAAAAAATATGACAGAGTGAACGGTCTAAACATACCAACGAAATTGGAAATATCTTGGAGTCTTGAAGCTGGCAAGTTCACATGGTATAAATTTGAAGTCTATGATGTGCTATACAATAACTAAAGTTAAGCAAATCATAAGCAAATGATAAAAGGTATGTAAGGAAGCTCTGATATTCTTACAATGTAAAATTAAACGTTATCAGAATGGAAAACCATTGATTAAAAGGAGTGTCATATGATAGAAACTAAAAATTTAGGAAAAGCATTTGGATCTGTAAAGGCGGTTGAAAGTGTAAGTCTTTGTGTTCCAGAATATTCAATACTTGGTTTTTTGGGGCCTAATGGAGCTGGGAAAACCACATTTATGAAAATGCTTATGGGATTAGTAAAACCTTCTTCGGGAAGTGGAACTGTATTTGGATTGGATATTGTCAAGGACAGTGTCAAAATAAGAGAACGTGTGGGTTACCTTTCACAAAACCCAAAATTCATTGATCATATGACTGCACGCGAAAACATCTTGTTAATTGCGAGATTTTTCAATATCGGAAATGATCAAGATGTATTAAATCGATGTAATTCATTATTGAAAAAGGTTGGACTCGAGCATAAGGCCAATCGACCTGTAAAAGGGTTTTCAGGAGGCGAAAAGCAAAGACTCGGCATTGCCATTGCACTAGTCAACAATCCTGAACTGTTGATTTTGGATGAACCGGCTGCTGCCTTAGATCCAGTTGGACGAGAAGATGTACTGGAGATCATAAAAAGTTTGAAAGGGAACACAACTGTGTTTTACTCCACACATATTTTAGATGATGTTCAGAGAGTCAGCGACTCGGTGGCAATATTGAATAATGGGTCATTGGCTACGGTTGGTCCAATTGAGAACATTATAGGTGGAAACAAGGGACCCATATTTTCAGTAACTGTAAATGAAGCTGAAGATCGTTTGATACGATCACTTGATCAATTCCCATGGATTACAGACGTATTGGTTCGTGAGAACGATCAGAGAACAACTACCTTGAAAATTAGTGTTCAAGATGAAGAAATCGCTGAAAAAGATTTGTTGCGACATATTTTACTTGACCAAAATACAACCGTGTTGGAATTTAACAAAGAAAAACATGAATTGGAAGATGTTTTTATGGATATTGTAAAAAGGAGAATAGTATGAGAGGTTTGAGTACGTTAATTTATAAAGAAAATATTGCCTGGTGGAGAACGAAGAAGTGGATGGTGAACTCCCTAGTATGGTCACTTCTTATATGCGGTCTGATGGCCAATCTGTTGTTCATACCGACAATAGCGAACATGGCCACTGAAACGGAACTCGTTCAAGCTGGTGGCATTACCGCCTATGTCATATCGATTGGACTGTCCGCACTTTTTGAGTTTGGCATGGCAGCAATAGGAATTGGTGTCATCATTTTAACTTCGGATTCTTTTGTTGGAGAATTTGAAAGTGGCATATGCACTTGGATGTTGTCAAAACCAGTGAATCGAAAATCATATGTGTTATCAAAATTGATTTCAAATGCTATGGCAATATTCATTCTACTGATTGCACTTCCTTCAACAATTGCATACTTGATGCTGTCTTATCGAATGAGTGAATTTTTTCCATTGATCTCATTTTTAAAAGGAATTGGAATCATGTCGGTCCATACTTTATTCTATTTGACATTGACAATGGTTTTGAGTGTTTTCACCAAGAATAGGGTGCTCGTATTAGCGGTGGCTCTTGCATCTGCTCTCGGTGGAAGTATAGTAGGCAGCATCATTCCTCAATTGTTACATGTGACTCCTTGGATGCTTCCAAAACTAGCTTCTGTGATTGTTTCAGGGGATGTTCCGGCAATCGGGTTTGGATTAGGGTCATTGATTACGAGTGTTATATGGTCAATAGTGTTTATTGTAGCGTCACTATGGAGGTTCGAGAAAATGGATTTGTAAGGAGGTCATTTGTGAAAATTCTTGTTTATGGTGCGGGGGTTATTGGGAGCATATTTGCTTGCAAGCTTGCAAATGCAGGAGTTGATGTGACGCTTTTGGCTAGAGGTTCTCGGTATCAGGAGCTTTGTGATCAAGGTGTTATCATTCAAGATGTCAATTCAGACGTTCTTTCGGTTAAGAAACTTAAGGTTATTGAACAGTTGGATGAGGGGGATTATTATGATTATATCATCATAGCTATGCAGAAACCCCAGGTAGCAAGTATTTTAAATATAATTAAAAACAATTGTTCACCCAACATCGTTTTCATAGTAAATAATGCACTCGGATATGACCAGTGGGCTAAAGAAATTGGAGCAGAAAGGTTAATGATCGGATTTCCTTCTGCGGGTGGTGAACGGGTTGAGGGAACAGTAAAGTACTTTGTTGGTCGAGGTATCATCAGACTCTTTCAAACAACCACTTTTGGAGAATACAAGGGTACTCATTCAAAAAGAGTTGGAAATCTGATTCAAGTCTTCAATGAAGCCGGTATACCATCAGTATATTGTGAAAAAATGGATTTATGGCAAAAATATCATGTGGGAATCGTGACCTGTATAGGGAATATTCTGTATAAGTATAATGGAAACAATTATGAACTTGCAAAGAATTCTAAAGATATAAAACTAATGCTTCAAGGCATAAAAGAAGGATTTTTAGTGCTAAACGCTTTAAACTACCAGGTTACTCCATTTAAGTTAAATTATTTCAAATTACCGAATGCTTTATTGATATTGATATTCAAACCTCTGATGGGAAGTAGATTGGCTGAAATCACGATGTCAAAGCATGCTATGGCAGCAATAGAAGAAATGAAATGTTTACAGGATGAATTTGATTCTTTAATAGTTCAAAGTGGAATAATAACACCAGCTATAGATGAATTAAAAGGATATTTATACCATGATTTTTATGGGAGAGCATTATGAGTGAAAAGTATACCATCAAAGAAATCTCATTGTTTTTAGCCATTACCTTTATATTGACTTGGGGTATATGGCTTTTAGCATTGTCAAAATTGAATTTAACACTATCCAATGAAACATTAATTCTGATTGGTACATGGATCCCTTCATTTGTTGGGATTCTGATGACGTATAAAAGCAATGGAATAAATGGATTGATAAAACTGGTCAAATCAATATTTAACATCAGAATCAGTGTGAAATGGTATTTGTACATTTTTGGAGTCATGCCAGCAATAATGGCGATTGCTTATGTTTATTTGAGTTTATCTGGTAGCGCCATTCCAAAGTCTGAATTTCCTCTTTATGCCTTCCCTTTGGTATTTATGTACATCATGATTCTAATGGGCCCTCTGGGTGAAGAAGCGGGTTGGAGAGGATTCCTTTTTAAGAAGATGATCTCAAGATATACTCCTTTTTATGCAAGCGTAGTTGTAGGTCTGATTTGGTCTTTATGGCATTTGCCACTATTCTTCATGGAGACCACTATTCAAGCCAAACTTGCAAATGATTACAACTTCACTTTAGCCTTTTGTGGGTATATCATTTACACGTTGATGATTACAATACAAATATCAATAGTATACATTAATACCAAAGGCAATATTTTAGCTGTAATCTTATTCCATACTATGGCAAATGCTTCATTGGGGATGATGCCTTTGATTCTTTCAAAATCAGGAGCTACAGCTGTACTGGTAATTATGATTATTGTGACGGTCATTTTAATGGTTTTTAATAGAAATAAGTTGCTTGACAAGATTGAGTAAAAACTATACTATGTAGTTAACCTAACTAACTACATGGAGGAAATATGGATCAAAATCTAATAACAAGCGCAGATGCACTTGGAATGTTTTGCAGATTGCATATGAATACTAAAAGAAATTTACCTATCCGACCAAGTGAAATGGGCGTTCTGATTTTCACACAAAAGCAACCCACACCAGTCACACCACTTATGATCAGTCAATTTTTAAAAATCACCAAACCCTCAGTGACTTCTTTGATTACTGCTTTGGTTAAAAACGGCTATTTGAATAAGGAAGCGTCTGCTGTCGACAAGAGAAGCTACACGCTACTAATCACAGAAAAAGGCGAAAAGCTTGTTGTAAACACATTTGATGAATACTATAAATCCATCGAGTTGCTTAAAGAAAAAATGGGTGACGAGCAATTCATTCAATTTATTGAATTGATTCAAATTGCCAATTCTATATGGGATGAGGTGGAATAGATGAAAGTTCTAATTACGGGAGCTTCAGGGAACGTGGGAAAATATGTGGCGCAGGAACTCCTTAAAATGGGTGAGGATGTTGTTGTTGCTGGAACAGATCCTAAGAAACTCAATAAGCTTTTCGGTGATGAAGTCAAATCTGTTGAACTGGATTTCACGAATCATGAGACGTTTGACTCAGCACTCAGCGGTATCGACAGGGTATTCTTAATGAGACCACCACACCTTGGGAAACCGGAAGATCTTTATCCTTTTATTGATGCTGTGAAAAAAAAACCGATCAAACTTTTATCTTTTTTATCTTTGATGGGTGTTGAAAAGAATACAATCCCGCCTCATCATAAGATCGAAAAGTACATTGAGGCGCTAGACATTCCTTTTTCACACATAAGACCAGGTTTTTTTATGCAGAATGTATCCGGTATCCATTCAATTGAAATCAAAGAGAATGATACGATCTTTGTACCCGCAGGAAGAAGCAAAACCAGTTTCATTGATGCATCCGATATTGGTCTCGCAATAGCGACGGTCTTACATGAACCAGAGCAACATAAAAAATCAGCCTATACAATAACAGGATCTGTTGCACTCGATTACTATCAAGTCGCTGAGATCATAAGCGAAGTGACTGGAAGAAAAATAACCTATGCCAAACCTGGTTATTTGAGATATAGAAATCACTATATCAACCATCGTGGTTTGGACAAAGGTTATGTGAACGTTACTGTGGCACTGTACTTCATGACTAGAATGGGAACTGCTGAAGCCACAACAGATGAATTCTTCAAACTGACTGGTAAAAAGCCAAAGACCTTCGAAGAATTTGCGAGAGAAAATATCGAAGCTTTTATGAATTAATACTACTGATCAGCATTTCAAGTTCATCAGCGTAGACTTTAGCGAGTTCAAAATCGGTCTCTTGTAAAGCTTTTTCAATTTTGGTTTCAATGGATTTCTTTTTTTGCTCAAATTCCAAATAATCTTTGTCAAAATGACTGTCGTAGATCATTTTTCTGAATTTGCGAATGCTCATTTTTCGAATGGTCTTATTCTCAATGATCAAAACGTAATCCATACAATTTGCAATCGTATAGTAATCATGGGAAATCATCAGTACAGCACCGGTATAGTCATCAATCGCTTTTTCAAGTGCCATTTGTGAATAGGTGTCCAAATGACTAGTGGGTTCATCAAGTAATAGGAAGTCAGACTTCACAGCAGAAATTTTTGCGATTTGAAGGATATTCTTTTCTCCACCGGATAACGTTCTGATTGTTCTGTCAAGAACATCTTCGTTGAAACCATATTTAGCGACATGTGACCGGATTTCACCGGATGATTTGAATCCAATATCAAAAAACTCTTCAAGGACTGTATTGGAATCACAAAGCATTTCGCCTTGAACCTGTGACAAATAAGCTACAGTGGCGTCTTCGTGGATTTCGATGGCGCATGAATTGTTTTTGAAGAGCGCTCTGAACAAAGTCGTTTTTCCGGTGCCGTTGGAACCGATGAGAGCGACTTTTTCACCTGCTCCAATTTCAAAACTGACATTTTCAAGGAGTATTTCATCAAAACTGGCGCTATAATCCTTTACTTTCAGTATGAATGTATCGTGAAGTCCATGAGCTGAATTAAGCTCAATATCAGGTTTTTTGATATCGACAAAAGGTGCTTTTATTCTTCGTGCTTCAAGTCGTTCCTGTATTTTTACTCTCGCATACAGTGCTTTTCCTCTTGACGCCTCCGCGTTGCTGGATGCAATCAATCTCAATTTATGGATCATTTGATCATTTCTTTCAATCTCTTCATCATCTGCGATTGAAAGTTCCTGAAGCTCAATTTTCTTTTGAAGTAGTGTGAGGTTGTATTCGATATACCCGCCATCGAATTCCTGCAACTCAGTATTTTCAAGATGGATGATCTTATTGAAACAATGGTTCAAAAGATACCGATTATGCGTAACAACCAAAAGAATCCCTTTATGTGCGTTGATGAGATTCTTCAGAGCGGCTAGGTTTTCAAAATCCAAAAATACGTCGGGTTCGTCCATTATCATCAGATCTGGTTGCTTCAGCATTTCTTTAATGACTTGGATGAGTTTGAATTCACCGCCACTGAGCATTGATACAGACATGTCCCTGGTTTTGTTTAGGTTTGCAAGATTCAGTTTTTTGTTGATATTGCTTTCATAGTCATCCCCACCGATGGCGTTAAATACATCCAGTGCATGCTGATATTTTTCAAGCAAAACATCTATTTCAGTTGAAGTTTCCATAGCGGTTCCTAAAGATTCGAGTTCACTACGAAGTCTCAGAAAGTCTTCACCGATATATTCGAATACGGTGATTTTTTTTGTGTGATCATGCTTTGGGAACTGACTGACATAGCCAATTTTACAGTGCTGATCCAGTTCAATTTTTCCATCGAACATATACTTTTCAGGATCCATGATCATTTGAATCAAGGTGCTTTTTCCACTACCACTGGTGCCAATGAAAGCTGCGTGTTGGCCATCTTCAAGTGTGAATGAAATCTTGTTGAATAAATCTTTTTGTGGAAATGAGTAAGACAAGTCATTAATTTTTATCATAATATTACCTTTCGTTTGGTTAAGCTTTTATGGCCCAACGGAGTTTGGCGGATCGAGCTCGGCTGTTGGTATGGCATTCTTCGGCTGATGGCCTGATGGGATCCGGTGCGATTTCCTTGTAAATCCCTTCCCGCAAATATTTCTTAAAGGATTTCTTCACCAGACGGTCTTCTCCTGAATGAAACGTCAGAATCGCTACACGTCCTCCTGAAGCAAGGACGTTCGGTAGTTTTTCAAGGAAATCATAAAGCACTTCAAATTCACTGTTGACATCAATTCTAATAGCCTGAAAGCAACGTTGACAAGATTTTTTCACTTCTTCATCTCTTGTGCTTTCCGGAATAAATCTTAAAGCGGTTTTTATGATTTGCATCAGATGAGTGGTTGTAGTGATCTCATGTCCTTTTTTGATTTCAGATATGATGGCCTTGGCAATCACTTCAGCGTGGGGTTCATCGGAATTCTCGAACAGCATGCCCACGAGTTCATCTTTTGATATTGTTTTTAAGCGCTCTGCTGCAGAAATACCAGATTCAGGATTTAAGCGAAGGTCTAGTGGACCTTCACTTTTGAATGAAAATCCTCTCTCCGGATTATCGATTTGCATGGAAGAAACCCCTAAATCTGCGAGAACAAAATCCAGTGGCCCTGACTCTAGTGCGACCTGATCGATGCACGAAAAATTCAGTTGCTTGATGGTCAGTATCTCAGGACCATATCCTAAACGTTCAAGTCGTTCTTTGGTTCGTGGGAGTTCAATGGGATCAACATCCATGGCGTACAAACAGCCAGACATTTCAAGCCGTTTCAGCATTTCCAGAGTGTGACCTCCGTAACCAAGGGTTGCATCAAGTCCAGTTTCCCCAGGTTTGATATCTAGTAATTCAAGAATCTCATTCACACAAATGGAACGATGCATCCCTGCTGGGGTGTTGCCTTTTTGGATTATTTTTACAACATCCTCTGAATACTTCTCAGGTTGGAGTTCTTTATATTTGTCTTTGAAAGTTTTGGGATGAGTACCTTTATAGCGTACACGACGCTGGCGTTTTTGACCTTGATCATCCATGGTTGAACTCATTTTTCCTCCATATGATTTTTATGCTATCATATCACAGATTCGCCTATATGAATGTTAATTTATCGGTTACTTTTTATTTTTAAGGGTAATTAAGTAAAGGGACCTATAGTAAAAGTGTCAACCTTATAAAGTGTAGTTATGTATTAAGGAGGAAAAAAAGTGAGTATGTTTTGTTATCAATGTCAAGAAGCCGCAAAAAATACTGGATGTACAGTAAAAGGTATGTGTGGCAAAGAAGCGGAAGTTGCAAAACTTCAAGATGTGTTGATTCACACTTTGAAAGAAATCTCTGTAGCCGTTGTAAAAGGAAAGATAAATGTCGGTGAAATTACTGAGGCCAATCACCAAATGCTCAAAAGTTTATTTATGACCATTACAAATGCCAACTTTGACGACTGGGCAATCGAACAGCAAATCAAGAAAATGATTGCAATTGGAAATGAACTCAAAGGCGATATCACACCATACGATTCAAAAGCGTCTATGCTTGAAAAAGCTGAATCCATCGGTGTTTTGGCGACTGAAAATGAAGACATTCGCTCTTTGAGAGAATTGATCATTTATGGACTTAAAGGTATGGCGGCCTATACCGAACATGCTCTCAATATCGGGAAAGAAAGCAAAGAAATTTATGAGTTCACTTATGAGGCGTTGTCGGCGACTCTTGATGATTCGCTTTCTGTTGATGATTTGGTGAAAATGACATTGAAAACAGGAGAATATGGTGTCAAGGCGATGGCACTGCTGGATGAAGCGAATACATCCAAATATGGTCATCCTGAAATCACCAAAGTCAATATCGGTGTAGGAAAAAATCCTGCCATTCTAATATCTGGACATGACCTTACAGATCTTGAGCAACTACTTGATCAAACCAAAGGCACAGGTGTGGATGTTTATACCCATGGTGAGATGTTGCCTGGACATTATTATCCCGCTTTCAAAAAGTATGATCATTTTATAGGTAACTATGGCGGTTCATGGTGGAAGCAAGTTGGGGAGTTTGAATCCTTCAACGGACCAATTCTATTTACAACCAACTGTATCGTACCTCCTAAGAGTGATGAGGTCAGAAAGAGAATCTTTACAACCGGTTCATCTGGATATCCTGGCTGTCTCCATATCATACCTGAGCCCGATGGTAAAAAAGACTTTTCAGCCATAATTGAAATGGCGAAAAAATTGCCTTCACCTGATGAAATCGAAACAGGAAATATCGTGGGTGGATTTGCTCATAATCAAGTCATCGCACTAGCTGATCAAGTGGTGGAAGCAGTGAAATCCGGAGCAATCAAGAAGTTTATCGTTATGGCCGGATGCGATGGTAGAATGAAGTCTAGAGAGTATTACACAGAGTTTGCTGAAAAACTTCCAAAAGATACAGTGATTCTTACAGCTGGATGCGCCAAGTTCCGTTACAACAAACTGGATCTGGGTGACATCGGAGGAATCCCTAGAGTACTTGATGCCGGTCAATGTAATGATTCTTACTCACTTGCAGTGATTGCGCTCAAACTCAAAGAAGTATTCGGACTGGATGATATCAATGAGCTTCCAATAGCATATAATATCGCATGGTATGAGCAAAAAGCTGTTATAGTTCTGTTGGCACTACTTTACCTTGGGGTCAAGAACATTCACCTAGGTCCGACACTTCCTGCATTTTTATCTCCAAATGTGGCAAACGTTTTAGTGAATACATTTGGCATTGCTGGAATTGGAACAGTTGAAGACGATATCTCAATGCTTGTTACAAATTAATTCTTATGATACAGTGTGTGGTGAAGTTCAAATCATCACACACTGTTTTTGTAATGCATATAAAAAATTATAATTATGGATATTTCCCAATAAAATGCGTGAAGTAAACGCTTCGAAATGGTAAAATAGGAAAGGATATATAAAAGCAATGTGCTTGAACATAAAATATAATTAAGAGGAGATGTATTATGAGTAAACCAATTCTCTCAGCTCACTTCGAATCAAGAAAGCCATCTGACGTGCGTTTGGCTCAAATGAAATTCGATGAACGTAAAGTAAAACCTGAAGCGGTGATTAACGTAGGTATAGGAAATGTTTCTCTCCCTACCAATCCAGCTATGATGAAAAGATTGTTTGCACTTAATGCACCAGACAGTCCTTTTGCTCAGGGTGTGATCAGATATTCCGGTACAGCGGGTACAGTTGAATGTCAAAATGCATTTAAGAACATTCTTGATTGTGAAGGGTTTGACACTAGCAAGTTACACGTACAGGTCACAGATGGTGGTTCAGCTGGAATGGAACTTTTATTGATTGGAGTTTGTGGACCTGCTGGAACTGATGAAAGACCACTTATGATGATTGACCCAGCTTATACAAATTATATCTCTTTTGCAGAGAGAGTAGGCCGAAAGACAGTTACTGTGAAGCGTCATTTGGGTGAAGATGGAAAATTCACTTTGCCTGAGCTGGACAAAATCGAAGAGACCATTAAAGCTAACAATCCAGGGGCATTACTTGTTATCCCATATGATAATCCGACTGGACAACTTTATAACCATGAAACACTAGTGGAACTTGCTAAACTCTGTGTGAAGTACAACATGTGGATGGTCAGTGATGAAGCTTACCGTGAGCTTTATTACGAAGATGGTATTGACCTCGTGAGCATTTGGGGTGTGAACGATGCGGAAGTTCCAGGAATCGAAGGCAGAAGAATCAGTATTGAGACTGCATCCAAAGTTTGGAATGCTTGCGGACTCCGTATTGGTGCAGTGATTACTGACAGCGCTGAATTCAACAATCGCTCAATAGCTGAATATACTGCGAATCTATGTGCAAATGTCATTGGACAGTATATTTTTGGAGCACTTGCTCACGAATCAAAAGAAGAGATTTTAGGATGGGCAAGCCATATCCGTGAGTACTATAAAGAACATATTGTTAAGGTTTATAATGGTCTCAAGGAAAAAGAGCCTGGTCTTATTGTATCTTCACCGGATGCATCCATTTACTCTGTAATAGATGTTAGAAATGTTGTTAAACCTGGATTTGATGCCATAGATTTTGTACTTTATTGTGCCCAGGAAGGTTCTGTAAATGTCGACGGCGTTGAAACCACTCTTCTTGTCGCACCTATGAAAGGGTTCTATGATATCAAGGCTGGAGAAGTAAATCCGGGGAGCACACAGTTCCGAATCTCTTTTGTTGAAACACCTGAGAACATGGCGAAAATTCCTGAATTGTTTGTTCAACTTTTGAGACAGTTTGAAGCACAAAGATAAATTAGATCCATTAAGCAGATCCCTCTTGCATATTGCAGCAAGGGGGATTTTTTTATTTGAAATTTCACGAATATTCTGACAATTGTGTACAAATCTTAAAATATCAGTTCATAGTCATGGGTATATTATTGTGATAAGATTAAAAAAAACACATAAATACAGGATGGTTATGATGTTATCTTACAAAAGAATCAGGAAATTGGTATTTATTGTTATTATGGCTTCATTATTGATGTTTGCTTTTTTTCGTTTTTCAAACAACACTTTTGATGAATCCAAACTTAATACTGACAACATTATGGGTCATATTGAAAAATTGTCCTCCGATGAGTTTAATGGACGTCAGGCGGGGTCGAGTGGAGATTTATTGGCACTTGAATACATAAAAGACTATTTCACTATGATTGGGCTTGAACCTGCTGGGATTGATGATGGTTATTTACAACCGTTTTCGGTTTTAATTCCCAATGTGGACACTGACCCTGTTTTTGAGATTGAATCAGATACAGGTACGATACTAAAGTCTTTTGAGATGTATAAAGACTTTAGTGTCGTGTTGTCCCCAAATGGAGGAGGCATTGATTATTATGGAGAAATGATTCTGGTCGGGAATGATTTTCTAAGAACGGATCCTGAGGAAATCAAAGACAGAATTGTAGTGATAGAATTCAACTACCTTAGTCCACGTGTCGTGTCTCATATTATTGAGGCCGGTGGAAAAGGTATTCTTTGTAGTACTGATACGAATACATTCAATCCGCCACAGACACGTGAGAAGACTAAATCCTTTGATATTTCAGGTAAAACCAATGAATCTATTTTATTGGGATATATTTCATCGGATTCATTTCGATATTTGAATTCTATTATAGAAAAGAATGAAGATCGTACTTTGGAAGAACCCATTGGAATCATTGACCGCGTAAGAATCAAGATTGATATTGACTATCCAGTAGTCGAAACAGCAAACGTATTGGGTAAAATTAATGGTAAATCATCAAAAGAAAGTATACTCCTTATTACAACAAACATAGATGGTTTGGGAATTGGAACAGGAGAAAATCACTTCCCAGGGGCCATAAATAATACTTCAGGTATTGCAATAATGCTTGAAATGGCAAGAACTATGACCCAACAAGAGACTCTACCTGACCAGACGGTTGTCTTCGCAGGCTTCAATGGTCAAGAGCAGCAACTTTCAGGATCGGGTCATTATATCGATTATCCGATCTATCCACTTGAGCAGACCACGGTCATTCATATTGAATACATCGGAAAAGCATCGTTTGAAGGACTCAGTATTGCCTCAGACCCGATCAATGGTACGATTATCAAAGATAGAATCAGCAAATATGCTGATGATATGGGGCTTCTGACTGTGCTGAACCCTACTGGTTATGGTGTGATCACTCAACTTTCGAACAAGAAAGTCCCTTCTGTGCAACTTAATGACAGCAGTAGGACACAGAACTCATATGAAGATAGTTTTGAGAATGTAGATGAAAAGACCATTGATAACTCTGCGAATGTCTTACTCCATTATATCAAAAGAGATGTTTACAAAGATTCAGGAATTGATTATTTGAATTCCGTGGAGATATTTCTTCTTGTTTTGATTGCATTCGCTGGATTACTTAGTTATTTGATTGTCAAAGGGTACAATGCTTTTCCAAATAGGATCATTGCAGGCAACCGTATTGAAGATTTATATTTTTCTACACCTGTTTTAATGGTCAGAAAGTTCTTTACGACAGTACTGCCATATTTTCTAGCAGTATTTATGTTATCGCTTCTCGCAAATATCGATCCTGGAACCAACTTGAAAGTAATCAATGGAGAAGCGACCACCAATGTATCCTGGTATTTGACACTAAAGAAAAGTGTGCTCTATTTAAGGTCAATGATTGATTTGGGTACATACCAATCCGATACGGTAGGCAATATTTTCAAAGTGATTTACGAGTCTAGCAAACTTAGTATCGCTTTAGTGGCTACATCACTTTTGGTGTCCACAATAGTCGGTATTTTACGTGGAATGGTTGAAGGGTATAGGTCCAAAAAAGCAAAATTGGGCTCTCTTGCTACGCTCGTCTTTTTTTCTATTCCGGATGTGTTGATTGTATTGCTTGTGCTTTTGGGGTACACGTTCATTGCCAGACAGTTCCCAAATATAAAAGACTTTATGCCGCTAAAAGCATTCATATTGCCGCTTTTTACACTTTCAATCATTCCGACGATCTATATTTCCAGAATTACATTGATCAGCATTCAAGAAGAGCTCGTCAAAGATTATATTAAAAATGAAAAAGCCAAAGGTTTTTCGAGACGTAAAATAATATTCGTTGAACTGATGCCTTCAATTTTCTATAAAATTATTGATACCATGCCTACAATCATGACAATGCTTTTATCCAATATGATTGTTGTAGAATACTTGTTCAACTATAAAGGCATTTTATATTATTTGATTTATCTGTACGGGCGTCAAGATATTTATAGATTCGTTCCACTTGCGATGACACTTGGACTGATTTTTATTGTCTTCACCAAAGGGTTTCAGTTGCTTGCAAAAATGATCAATCCACTGAAACGTAAGGGGGTCTAGCCATGAAAAAAATGAATCTGCCACTTTTGCTGGGTAGCGTAGTTTTGATAGTGATCCTTTTGGTGATGATGTTTCCAGAAATGTTTGTCGATCAAAGTCCCTATACTATACAACATACGAGATTTCTTCATGGAGATGGGAAACTTTACATTGAAAGAGCACCGTTTCCTCCGGCCAAAGATTTTATACTTGGAAGTGATCATTTGGGTCGGGATATATATAGTTACATTATTTATGGTACCCGTCTAACTATAACGCTCAGTGTGATGATTGCCATAGGACAATTCTTGGTGGCAATACCGATGGCATTATACGCCGGTTTCGGAAATCGAGTTGCCAAATCTGTCATATTGCAGACTGGTGTGATTTTTTCTGCTATCCCAGCATTGCTGATTGCCATAATAGTATTGAAACTGGACTTTTTCGTTGGACTTGAGAAACAAAAATCCATAATTGCCTTTATTGTTGTTTTAACAAGCGTGAGCTGGCCAAGGCTTGCGGGTCTGATTTTAGAAAGAGTAGAAGCGATACTTACTCAGCCGTTTATCCGAGGGGAAGTCGCTATTGGAAAAAGATATTTCAAAATCGCGATGGAGAATGTTTTACCACATTTGGCTCCAGAGATGATCATTTTGTTTTTTATGGAAATCGCACGAAACCTGTCTATGATGATGCAACTTGGAATATTTGCGGTATTTGTTGGAAATTTAGGTTTGATCAGTGATGCTTCGGCGGGTATCCCTATCAATTTGACTGTAAGTTTTGAACCTGAGTGGGCAAGTATGCTGAGTACATCCAGAACTTTAATCAGTACAGCGCCTTGGGCGATAATTTATCCCGCACTGGCTTTCTTCATCAGCGTACTCGGGTTTAATTTGTTTGGAGAAGGGCTTAGAAATACCATGCAAAAAAAAGATTCTCGTGCTGTTTTACTGTTTAGAAAAATAATTTCATTCGATTTTAAGTATATTTGGAGAAATAGTGAAAAAAAAATAAAAGTGAAAATGGCCATTTGGACAATCGCCTTCACATTTTTATTAGGGCTGTTTACTTGGATCAACAACGAAGATTACAGTATCGGGTACAGGACCGATTCATCAGAATTGCCTGAACAGGTTGTCATTGGTACCGAATCTGCAGTTAAAACCGCGAATTATATCGCAACCAAGATGTCCGAAATGGGAATTGAACCAATAAAAAACGAAAGTTATTTGATGGGTTATGATATTGGACCATCTTACCTCATTGAATCTCAATTGTTGAGGCTGAACGTCCCAGGAACCCCCATTGAATTAAAAAAAGATTCGGATTATGCATTTATGACCTCAGGCAATATAAGTGAAACCGGACCTATTTATGATGCAACACGAGAGGATATGTTTGATCTCCAGGATTATAGTCAATTTGAAGGTCATTATGTTTTACTGGATAAATCCTACTACAACGATAGTGCAATTGGATATTTCATTGACAACATCACTCAAAATGTCAATATTAAAGGCATCCTACTTATAGCGAATAAAGATGAGAAGCTTGAAAATGTTATTGTTCATGCGAGCGAGGAATTGGCGGTTATAATCGTTTCCAGAGAGGCTTCAAAAAAAATGATTGAATATCCAGACGTTAGCATTACCATCGAAACTGTGGTTAAACCCATTGATTCAATGGGTTACAATGTCGTTGGAATCTATAAGGGGACCGATAAGAACATAGGAGATGAAGCCATCGTCATCGGAATGAATTACAATTACCTTGAGAGCAACAATAAAGAAGTTCTTGAATTTAATCTCAAATTGATGGAAAAACTTTGTGGTCTCGCTACCAACAAGAGGTCCATTATTTTCATGTTCTTGGATGGTACCATCAATGAAGAACAACACGGTATACACTATATTGCTCAGGATTTCCCATACAGTTCTCAAAAAGTTCAAGTATACATCGACCTTACAGGGATTCGAACCACAGAATTTGGAAAAGTGGAGTTTAGTACTGCTCAAGCACCAATCACAAGACAATTTTCGTGGAGTCTTGGGCATCATCTCAATAAAGAACTGAATAACAAAGATTTTGATCTCCAGCAGCTTGAGGCTATGTTTATTAATGGGGAGTACTATTTTACGGGCAGTATCGCTGATAACGCTCTCTTCTGGAACCGCGGCATGCCAACCATCATCATCGGAACCTTGCGAGCTGAAGAAAACAAGAAAAATCTTGAGGATCTAGGTGCTATCATTCTTGAAGTCATAAGTAAAAACAACTATTAATCATTTTTTTAGGGGGCACATGTCATATGAATAATAAACTTCTTGAAGTCACAGACCTGAAAGTGTCTTTTTATCACGAAACCGGAAAAGTTCAAGTGGTAAGAGGCTTTGATATGAGCCTCGATAACGGTGAGATTATTGGAATCCTTGGTGAATCCGGAAGTGGAAAGACTGTTTCCGCTACAGCGATTTTGAAACTGGAAGAAGATGATGTGAGTTGTATTGATTCAGGTACGGTTATTTTTAAAGGGTTGAGTTTATTGGACCTTCCAGAAACTGAACTGAGAACAATCAGAGGCAATAGGATTTCGTATATATTTCAAAATGCTTCAAGTGCGCTAAACCCATATAAAAGTATAGGAAAGCAGTTGAGTGAAGTGCTTAAGAACCATAAATTACGCTATTCAAAGGAGATCGTTCTGAGTACACTCAGCGAAGTTGGGATTGAAGATGTTGAGATGGTCTATGACATGTATCCGTTTCAGCTCAGTGGAGGACAAAATCAAAGAATCATGACTGCTCAATGTATCATCAGCAAACCTGATCTGCTGATTGCGGATGAACCAACAAGTTCAATAGACGCTTCGTTAAGAAAAATAGTACTCGATTTGCTGAAGGAAATTAATAGGAAAACAAACATGTCGGTAATCATTATTACACATGATTTTGATGTTGCCAAATATCTATGTAATAGGTTGATAATCATGTATGGTGGTCTTGTTGTTGAAGAAGGCACTATAGATGAAATCTTCAAAGATCCGTTTCATCCTTACACAAAGGAATTGATTGTGTGCGCAAGCTCGTTGACTCGTGGAGATGATATCGTCTATACTCTTGAAGGATTTCCACCTACGCCATTTGAATTTGGGAATGAATGTCCTTTTGCAAATCGATGCAAGGTGAGGTTGCCTGAATGTACGTCAGGAATTCCACGTACTTTAGAGATTGGAAAGAGGAAAGTGCGCTGCATCAGATTTGAAGAGAGGTGATTTAATGTCTATAATTGCGTTAAAAGTAGAAGGGCTATCCAAACATTTCATAATCAAAAGGAGTGTTTTTTCAAAGAAGATAAAAATAGATGCAGTCAAGAAAATTAATTTTGTAGTAAAACAGAATGAATCTATGGGTTTGATTGGTGAGAGTGGTTCAGGCAAAACGACCATAGCAAACATGTTGCTCAAACTCATTGATTCTAGTGAGGGGAGCATTGAGCTCTTTGGAGTGGATATTACAAATTTGAATGGGGAAGCAATGAGAGCGCATAGAAAAGACATTCAAATCATCTTTCAATACACCCATGCAGTCTTGGACCCTAAAATGACTATTGAAGAACTGATCAAAGAACCTTTGGTAATCCATCAGATTGTTAAAGAACACGATCTTGATGAAGAAGTGGATAGACTGCTTCAGATGGTGGGCCTTTCCATATTGGAAAGAAAAAAATTCCCATCACAATTGAGTGGAGGACAGAATCAAAGGATTATAATCGCACGAGCAATAGCCACGAGGGCAAAACTCATCGTTTGTGATGAACCTGTTTCTGCACTCGATGTATCCGTACAGGGCCAGATTTTGAATCTTTTAGTGAAACTCAAAGAAGAATTGGGACTTACCTATGTATTGATTACTCATGACCTTAGTGTCGTCAAACACATGTGCAATCGCATAGCGGTCATGTATCAAGGGGAAATTGTGGAAATTGGAGAAACCGAGAAAGTACTTTCAAATCCTACGAATCCTTACACAAAGAAGTTGATAGCGTCTATTTTAGATTAAAAATGAAAAGGAAGGTGGAAGCAATGGCAATCAAAAATATATCCATTATCGGTATGGGAGCACTTGGCATTCTCTTCGGCCAGCATTTTACTGAGATAATGGGAAATCAATCCGTTGCATTTGTTGCGAATGAAAGAAGAATCGAAAAATTTAAGCAAACAAGAGTAAATTGTAATGGTAAAGAGTGTGACTTCAGGATGGCATCCGACAGGCTAGAAGATAAGCCTGCAGATTTAGTAATCTTCGCAGTAAAATCCACTGCTCTGGAAGAAGCACTGGAAACTGCAAAACATCAGATTGGCAAGGATACGATAATCATATCGCTATTAAACGGTATTTCAAGTGAACAAATCATCGGAGCCAGATATGGAATGGAAAAAATTATCCACTGCGTAGCACTTGGAATGGATGCAGTCAAGACGGACAATGACCTCACCTATACCAAAATGGGTCAACTGTGTGTGGGCATTTTACCGGATGAAACCGATAAATCCAATCAACTGAACGCACTTTGTGAGTTCTTTGATGAAGTTAAACTTCCATACACCAAAGAAGATGATATCCTACACAGATTATGGAGCAAGTTCATGCTCAATGTCGGCGTGAATCAGGCAGTCATGGTCTACGAAGGTACATATGAGACGATTCAAAAACCTGGGGAAGCCAGAGAAGTGATGATCGGGGCCATGCGTGAAGTGATGGAACTCGCTCATTATGAGGGGGTAAATCTTACCATTGATGATCTTAAGGCTTACGTTGATTTGATGGGTACGCTTTCACCAGAAGGGATGCCATCCATGCGTCAGGATGGTCTTGCATCAAGAAAATCCGAAGTGGAATTGTTTTCTGGGACAGTTTTGAGACTCGCGGAAAAACATAATTTGACGCTTCCAATCAACGCAATGCTTTATGAAAAGATTCGCGATATGGAAAGAGGCAAAGTTGTACAGTCAGGATTTTTTGATGCTTCAGAAAACCATCTGGATGATGTGCTTGCTGAGCTTAAGGCACATTCTGATCATGACGACAAAATAATCAGAAGCATAATACAGTATGAGATTGAAAAGTCTTATTCGGTGGATGCAAAAATAAAAATCATCCAGTGTTTTGACCAAATAGATCCAACTCCTGATCTGAAATTAGAAATGACCCAATTTGTCAGAGCAAATGCCAATCATCCCAACAGCAAAGTCAGACGAGAAGCGAGAATATATTTGAATGGATAGATAAAACCCCTGGATGATGCCGATGTGGCATACTTCAGGGGTTTTTTTAATTAATCATATAATGCTGAAAGGTTATTCTCTTCTGCCAGAGTGGTGACTATGGTGTAGATAATTACTGACGCCAAACTTGACGTGACTTGGTCATGGTCGAAGCGTGGTGAGACTTCAGCAATATCAAAACTCATTAGTTTCCCTGATTTGATGATGTGCTTGATAAGTTTGAGCACCTTTTCCGGGTGAAGTCCAAGAGGCTGCGCAGCACTTACACCTGGAGCATAAGAAGAAGAAATCACATCCGCGCATAGGGTGAGATAAATGCTGTCATTTTTTTTGATGAAGTGGTCCAGTCGCTCTAGAATTCCCCAGATGTCGGCACCATCGATGTCTTTTGCAAGCATATAATCCACGCCAAGTTGATGAGCGGTTTTGAATAAGTCAATTGTATTGCCGCTTTTTTGTATACCGACACATAAATAGCGGAATGGATAATTGTTTTGTGAAGAATAGTCCGCAATTTGTCTGAACATTGTTCCAGAGGAGCCACCATTTGGATATGGCCTAAGGTCGAAGTGTGCATCAAAATTAATGATGCCTAGCGCATTTTGACTGCTATTTTGAGTCATATGACGGTGTAGTCCATGATAATGACCGAGTGCTACTTCATGACCTCCGCCAAGAACAATTGGAAAGAGACCGAGTTCAAGAATCAGATTGATAGCGTTTGAAAGTGTCGCCTCTGCGCTTTCCAGATCCTCATCTATCGGACGGATATTTCCCGCATCATAGAGTTTCAGTCCTTGATCAAAAGAACAGGGTCTGTTCATGAGTTCTCGTCTAATGCTCTCAGGACTGTTTTCAGCGCCGATACGACCGTTGTTACGCTTTACACCTACATCGCTGCAAAAACCAAGAAATGCAATTCCGAATTTATGATTCAAGTCTTCTTTCCTGATTTCTCTCAGGTCGATGGTTTGCACCCACTGATGCCACCTAAAGGCATCAAAATTGTCTTCGCTGTCGATTCGACCTTTCCAATAATCAGATGGAATAGGACTGTATTCTTTCATAGGATCACGCTCCTTGACTTATATTAGTGATTGTTGAGGACATTATATCAGAATAGAGTGGTTTTATCGTCTATTTGAACGAAACTCAAATAATATTATGGTAAAATGGTTTAAGAATCATTATAGAAAAGGGTGACCCATGGAATGGAAACAATGTTTGACCGCTTTTGAGAAGTCGGTATATATCAAATTCATAAAAACACTTTATAAGGATGATCCATTTTATGTGGACTATTCAACACCGATACTTATTGAGATCTTCGCTGAAAAATCACCGTTTTCCAGAAATTTGTGGTACGAATCCTACTTAATTATGCACTCTGGCGAATTGGTGGGAGTTTTGACATATCTGATCCATAAACATTATTGTGATGTGCTCCAAATCGCATTTTTGGAGTTTCTCGATATCGACGGATTACCACAGTTGATTCTAGATCATGCGGGTCTGATCGCAAAAGATAAAGGCGTCAAGGAAATCGTGATCGGATTAAATGGTCACGTCAATTATGGTCTGGGATTATCAGTGGAACAATCCCATCGCCCAACATTTGGCTCTGTTTATACAAAAGCTTATTACAGCAAACATTTCAAGGAGCTTGGCCTAGAAGAAACGAGGCTGGTCTCTTTTCAGTATCCTTGGGAAACGAAAGAATTTCCCATGTCGATGGAAAAGAAAAATAGATTTTACGAGAGATTCAATTTTCGAATCATGCGGAAAGAAACTTTTGATCGTGATATTGAGATTTATACTGCTCTTAACAACAAATGCTTCGGGGAACACCCATTTTATTTCCCGAGAACAGTTGAAGAAGATCGATTCTTATTCAAGGATCTGAAATATTTCATGGAGAAAGGCAGTTTGATTTTTGCTGAAGACGATGGAAAACCCATAGGTTTTTTACTTTGGTATCCTGATTGGGGTGAGATTATGCACCGGGGTGAGACGCTTTCGGTCATTACTTTCATCAGAAAGATTTTTTTCGGTAAAAAAGTGAAGGGCTTTAAGATCGTTGAATGGGCTGTTCTACCTGAATATAGAAGAAAAGGGGTTCCAGTCGGTTTGTTGGCTCACTGTTTTGAAATGGTTAAAGACAGACAATTCACAAAGTGTACAACGAGCTGGATTGTTGAGGCCAATAAGGATTCAAGCGGATTTGGAGACAAATGGGCTGAGCCTTATGAGCACTATGCAGTTTACACATTGAAACTATAAATGAGGACAATGATTATGATGAACCCGTTTCTGAAAGAAGAGCTATGGCCTGTACTGGAAAAAACCCACGATGGTGAGTGTGAAAGACACGTCACAGGTAGTGCTGTATTCACCACTTATTACACCAAACTCAATCTGCTGTCTTTTCAGAAGGGAAAGATTCAAAAAAGAGTAAGGATCTTAGGACTACCACCTTCCATATCGCTTGGAGGTTTTGAGGTGGAGAACGGACAAGGACTTGATGAAATCCAGGAGTGGTTGACTGACCAAAACGGACATACCCTCGTGATTAATTCAGAGGATCCCCTCGCAGGTAATTTCTCTTGCGTTCCGACTTTGCCCTCAGTGATCGTCGATAATAGATTTGAGAGTTTTGACCATTATTTGAATGAGCTCAGATCGCATTACAGATATAGGGCAATCAAAGCCATGAAAAAATTTGAAGGCATTGTTCAAAAGCAAAATGAACCTTTTGATAGGGCACTTTATGATTTGTATGACGCTGTATTTCAAAACTCCGATTATCCTCTTGCAAAGAACGATATGATTTTTTTTGAGCAGTTCCCAGGAACAATCGAGCAATTTTATTTTGGAGACACACCCCTTGGATTCTGTCAGTATTATATTGCTGAGGACACACTCTATTTCATGTTTTGTGGAATCAATTATAAATTGCTGAAAACTTATGACACATATTTGAATATGCTTTTGGTCATCATTCGAAGGGGAATAGAGGCAGGTGTCAAAAGGATTGATCTTGGTCAAACCACAGAGACCATCAAACAAAAGCTTGGTGGAACATTGAAGCCACTGTATATATGCCATTATCACAAGAATCCGTTGACCAGAAGACTTATGAAAAATGTCATGCCGCTACTGGGATACACTGCACCGAAGGTTCAATATCATATCTTTAAAAATAATGGGGATCAATCATGAGTATTTGGAATTTGTATGAAAAGACATATGAAAAACTTTGGGTTCAGCATATATCTCTTAGACCGACCAGAAAAGCGGTGATCAGAGCACTCTCTAGTTTACATTTGCCAGAGAACACGCTGCTTGATATGAGTTGTGGTACGGGTCAGTTGCTTGATGATCTAAAAAGAGATTTGCCTGAAATTAAATGTATGGGTGTGGAACCGTCATTAATGAGACGCGCTGCGGCCTCCAAAGGTCATAAAATTCTTGAGAGCAATGTAGAGCATTTTGAATCCACTGAAAAATTTGGATGTATCGTGTGCACTCACGCATTTCCATACTTCTCGGATCAGCAAGACGCCATTTCCAGATTTTCAGAGCATACGCTTCCTGGTGGATATCTGATTATCGCTCATGCTGAGACAAAAACAATATATGATCTACTCATGCTAAAGATTGTGAAACTAACAACTTCAAAAGCGAATTATCCGGCACCTTCAAAGATGAAAGAGCTTTTGGAACCTTATTATAAAATATGTGACGTGGTAGAAATCAATGCTTGGTACGTCCCAAGCATCACAATGTATGTCGCGCGAAAAGGTGAATTATGAAAATCGTACTATTGCGCCCAAAACCAGATTCAGAAACCATTGGACTCCAGCATGTCATGATCTGTGAGCCGCTTGAACTTGAGTATGTAGGCGCAGTTCTTGAAAAAGATCACCAAGTGGTGCTCTATGATATGATTCTTGAAAAAAAGACTATTGAAGAAATCATCGCTATTGAGATGCCCGACATGGTTTGCATGACCGGTTACATTTCTCATGTGAATATCCTGATGGATTACAGCAGTAGGATCAAACTGATCAATGATAGGATATTGACTGTGGTCGGGGGCGTTCATGCAGAGGTCATTCCTGAGGATTTTGAAAAAGGTTCGTTTGATTACATCATTTCCGCCAATCCGCTGGATCATATCGTATCCATTGCAAATGGCACCGTTTATCCAAGAATCATCAAAGCTGTGAAATCGAGAACATTTGAGTACTCGCATCCTGCAAGACATCTTGTAGACCGTTACAGAAAAGACTACTATTACATGTTTCACAATCCGTGCAGCCTCATCAAGACCTCTTATGGTTGTCCATACAATTGTTCGTTTTGCTTTTGCAAGGCCATCACGGACGGGAAATATTTCACAAGGCGAGTTGAAGATGTGATTGAGGAACTAAAAACGATTGATGATGAAGAAATCTATATTGTGGATGATGACTTCCTTTATGATGAGAAGCGGTTGACAGCTTTTTGCGATGCTGTTGAGGCACATCAGATCCACAAAAAATACTTAGTATACGGTAGAGCGGATTTCATTGCGGAACATCCGGAAATGATGAAAAGACTTAAAGGTGTCGGTCTTCGTGCGGTGATTGTTGGGCTGGAATCTTATTCGAATAAAGATCTTGACAGCTATAATAAGAACAGTCAAATAGGTGCGAGCATCGCTTGCATAGAATTGCTCAATGCAATGGATATTGAATGCTATGGGACGTTTATCATTGGACTGGACTGGAGAAAATCAGATTTTAAATCACTTAGACACTTCATTGTTCAGACAGGGATCCAGTTTGTGAATCTTCAGCCACTTACACCAATGCCGGGAACCAGTTTGTATGAAAGTACTAAGAAAGATTGGATTGTCAAAATGGATGATTTTGCCAAATGGGATATGGCTCATCTGGTGCTTCAGCCTGAACACCTATCCATAAGGCGATATTATTTTGAAATCGTCAAACTCTATTATAGAGTGACTCTAAGACCTACAATGGTCATCAGAGCGCTTAAAAAATATCCATTCAAGGAAAACATCAAACTAACCATCGGCGCAAACAGAGTGATGTGGCAGTATATCAAAAGAATAATAAAGGGGCAACCATGAAAAAGAAAATCTTATTGATTCAACCCTCTCCTTATGCACCGGATGGCAATGTAATCAAGAAAAAAAGGCTTCATTTCGTTGGTCTATCACTTCCGCTTATCGCAGCATTGACGCCGGACAACTATGAAGTAGAGCTCATATATGAAACCATAGAAGAAATTCCATGGCACACGGAAGCTGAAATCATAGGTATATCCTCCATGGGACACGGTGTGCATAGAACCATCGACATCGCAAAAGGCTTTAAGGCTCTTGGTAAAACAGTGGTTCTAGGGGGTTATATGGTCAGTCTTTTGCCTGAAGAGGGGCTTAAATACGCAGATGCGGTGTTTGTTGGTGATGTGGAGACTTCATGGGGAATCTTCCTAAGTGATTATGAGACAGGTTTGATCAAGACAGTTTATGATATGCCGCTTACCGAGTATTCTCCACCTTTACCGCGCTATGAACTGATTGCACATAAGAAAATTGGGAGTTTTCTACCTGTGCAAGCCGGCAGAGGTTGCGTGAACCATTGTTCTTTTTGCTCGGTGGCATGCCTCTATCAAGGGCGCTATTTAAAAAGACCTGTTGATGAGGTCATGAGAGATATAAAAGAAGTCAGGAGACTGGGGTACAAACAGTTTTTACTGCTCGATGACAATATTTTTTCAGACCGAGTTTATACGAAGGCACTGTGCGAGGCGATTAAACCTTTGAAGATGAAGTGGATGACGCAATGCACTGTGACCATAGGAGACGATGTGGAGCTGCTCAGGCTCATAAAGGACAGCGGGTGTATCGCACTCTCTTTTGGTCTCGAGAGCATTACACAGAGCAGCCTGGACGGCATGGATAAGCCTTGGGCCAAAGTCAGTGAATATGAGAGGTTGATCAAGGCAGTCAGAGATGAGGGGATTCAGGTTTCGACAGAGATGGTGGTCGGGGCAGATGGTGACACACTCGAATCCATTAAAAACACAGCCAAATTCATCAATGACCTTAAGATTGCAGTGCCTCGTTTTTATATTTTGACACCGATCCCTGGAACACTTTTTTTTCATCAGATGAGCGATGAAAATCGAATTTACAATAAGGACATCTATTCATATAATGGGGCTGAGGCTGTTCATATCCCCAAAAACATGTCTCCTGAGGAACTTACAGATGCATACTGGGCGCTTTATAAGGAGGTTTTCAGTTATAAGAACATCATAAAGCGGACGGTTTTTCAAAAAGGATTTTTCGTGAATCCACTTTTGTCAGTTTTTTATCTGTACATCAATCTTTATTATAGGCATCAGATCTTTAGGGGAATCACCCCGAATATAATTTAATGAGGAGCGGACATGAAAATTCTTTTGGTCAGACCTTGGGTGAATAAGAACATCACAACAGTAAAGAATTACTTGTTTGGAGAACCTATGGGTCTCGAATGCTTTTCTACGCTTTTAAAAGAGAATGGTGTGGAGGTGCTACTTGTGGATTTCATGGTGGAGACAAAAGCCGCCGTTGAAACCTATCTGAAAAGTTTCAGACCGGATGCGGTGGGCATCACTTCACAATGCACTGATGTCGAGAACGTCAAAGAGATTGCAAAAGCAGTGAAACTTTACTGTAAAACGACTCCGGTCCTGGTCGGTGGGGTTCAAGCATCCTGTTTCCCGAATGCCTTTTTTGTACCCGAAGTGGATTATGTATTCAAGTCAACCACGCGTAAAAATGTAAAAGAGGTTTTAGAGGAACTTATAGGCGGTTCAAATCTCGAGCAAATCGAGGGCATCTATAAAAAATCACACGATTATATCAATGAAGGTGAATTTTGCTACAACGAATATGTCGTTCCTGATCGCAGCTGCACTGAAAAATACCGAAAATCCTATAAATATGTAGGGTATCAACCATGTGCCATCGTTCAAACCGCCTATGGTTGCAGAAACAGATGCACGTTTTGCATACGCTGGAAAATTGAAGGCGGTGAGCTGAGGGAAGTGCCTATTGCTGAAATTGTCGATCAGATTGCCGCTCTAAGTGAGCCTTATGTGATGATCTGTGACAATGATTTTCTGATCAACGCATCGAGACTTCTATCATTTTGTGATCTACTCGAAGCCAGGGGCGTTAGAAAAGAATTCATTTGTTATGGCAGTGTGAATAGCATTCTTGAAAAACCTGAGCTGATGTCCAGACTTAGAAGAAGCGGATTGGTGGCAGTGATTGTGGGCTATGAAGCTTTTGAAAACAAGCAATTGTCGATTTACAACAAAGCGTCGACCATAGATGACAACGAGAAGGCGACATCAATACTTAAAGCAAACGGCATCGCATGTTGGGGGTCGTTCATCTTACATCCGGACTGGACAAAAAAGGATTTCAAAAAACTGCTGGATTACCTTGATTATCTGAAACCTGAACTCGCCACTTTTTCACCTCTGGTTCCACATCCCATGACGCCACTGTATGAAACCTATAAGGATCGTCTGCTTTATGATGCTGATGATTACGACAAATGGAATTTTGGAGATGTGCTCATCCGTCCATCCAAGATGAGTCTCAAGGCTTACTACTGGGAAGTGCTTAAGCTCAGTCTCAAAATCAACGGGAATTTTTACAGCGTCAGGTATACTCTGAAGGCATTTCCTATAACAAACACCTTGAAAATGATCACAGGATTCAATACTCTTTTTGCCATTTACATTAAAAATATGCTGACGAGGAGATAAAATGAAAGTATTGCTCGTGAGACCAGAAGTGCCCAATCTATTCAAATATGCGAATTTGATCACATGCGAACCCCTTGAGCTGGAGTACCTTTATACTGAAATCACAGCCCTTGGACATAGTGCACTTATTTTTGATGGCGTATTGGATAAGAAAGAATATGTAAAAATTCTTGAAGAATTTGGTCCTGATTTAGTTGCCATCACGGGGTACATCACTCAAGAGAATTTGATGAAAGCATATGCGCTCGAGGCCAAAAGACACAATCCACACGTTCTGACTGTGGTGGGAGGTGTCCACGTACAGCTCAATCCAGAGCGGTTCAAAGTGAGAGGTATCGATTATATCTTTCGGAGTGAATCCATGAAAGCTTTTGGAGCATTATTGGATGCACTTGCAAGTGGGAATAGTGTTTTAGAGCCAATTAATGGGTTGATGTATAGAGACATGGACGACTGGATAGAAAATGCACTCAATCCAGCGGATATTGACGAACTTTCTATTCCAGACCGATCCTATTTTTATACCCATATGGAAAGATACAATTATTTGGACCTGAACGCCGTGGCAACCATCAAAACTTCATTTTCATGTCCTCACAACTGTAACTTTTGTTACTGTACAAAACTTGGAGGTGGGGTTTATAACGCAAGGAACCTCGATTTGGTCATAGAAGAACTGGTTGGAATCGGTTCTGAAAACATCTTGATTGTAGACGATGATTTTCTCGCGGATATAAGTCGAACTGAGCAGTTTGTGAAGCGGGTCGAAGAAGCAGGACTGAAAAAAAACTATATCTGCTATGCGAGAGCGGATGCTGTAGCTGAAAGTCCACAGCTGATCAAAGATATGGCTGAGATAGGCTTCAAATATTTCATTGTGGGACTTGAAGCCATCACAGATATGGATTTGAAGAGTTATGACAAAATGACGACTGAAGACATCAACCGTAGATGTATTGAGAATATACATGCTACAAGTGCAGAGGTTATAGCACTCATGATGATTTCACATAAAGCAACCAAAGATGACTTTAAGGATCTGTACAGATGGGCAAAAGAAAATAAACTCAATTATACTACCGTATCTATTTTTACACCAATACCAGGAACTCCATTATATGAAATTCATAAAGATGAGATCACAAGTAAGAAGATTGAGCATTGGGATTTTCTGCATTTGGTACTGAAGCCGGAAAATATGAACAAGTTCCAGTTCTATTTTCATTTTATAATGCTTTCTTATAAACTCTACAGATATGGGAAAAAAACTGGTGGATTCGATTTCAGAAAGAAAAGCCAAGAGTGAGCACTTGAGGGTTCGGAATTGAACTGAGACGCTAATAAGTTTCCTTCGGAAACTTAACTACGCGAAAGCCAAGAGTGCGAGCACTCTTGGCTTTATTTTATAGCTATTTTAAATCATTCAACCGCTCTTTGAGTTCATAGAGATCGATTCTTCTATTTTTTAGAAGTGTGACTGTTCCAGAATGTCTTGAACGTTTGAGCAGTTCGAGATCGACATCTCCAACGATTACAGTTTCAATGTTCGGTGTACATTCTGCCATAATGCCATCTCTAGGGAAAGAAAAATCAGAAGGCGTGAAAATAGCGGACTGCGCATATTGGATATCCATGTTCTCAACATGGGTCAGGTTGCCGACAGTTCCCGCAATAACAGTATAAACCTGATTCTCAACAGCTCTAGCTTGAGCGCAGTATCTAACGCGCATATACCCTTGACGTTCATCCGTACAAAATGGAGTGAATATGATATTGGCGCCTTTTTCAGTAACGATTCTGGCGAGTTCAGGAAATTCGATGTCATAACAAATCAAAATTGAAATTTTACCGCAATCCGTATCAAAGACTTTAATGGAATCACCCGTGGTGATGCCCCACCATTGTTGTTCGTTTGGTGTGATGTGAAGCTTGTATTGCTTGTCTATTGTCCCATCTCTTCTGAAAAGATAAGCGATGTTATAGATTTGTCCGCCTTCCTCAACAAAATGAGAACCTCCGATGATATTGACATTATATTTGACTGCGAAATCCGTAAAGATCTGAATGTATTGTTCCGTGAATGTAGTTAACATTTTTATGGACTTAGATGGTGTGTCCTGATCCATGAACGAAAGCAACTGTGTCGTAAAGATTTCTGGAAATACGACAAAGTCAGATTTGTAGTTGGATGCGACATCCACGTAATACTCGCATTGATGTGAAAATTCCTCAAACGAACGAATTTTTTTCATCATATATTGTATGACACAGATTCTTACGGGCATTGCAGTTTTAAAATGTTGCTTACCTTTGGACTGATATTCTATGTTGTTCCATTCCATCAATGTCGCATACTGAAGTGATGCTTTGTCATCAGGCATGTATTTTTTTATGACTCGTTTCAAAACGAATTCACTCTTAAGCTGGAAAGAAAGAATTGGGTCATAAATATTGAGTACGGTGACTTCCCTCACATATTCTTTGGGACTCATTTTGTTTGCATAGTCCTTGTACCCTGGAATCCTACCGCCGATTACTATACTTTTCAGGTTCAATTGCTGAACCAATTCCTTGCGTGCCTCATAAAGTCGTTTACCGATTTTCATATTTCTATAATCGGGATGGACCATGATTTCAATGCCATAAAGGTTGTAACCATCAGGATTGTGGTTCGTGATATAGCCATTGTCAGTAATCTCATCCCAGGAGTGTTGATCGTTATACTCATCAAAATTGATGATCAGGCTGGAACTGGAACCAATAATTTCACCATCGTATTCCACACAAATCTGACCTTCAGGAAATATCGCATGATGACTTTCAAGCTGAGAGAGTTTCCATAGCTCCATATTTTTAAAACATTTTTTTTGCAGTTCTATTATGGAATGAAAATCCTCTCTTCTTATCTGACGTATGATAATTTTTTTTTCAAATTTTGATAAATCAATGTTTCCCATGTATTAACCCCTTTCAAATATTCATATGAGTATGTTTACCCAATTTCATGAAAGAATACCCACTTGATTAAAGAGAGAACAAGAAGTATAATTGTTAAAATAAATTAATAAATCTAAAATAGGAGGCGTTATGAGCATAAGAAAACGATTGGGAATAGAGTTCGGAAATATCGATCCGATTACAACAAGTGAAGATAGGATCAAATATATAAATTTAAAATTGGCATCTCTTGGCCTGCCAATTTATAAATCAAAAGATGATGATAATGCGTCCGGGTCTTATTTCATTGATCTCTTTGATGACATCATACAGGATTACAAAGAAAAAACTAGAATGGTGGATATTCATGAAATCGGGATTCACAAAAGGATCAATCAATTTTTCAAGGGCTATTTCGATGAATTTGGTGAAGAGCCAAAAGTGGTTGAAGATTATTTCACCTTGGATCATTATGGACTCGCTAGAGAAATGTCACTACCACCTGAAGGCAGTACTTTCTTCAATGAATACATCAGCAGTTATAGGATCAAACAAGGGGTGCTTAACAATCCTAGAAATGACAGACGAACAACTAAGGGATCTTTCCATATTGCTGAGGGCGGTTTGCCAATCCCATATGACAAAAAAGCCGTCCCCAAAGAAGTTTTTCTCAAATTGTACAATGAAGCTATCAACCCACCCGAATCACTCAAGATTTTACCATTTACATCAGAGCAGAGTGAACCCGCGAAAACTTTCGTTTCATTGATGCTTAAACCTATAGTTTCTCCAAAAGTGCCTGGAGTATTGGATGAAAAGACTATGGAAGTCCTTTTTATAGCACCCGGAAGTCTCGTCTCCAACTTGGATTTTGTCGAGTCAGTATTTGGAAATGCTGGTGATCCGAGTTATCACAGCAATGATGCCGGACTTGATTTAAATGGATGGTCTGGCCATACTGGATTCATTTTACTCGCTCCTCATTTGAGCAAAATGAGAAAAATAGATCTTGGACTTCCTCATTATGATATGGCAACGGAAAGACAGCGACGAGATGGTATGTGTTATAAAGATGAAAATGAACTTTATAATGAGGGTCAGGCGTTTAAATTGACTTGCCGTGACAAGAGCGGAGTGGCTGTGACTTTGATCGCAGACAATTACTTCGGGTATTCCAAAAAAGAGATCAAGACCCAAATCAGTTTTGCCGCTAACCTTCTCGGAAATGTCGAAGAGGAACACGCCGGAGGAACAATAGCATATCCTCAAAAGAATCTTGGTGAGAATTATACCGCCAAAGAGGACAAAAGTGTCTCCGGGTACAATTTTGAAGAAGTCATTAAGGAATTTGGAGATATGATGGAGCTTCATGACGATTATTATGGAGTGGACAAAAACAACAAGCAAATCATATATCTTCCTGAGAATGTGGAGATCGATCTCCATAAGACTGAAATCAAATGGTATTATCAAAGCCGTGAAATAACTCTGAAATTATCACCTGCAAATATATATATCCTTCCAAACGGTGAAAAGATCCATATGGAAAAACACCCTGCCGCACCTGCTTGGAAAATGGTGGGAACGGCTGCTGAAGGCACGTTTTGTCATAAACCATGCACAGTGTCGGGTGGAGGAAAATCCGAGATCTCAAAATCCATCAGCAATTCCATAATTTATGGTACTTATTATGTCCACGACCTTGCAAAAGACCTTGATAACGTAGAGCGGATTTTCAATTATGATTACAGGAAGCGTTGGAGAGACTTTCCAGACCGCGAAAGAGCGTCAAGAACGATCCTATCAATCGATAGGACACTTGGATCAGTAATCAAACTGTTGTCACCATCACCAGCTTATACAGATGAATTCAATGCTTATCTGGAGGCTATTCCAAACCACGTCAAAGCACTTGTGTTCATGATCAAAAGGTTTTATCGTCAGTCATGGGAAAATGACTGGAGGAAGCACTTTACTGTGGATCATATCAATGGGAAGCCTGGAAATGAAATCAATTTCAACAACAGGAGAATCAGACCGAGTTATTTAAGAGTCGGTTTTGAAAACGATGACGCGTGGCGAATTTTCAAACTGAGAATAGACTTCATGCCAAGCGAAAAAATCCAAATGGAAGATGACGTCACAGCCTCAGTCCTTATTCCAGCGAGACAATTATCACATCTCAATCCACAATATACAAACGGTAGTTACAAGTTTTCCACCAATTGCGAGTATAGATTTTTCCAAAGACCGGACGAGGCCATCAACAAAGGTTATGACAAACAAGCGGAGAGGGATCTATCCAGTAGGAACCTATTCGCCACAAATTATCAACCTTTGACAAAGAAAGACGTCAAAGCCATACAAGATGATGTCATGGGATACATTGATTATACCCAGCCTGTAAGAACTCATATAGAAGAGTTTCTTGCAGGGGAAGATGAGTATTGTGTGGTTTCCTCAGAACCTAGAATTGTCGATGGAAAACCAAGCAAGAATCCCCGCTATCTCGAACATCGATCAGACTTTATTGATCCTCTTAAAACCTATGTTTCTCATATTGGAGCGAGACTTGCAAGGAAAATACCGCTCGATAAGCCTGTGTTGATGCCAGTGAACGCAATTCTTGCCGGGAGAAGAAATAATCCGCCTGGTATGGAAGGTGACAAAAAAATATTGCCATTAAGTGTTTATAATCCAATTCATTATCAGGAATTACCAGAGCTTTTCATGGACTTCATCAGCAGCTTGACCGGAAAATCGCCTTCGACAACCGGTGCAGGATCTGAAGGAGCGCTCACTAAGGCACCATTCAACATGTTGCTGCCAATTCATGATGTCAACAATGCATTGTTATCGTACATTCTAGGGGATTACGCTGTATTCACAACGCCCGCAGGATATATTGGCGCAAATGTGAAAGTTGATCATGACATCTCTATTTTAATACCTGAAATTTGGTCGAGGTTGTCAGAAGAGGAATGTAGACCGGAACACTTGATTGGTGAAGGTTCATTCGAAAAAATTGAGGACTTCACGTACAATGGGATTCATGTCCCTGCCAGCAGATTGGGTTATAGGATGACAGAAGTGTTTTCTTATAAATATCTGGGTAAGATTTTTGATGAGCCTCAGACCGTTTTCAACGAGGAAATCCTGAAACCGGAGACACAGAGTATGGATGCATTTGTGGATGGTATAATCAATATATCAAATGGTCATAAGAAAGCGGCACTGGATTATTTTGAAGATGGTAGTATTGAACTTGCGATTCCTCCGCTCAAAGCATTATTGACCATCATGGCAAAAGGATCCTATGATGGTCATACCATCGAATCAAAAGAAGTACGTGATCTCTTTGATAAAAACGTTGTCCTATCCAGTGAGTGGTATACAGAGCGGCTAAAAAACAAACAACTCATTGACATTAGACTGATTCAAAAGAAGATTCGCAACCTGGAAGAATTTGTTTCAGATCCAATCAACAAATCAATAATCAAAGAGTTTCATTATGATGAAAAACTTGAACAGGCTAAAGCAGATCTAAAACACATTGAGTCCGAACAATATCTCGAATCGCTTGTTGGCACTATTGGAGCCGATGGAGCTACACTTAACTAAAATCTAAGAAACAACTTCACTTGACGGTGAAGTTGTTTTTTTGGGTATGATATACTTAAATTGTTCAAAATCTAATTGTGAAGTTGATAGTGTTGTAAGTTGTTTGCTTAGGAGGTATAGTATGACTTTTGAAAAACTTTATGTAGGTGGAAAATGGATCCCTTCTGATTCTGGAGAATGGATTGAAGTTGAAAATCCCGCAACTAGGGGAATAATCGGTAGGGTTCCAAGAGGTAATGCAGTGGATGTGGACCTTGCAGTGAAAGCAGCTTCACTAGCATTTCAAGATTGGTCTAAGACGACTGTAAAAGTGCGAATTGGCTATATGGAAAAAGTACTCGAATACATGTTGTCTCAAAAGCAGGTCTTGATCGAACTTGAAACACAGGAACTTGGAGCACCGGTGAAGTGGGCTGAAAGGGCACATGTGAATGGTCCCATAGGAAGGCTTGAAAACTACATTCGTCTAATCAGAAACTTCGAGTTTATAACTGAACTAAAGCATGCCAAGGTCGTCAAAGAACCTATTGGTGTGATCGGTTGCTTGACACCATGGAACTATCCGCTCGGTCAAGTTATGCAAAAGATAGTCCCGGCAATCCTTTGTGGCAACACAGTTGTTTTAAAGCCCTCGCAAATTGCACCTCTATCCGCAGGAGTACTTGCAAAGGCATTTGAATATGCCGGTGTGCCCGGTGGTGTCTTCAATTTAGTGACGGGACGTGCAGGAGAAGTGGGCAATGCTCTTGCACTTCATGAAAAGGTAGATATGATTTCATTCACCGGATCGACAAAGGGTGGCATAGAAGTTGGAAAACTCGCGCTTGAAGGAGTGAAGAAAATCGCACTGGAACTCGGTGGAAAATCAGCCAATGTCATCCTAAAAGGTGCCGACTATGAAAAAGCTGTCAAGACGGGACTCAGTTCGTGTTTTGATAACACGGGACAGACCTGTGCGGCTTTGACGCGTATGCTTGTGCCTCGTGATGAACTCTCTAGGATTGAGGCGATGATAATTGAACATGCCAGAACCTTTGTTGTGGGTGATCCAAAACTTGAAACCACTCACATTGGACCGCTTGCGAGCTTGAAGCAATATGAGAAAGTGAAAGGATATATTGAATTAGGGATCAAGGAAGGGGCAAGGTTGATAGTAGGTGAAGTTCCAGGAGCTATAGACTCAGGGTATTTTGTAAGTCCTTGTGTGTTCACTGATGTGAAAAATGATATGAAAATTGCACAGGAGGAAATATTTGGTCCTGTGATTTGTGTTATTCCATATGATTCCATCGAAGAGGCTATTGAAATATCAAATGATACAGTCTATGGTCTTTCGGGTGCGGTATTTGGACCAGATGATGACGCCAAAAGAGTAGCAATGGCAATGAAGACAGGTTCTGTCTCCATCAATGATGGAAAAAGAGATATTGATGCTCCTTTTGGAGGTTATAAACAATCGGGAATCGGTAGAGAAGGTGGCACATACGGTATTGATGAGTTTCTTGAGATTAAAGCAGTTTTTGATGAAGAAAGCAAAATCATAGCAATTGATTAAGTAGAGGAGATAAGCGGTGATCGACAATCTTATATTCAGTTTAAGTAGCGCATTGCCAATATTCTTCGTTATGATTATAGGCTATTATCTAAAACGAAGAGCAATCATTGATGATCAATTCGTTAAAGCGGCGAATATGTTGGTTTTCAATGTTGCCCTGCCAGTAAAGATATTTAGTGATGTTTACAGTTCATCTATTGAGGAGTATTTCGATACCCGTTTTGTACTGTTCATCATCATAGGTACTGTATTCAGTGTAATGATTTCATGGGGGATGGGCGCACTATTTGTTAAGGATAAAAACAAACTCGGTGCGTTCATCCAAGGTTCATTTAGAGGCAACTTCCTTTATATTGGACTTTCGCTAATGGAAAATGTCACTGGTACCATCGGTCTCAAAGCACCTCTAGTCATTGCTCTGATTATTCCGCTCTATAATATACTCGCAATTGTTGTACTTTCATTTTTAGAGGTGAACAGAAAGTCAGGAGTTGAGATCAAAGGAGTTGTCAGAAATATCATAGGCAATCCGATGATCATCGCAGTTGCACTAGGCATGGTGGTTTCACAATTCGGGTTGAACCTACCACTCATCATGACTCGAACAATGAGCTATTTTGAAGTCGTCGCCACACCACTTGCTTTGATCGCCATTGGAGCATCGTTCAAGTTTGGTAATATGAAGGGCAACTTGAAAACAGCTTTGCTCGCCAGTTTGCTTAAGCTGGTCGTGTTACCTGCAGTTGCAGTTATTTCCGCCATTGCCATGGGATTTGGAAATGAGGACGTGTTCTTGATTTACATCCTATTTGGTGTGCCAACTGCCACAATCTCATATGTTGTGACCGTTGTCATGAAAGGTGATCATGACCTGGCATCCAATATCATAATGGTTTCAACTCTTCTTTCGAATGTTTCCATGACATTATATGTCTTTATCTTCAAAACTATAGGATATTTGAACTGAAAAGTTAAATTTGTTTTACGAAACTATGAACTTTAATTAAAATTTTTTTTGTAACATGTTGTAACAATTTGTCGGAATATGTAGGATGAATGGTATATCGTTAGTATACCGAATGTATTTGTAAGAGAACATGAGTGACAAATGATGCAATTTGTTATCGTCAATCTTGCAAAGTGGGTATTAGGGGACTCTATTTATTAATGATTTAAACAGGAGGAAAGTATGAAAAAAGCATTTTCGTTATTGATGGTATTGATTTTATCGTTCTCTCTTTTGGCAGGCTGTGCCAATGAACCAGAAGTAGTAGCAGAAACACCTGCGGAAACTACTGCAGCAGAAGAAACACCTACAGAAGAACCAGCACCGGTTGATGAACCTGTTTCATTTGACGACATATTCGTAAATATCGGTACTGGCGGTACTGCAGGTACTTACTTCCCACTTGGAGGAGCATTTGCAGAAATCTGGAACCAAAATATCGACGGCATCAACGCAACTGCACAAAGTACTGGTGCATCTGCTGCATACATCAACTTGTTGATGGATAAAAAAGTAGAAGTTGTTATCGTACAAAACGATACTGCACTCTATGCTTACGCTGGCGAAAAAATGTTCGAAGGTCAAACATTTGAAGGCATCAGAGGCCTTTCTACATTATACAGCGAGCCACTTCAAATTGTAACTTCCGATCCTACTATTAAAACTGTTGCCGACCTTAAAGGTAAGAAACTTGCTGTAGGCGCTATCGGTTCAGGTGTTGAAGCCAATGCAAGACAAATCATTGCAGCGGCAGGTATGGATTTTGAAACAGACATCGATGCAAAATTCTTATCATTTGCTGAAGCATCAGCAGGACTAAAAGACAAGCAAGTTGATGCAGCTTTCTTGACAGCTGGTATTCCAACAGCAGCAATCCAAGACTTATCAGCACAAAACGATGTATTCATTGTTGCTATTGAAGGCGATATTGCTAACACACTCAAAACAGACTACAAATTCTTTACTGATTATGTCATTCCTGCAAACACTTACAAAGGTCAAACTGAAGATGTAAACACATTAACTGTTAAATCAATGCTTGTTGTATCTACAGAGATGAGTGACGAATTGGCGTATGAACTCACAAAACAAATCTACGAAAACCTTGACCGTGTTCTATTGGCCCATAACGTAGGTAAATTCATCACACTTGACACTGCACTTGATGCAATGCCAATTCCAGTACATCCAGGTGCTCAAAAGTATTTCGACGAGCAATAGGATCCAATTAGCTAAAGATAGAGAGAAGGGAAGATTTGTTTAGAAGAATTGTCATCGCGATACTTGGTCTTATATTAGGGGTGTTGTTGGTGTTCACTGGACTTCAGGATCGAACCGTTTTGATCGTGGAAGAACAGTCTTCAGGGGTGCAGCATGAGCTTTATCCCGCTGATGACCACTTTGTGCTGAGTTATGTCCATTCGGTACTTCTGACACCCGTAGATGAATATTTTATCATAACGGAAGACAATGATTTGATACTCCAAAAGACTGTTTATGAGTCTTTTGGAGTAGGACTTCCCTATGAACAGATCAATGATGCGGATTTTGAAATAGTAGATGGTAAGTTTATTTTATATTTGGAGCGGCAGTTTAAAAGTCTCAATATGATTATTTCGCCAATACCCAAGCACAGCATCACTGTCAATGGTGAAACATTTCAGTTTAATGAGATGCTTGAAGTACAGGAACAATCTATCAAGATTTTTACAATAGATAAGAAAGTCTTTAAAATTGGCAACTATTCGGTTGTCCTATAGGAAGGAACGGTGTCATGTCTGACTTGAATTTAAAAAAACAAACAGATGCAGTGTCAGAAGGCTCCCCAGATGACCTGCTCAGAAAATATGACAAAGGTTCGGATTTCAGAATATTAAGTGGCATACAAGGAAAGTTGATTATCGGTCTGCTGGCTTTGTTTTCATTTTTTCAGTTGTATACAGGAATTTTCGGGATATTGGATGCTATGCTTCAGCGTTCGATTCACCTTGCATTTGGTTTGACCTTAGTATATCTTTTATATCCTTCGAGGAAAAAATTCTCAAGATTCAACCTTCATCCGCTGGATGTCGGTCTGGCGATACTCGCTGGAAGTGTATGTCTTTATGTTTTCTTTAATTATTCCAATCTGGTATATAGAGCGGGAAGAGTTACAACAACTGATATGATCGTTGGACTTATTGCTATATTTTTAGTGCTTGAAGCAGCGCGTAGAGTCATTGGATGGCCTATGGTCATTATCGCTTTAACATTTATAGGGTACGCACTTTTAGGACCTAAAATTCCAGGGCCATTGGCACACAGAGGTGTTGCTATGGAAGACTTGGTACAACACTTATTCTACACAACAGAAGGAATTTTCGGTATTCCTATTGGGGTTTCATCAACATTTATCTTCATGTTTCTCTTGTTTGGTGCTTTTCTTGGAAAGACTGGAATGGGTGAGTTTTTTATTGATATCTCAAACGCGATTGCAGGTTCTGCTCCAGGTGGTCCCGCAAAAGTAGCGGTTATATCCAGTGCGACAATGGGCACATTATCAGGAAGTTCGGTAGCCAACGTTGTCGGTACGGGTAGTTTTACAATTCCTATGATGAAAAAATTAGGATACAAGCCTGAATTTGCAGGTGCTGTTGAAGCAACCGCCTCTACAGGTGGACAATTGATGCCTCCAATCATGGGTGCGGCAGCGTTTCTGATGGCAGAATTCACCAATATTCCTTATGTCACTATAATAGCAGCGGCTGTAATTCCAGCTGCACTATACTATTTCGGCGTATGGGCTGGTGTACATTATGAAGCCAAAAAACAAGGGCTTAAGGGCATGTCTAAAGAAGAGTTGCCTAAAGCGGGTAGAGTAATTAAAGAGAGGGGCCATTTAATGCTCCCAATCATCATTGTTATTTACCTACTGGTTTCCGGATATACTCCGATTAGAGCTGCACTTGGTGCAATTGCTGCAGCTATTGTTGTTTCTTCCTTTAAAAAAGAAACAAGGTTATCACTTAAAGAAATTTTCTTTGGACTTGTAGAAGGTGCAAGAAGTGCACTCACTGTTATAGCAGCATGTGCAACTGCCGGTATCATCATCGGAGTTGTCACTCAAACTGGTTTAGGACTCAAAATGGGCTCATTACTTGTTAGTGTTGCAAATGGTAATCTCTTCTTAACACTTGTATTTACAATGATCACATCGCTCATTTTAGGTATTGGTGTCCCTACGACAGCAAATTATGTAATAACAGCTACAATTGCTGCACCAGCATTATTGTTACTAGATGTTCCAATTCTTGCTGCTCATATGTTTGCGTTTTATTTTGGAATCATCGCAGATGTCACGCCACCAGTTGCACTCGCGGCTGTAGCAGCATCAGGGGTTGCCAAGTCAGAACCAATGCGAACAGGAATTCAAGCTTCGCGCCTTGCAATTGCAGCATTCATTATCCCGTATATTTTCGTCTACAGCCCGGAACTCTTACTGATTGATGTAACCCTATGGCATTTGGTCTTTATTTTGACCACTGCAATCATCGGAATCATCGCAGTTGCTTCTGGTTTGACAGGTTACTTCCAGACGGAAATGAATCCACTAGAAAGAATTTTCTTTATTGTCGGTGGTGTAATGCTTGTAACCACTAGCCCACTTTACAATGCAATTGGTGCGGTAATGCTTGGAATCGCGATCTTCACACAATTTAGAAAGAAAAAAGCTACAGTTTTGGTACAAGCTTAATTAGCCTTCTTAAAATTCAATAAATATTGCATTTAATAATGCGCAAAAGCCAAATTGTATCTGTCCTGGTTTCAGGAAGATCCAATTTGGCTTTTTTCTTTTGGAAAGTTATAAGCTTTATTTATAATCCTTGCATGAGGAATGGCATCATTTGCATCATTTCACTGATTCCATTCAGGATTTCAGTCCGTTCTGCTTCAGGTAACTGCTGAGCATTGACTTCAAGATCTGTCATCAAAGTGTTGAAAGCTTTGCTTCCTAAAATATTAGAGTATGCATTGGTGATTACTGTCTGTGCAATCTCTGAAGTTTTCTGTTGGTCTTCCATGAGAATTTTGATGTCTTCTGTGTTTTGGGCTTCAATGGAATTGATAATGACATCGTCATCGAAAGCGTTATAAGTGTAGATTTGTTTGACACTGATAAATACGGAAAGCATGTCGATTTCCATTGCTCTAATCAGGTTGTTCGAATCTATCTTCAGAAGGAGATCATAGTTCATTGATATTCCCATGGATTCATAGTCAGTACCGATTGTACTATATGCGTTGATCATCTCATCAATCATTTTGTCGAGCTCTTCGTCGTAATTGGCTTTTAAGGATGTTTGCATGGATTTCGCTTCTGATTCGGTCATGGAAAGTTTCAAATAGTCACCTGATTCAACAACAGTGTCGACAACTTTGTAAATACGGTCTTTTATTAATGCTTGCATCGCTTCATCATCCTTGAACATGACAATAAGCGCTTCCATTTTTTCAAATAAAATCTTCATGTCTACAGGCAAAAGATATTGATCCACTTTGTGAGTGCTAACGATGCCTTCATAAGTGGTTTCAAGTGTGCCATCTTCGATCTTTTGCAATGATTCTTCAAGATACTCCATTAAAAAATCTTCATATTGCTTGAAGTTTTTCTCAGCGGATTTGTAAAGTGCATCATCGTCCTCAGTTATTATGGTTACATAACGGTCGAAGTCCATTTTATCCGCTTCGTTTTCCATGTCATATGAAAACATTCGATCAAAGAGCTGTTCTGAACCGAATGCAATAGTCCAAGGTTTGAAGATCATACTCATATTGAGTAATGGATCATTCTTATAATTCATCTCAATTTTATAGTCCATGTATGTAGGAAGTGTGGATTGGTCACGTGCATAGGTCATATCATAAACTATTTTGAAGTTGGATAGAATGGAATTCATGTAATTGCCCATTGCCACAGGATCTTCAGAAGTATCAAATACACCAAGTTCATCAGCTGCCACTTGGTCGACAGACATGGTCATGGTAGCAGTTGCATTTGTTTTTTCAAGTTCACCTGTTTTTTTCATGGCATATAGTACGTGTGTCGCTGGATTCATTTCAGCCAATTTGCCAACGATGAATGGGGTGGCAAATGCTACTCCAGCAGCAAGTATGATGACGATTATGGCAACAATATAACTTTTTTTCACGATTAGATCTCCTTTTGTTTTTATTTTAGTTTAACATTATTATAGCAATAAAAAAAACTTTAGTAAAATGTTACAAAAATGTCTTAAAGGATTGCAGTGGCATATATAAAACTATAGAATAAAGCTATGAGACCCATAACAATTATTTTATATGTAGAAGAGGAGGCACAATTTGAAAAGAAAAATTTCTATTTTGATGGTATTGGTTCTAGTACTTGGCTTAATGCCCACATTTGCCGCGGAATATGTGATTGAATCCGGTGATATGCTATGGAAAATTGCAAAAGATCATGGTATGGATTATGAAACATTAGCCAAGGTCAATGGAATTGAGAATCCAAACCTGATTTTTGCTGGGGATACGCTCAATGTTAATTTGGTCAAAAAAATTGATGTTTTGACAACCAATGATTTTCACGGTAATTTAGTTGGTGGTTATGAATCAGGTGCTGCAAAGTTGGCTGCATACATTGAATACTATACTTCTATGAATGAAGAGGGCACTATCGTTTTGGATGCGGGCGATTCTTTCCAAGGCACGCCGATGTCAAACCTCCTTTACGGTGCACCAGTTGTAACATTTTTCAATGCAGCAGGTTACACTGCGACAACTGTTGGAAACCATGAGTTTGACTGGGGTATTGAAACTATTGTAGAAACAATGGAAGAAAACGGTGCAAAATATCAACTGTTGACATCCAATGTTTATAAAGATGGTGTATTGGCTTCTTGGGCGACACCTTACATGATCAAAGACGTTGATGGCGTTAAAGTTGGAATCATCGGAATGTCCACTCCTGATACTGCCGTTACTGCACATAAGGATTTTGTTGGTGAATATACTTTTGAAGATCCGATTGAAATTGCGACAGCATTGATTCCTGAACTTGAATCGAAAGGTGCTGAACTTGTAATCGTATTATCACACTTACCAGCTTACCAAGATTTTGACACAAATGAAATCACAGGTGAACTGGTAGATTTTGCAAATGCTATGACAGGTATTGATGCAGTAGTTGGTGGTCATTCACATAATACTGTAAATGGAATAGTCAATGGAATTCCTGTAGTGATGGCAAACAAAAATGGACGTCAAATTGGAAACATCACACTTTACTATGATACTGTAACAGATAAAGTTGTAATTAGTGAATCCAATGCAATTGAAGTCAGAAAAGGTGAACTTAATATTGAGCCGATGGCTTCCATTCAAGAAATGGTAGATGCATATAACAAAGAACTTGCACCTGTATTCGGTGAAGTTGTTGGTGTTATGGCATCAGATCTCATAAGAGACTATAATACCACTTCAGCGGCAGGCAATTGGTTTGCAGACGTTTTAAGAGAAGGAAAAGGCGCTGATGTTGCGTTTACCAATGCTGGTGGTATCAGAATTGATGTCATGGCTGGTAACGTGACAATGGAGAAAGTATTTGAAATCATGCCATTTGATAATACTCCAGTGACTACAGTTATGACTGGTAAGGACATCCTTGATGTACTGGAGCAAGGTGCGACACTTTCCAAAGGAATGATTCAGATTTCAGGTTTGACATTCACTTATGACTCATCTAAACCGGAATACAGCAGAGTGGTTGAAGTTGTAATGGATGATGGTACAATTCTTGATCTTGATCAAGAATATACAGTTGTAACGAATGACTTCTTGGCTGGTGGACAAGACAACTTTAATACTTTAGGTAATTTTGAATGGTCTAGTCCTTATAGTGAGCCACTTTTAAGAAATCTTCTTGCTGATGATTTGAGAACAAAGGGAACTTATACTCCAGACAATACATTAAGAGCTGTTGATATTGCAAAATAACAATCATATTAAGATGGGAGTATGCTGCAGAGCATGCTCTTATTTTTTTATAGCGTAATTGTGTCCAGCTTAGGGTATTTATTGATACAGTTCAACTGGAATGCTATAATTATTGGCAACAGGTGTATAACGGAGGTGGATATGGGACAACAGATAATAGTTTTTTTAGTCATAGCAGTTGCATTGATTCTGTTTGTTGATGGTAGGATAAGATATGACTTTGTTGCGCTTTCAGGGCTTCTGGTATTGGTTGTAACTGGTGTGATAATCCCTGAAGATGCATTTTTTGGTTTTAGCCATCCCGCAGTCATAACCGTTGCATCGGTATTGGTAATCAGTAGCGCTCTGATCAAGACTGGTGCCATTGATTATTTGGTTGTATTACTTAACCGTAGCACAAAACGAATTTCTGTGAAAATCATGGGTCTTATGATCGTAACTGCAACTATTTCTGGCTTTATGAACAATGTTGGAGCACTAGCACTAATCATGCCGATTGCCATCAGTGTGGCTAAAGACAGCAAATTGTCGCCTTCGATTTTTTTGATGCCTATTGCATTTGCATCTTTATTGGGTGGCATGATGACAGAAATAGGAACTCCACCCAACTTGATTATTTCCATATATAGAACAGAAGCAGGTATGGAACCATTTGCTTTTTTCGATTTTGCACCCGTTGGTATTGTGATGGTGATCATTGGAATCACATATATGACTTTGGTTGGATGGAGATTGATTCCTCATAGACGGACAAGCAAAAACGAACAACTTTTTGATATTGATGAGTATTTGTCAGAAGTCTTGGTGGCTGAGAATTGTAAAATGATAGGAAAGACTTTGCGCGATTTTTATACAGTTTATAAGCTTGAAATCAACGTTATAGGAATCATTCGAAACGGACGGAAAATAATTGCTCCACTTGCAAATGAACAGCTCACTCTGGGTGATATTCTTATTCTCAAGGCAATTCCGACGGAATTGACTGAACTGGTTGAAAAAACAGGTATGATGCTCAAGGGAGCAAAGTTGGATGAACTGGGTTCGGGAGGAGAATTTTCAAAAAAGGATTTGGCATTGGTAGAAGTTGTACTTAGGGGAGATTCTCCTTTGATTGGAAGAAATGCAGTAGAGACCCAACTGAGAAATAGGTTCAACCTCAACTTGGTTGCAGTATCCAGAAAGGGAACTTCTTCCATAAGGAGACTAAAGTCATTTAAATTTAGACCAGGTGACATATTGTTGATTCAAGTGCCAGAGAGCATTTTACAAGATACTTACTCAAAACTGCGCTGCTTACCACTTGCAGGACGTGGGGTTTCATTCACTGCAGGTAAATCCAAGACAAAGCAATATATTGCACTTGGAATATTTGCTTCATCGATCACTTTGACCACACTTGGGGTTCTACCTGTTCAGATTGCATTTTCAGTTGCTGCACTGTTGATGGTTCTGACTGATATCATCAATCCAAGAGAATTTTATGACGCAATTGAATGGCCAACAATTCTAATGCTTGGATCATTGTTGCCAATTGGTGGTGCATTGCAGAGCAGTGGTGGTTCGGATACGATTGCTAACTTTTTGATGCATGTTTCTACGATTCTTTCGCCGGCATACACTATTGTAGTACTTATGATTTTAACAATGGTACTTACAAATCTGATTAACAATTCAGCATCTGCGGTACTAATGGCTCCTATCGCACTCAGTCTTTCTGTCTTCATGGGAGTGTCACCAGATCCGTTGCTTATGAGTGTCTGTGTAGCGTCTTCTTCAGCTTTTTTAACACCAATAGGTCATCAGTCCAATATGCTCGTTATGGGTCCTGGAGGATATAAATTTACAGATTATTGGAAGGTGGGTCTACCGATTTCACTTTCTGTCATCATTGTAGGAACACCTTTGATTTTGCGTGTTTGGCCATTTTGATTTGAATGCTATAAGGAGATATGAAGAATGAAGCAAATGCGTATTGAAGATTACGGTTTTAAGATCGGAAGGTATCCAAAAGGAGAGTTGAATAAAATCACAGATGTATACGGGGTCAAAGTAGGTCATTTTACTGTGGACACAGGTAGAAATAAAACTGGCGTGACAGTCATTATCCCATGTGAAGACAATCCGTTTGTGACCAAGCTCACTGCAGCCTCGCACATCATTAATGGCTATGGAAAAAGTACAGGTCTGATGCAGATTAATGAGCTTGGAGTCATAGAAAGCCCTATTTTTTTAACCAACACTCTCAACATAGGACGAGTCCATGATGCTGCGGTTGAACATATGATTATGCGATGTGATAGAGAAAATCTGGAAATAAAATCATATAATCCTATAGTATGCGAATGCAATGACGCATACTTGAATGATATTGCTCATCGTGTAGTTGGTGCTAAAGAAGTGTTTTCGGCTTATGATGCAAGTGTTGTCGATTTTACTGAAGGAGATGTCGGTGCTGGCAAGGGAATGTCCTGTCATCAACTTAAAGGTGGTATTGGATCTGCTTCAAGGATTGTGAGGATAGAGGACATATCCTATACCATCGGTGTGCTTGTACTTTCCAATCATGGATCTTTAGAAGACTTCTTAATCTCTGGACAACCTTATGGCACTAAGATCAAAGCAATTCAAGACACCGCATGTGAAATTGAGAAAGGTTCAATCATAGTAGTGGTGGCGACAGATTTGCCGCTTTCAGATCGACAACTTGGACGTTTGATTAAACGTGTGCCTATTGGTCTTGCTAAAACTGGCTCATATATGGGGCACGGGAGTGGTGAAGTGGCGATTGGGTTTACTACGAAAAATCGAGTGCCAAGAAAAGGCAATTATAAGATTGATCAGATACAGGATTCAAATTTGGATGGTCCGTTTCATGCTTTAGCTGAGGCAGTTGAAGAAGCTGTTCTCAATTCTATGATTTGCTCGGATAGAACTGAAGGTTTTGATGGAAATGTCAGGGAGAGTCTGAAGTCATATATATGAATTTATGGATTGTAAGATGAACAGTGACGCTAATAAGTTTCCACCGGAAACTTAACTACGCGAAAAAGATAAGGGCGCTACGCGCCCTTATCTTTTTTTATTCAACAGTCAAATCGCCAATATTGACACTAGCTTTGATTGAGATATTACCACCCTTGGTAGATGTATTGAAAAGATAAGTATCGTTTTTAACTGTGTAATCATCAAATTTGATGTCGACATTAGATGTGAATTCGTTGGATTCAGTAGTCAATTCGACAGGTGAGTTCTTAGGCAATTTGAGGTTGAGCTCACCTGTATTGGATGTAAGAACTGCTTTGATGTCTTTATCAAAATCACCAATGAATTCATAGGTTAATTCGCCTACGTGTGATTCACCTTTAATGGACAACTTTTCACCATAGTCACCATCCAGTGTTACGCTGTTGGAACCTACATCAGTCAATGTCTCTAGAGTATGTAAATTCGGAAAGTTTCCATTCATTTCTAGTACAATATCTCCAACATTACTGGATAATTCTATCTCCTCCAGTTGATCATGATCGTCTGAAAGAGTGATATCAAGTGCGCCGACATCGAGATTTGATCTAATGTTCTCAAAACTTAACTGCTCACCTTTGATGCTCAAATCACCTACATTGAGGTTCACCTGTAAATCAGTGAGTAATGTTTCGGGTATGAAAATCTCAGTTTGACTATTTTGAGTGCCAACATTGATCTTTCGATCTGGATCATTCTTAAATGTCAACGTTATGGTTTTACTTTTTTCAGAGACTTCCATTTCAGCCAAAAGATCTTTTCTATTGGCAATCTGCTGATAAATCAGTTCATCACTATCTGAAGAACTGATTTTCACTCCGGAAACGGTGAGGTCGACTTCAAGGACCAATTTGTCATATTTACCAAGATCTTCTTTGTATTCCACTTGTTCCTTCATATCAGGTAAAGCATCTTTAAAAAAATCCTTATCTCCAAATTGGATACCATTTGAGCAACCCGTGAAAAATAGAACCAGAATCAGTCCCACAACTATTTTATAATACTTTTTCATAAGAGCCTCCTGTTTCTTCAATATGGATTAGTGTAACACCTTATTGTTAATATTGGATTAAAGCTTGCTTAATATTAAATATCAATCAGGGGGATGACTTCACAGAAAGAAATCTGGTGTAAGTGTTATCCATTCCAATTGCTCCAAGTGGTGCCGTAATCATAATAGCCAAAACAGCTACGGTCAGAATTGTGTTGCCTGATTCTACTCCTGCAGTCAATGGAATTGCACCTATTGCTGCTTGAACGGTCGCCTTAGGGACATATGATATGGCGCAGAACAGTTTCTCTTTGAAATTGAGATTGGTTTTGATGAGACTGACATATACGCCAACAATTCTGAGCGATAACGCTGAGAAAATGAGTAAAACAGACATGAATCCGGCACCTGCCAAATAACTGATGTCGACAGCTGCACCGACGAGCACGAATAGCATGAGTTCTGCGCCTACCCAAATTTTTGAAAATTTCCCCATGATTCTTTTGGCCAGCACAGGATATGTCTTCAGGACAGTCGCCCCGAGTGCCATTACCGCCAAAAGACCAGACATAGGAAAATAGGGTTCCAAAAAATTATCAAGAGACACAAAGATGAAAGATGTACTGATTATGATTAGTACTTTGATGGTATCCCTGATGTGTAGTGACTTAAAAACACGAACAAGCACTAGACCTGTTATAATCCCTAAGAGCATGCCAGAGAGTATTGAAATCGGTACAGACAGTAAAGTCATCACTGTGAAATCACCGCCACCATACATCCCTAGAAATGCAGTGAAAAGAACGATGACATAGATGTCATCCACAGAAGCGCCTGCCATTATGAGTTGAGGGATATTCTTATCTTTGCCATGACCACTTTCCATAAGGTGGATCATTCTAGGGACAATTATGGCAGGGGATACTGCAGCTAGAACGGTACCCATGATTGCTGCTTCAAGGTAGGATACATTCAGGAAGATTGGAGCCAGTATGGTGACCGCAAATATTTCGAGTGTAGCCGGAACAAAACACATCAAGATTGCCGGTCTTCCAACTTTTCTCAAATCATTGAGGTCTATAGTAAGTCCTGCCCTTGTGAGAATGACAATAAGTGAGATTTCTCTAAGATCTGCGGAGATATTCAAAATATCATTTGAGATCAAGTCCAAAAGATGGGGGCCAAGAAGAATACCAGTGAGGATCATACCAATCAGACCTGGAATTTTGAGTTTGTTGAAGATGCCACTTAAACTGAAACCAATAATTAATATAAGAGCAAGACTGAATAACATATATGTATGCCTCCTGATTTGATATAATAAAATCGAGCTAAGAATAACATATAAAATGACGAAATACAATACTTTCAGGATGGTGAAATATTTATGGTTACCTTTATTCTATTGATTATTATTTATTTGGCTTTCATCAGTCTTGGTCTCCCAGATGCTCTGCTTGGTGTCACATGGCCAATGATTAGATCGGAGTGGTTTCTGAGACTGGATGCTGCGGGTATAATCTCCATAGTGGTTACAGTGGGAACAATCAGCAGCAGTTTGCTCAGCGGACGTTTGATCAGACGCTTTGGTGAAGGCAAAATCACTTTTTTCAGTGGGTTGATGACCGGTACAGCATTGCTCGGATTTGCATACGCACCTTCTTACATCTGGTTTGTGTTATTGGCACTTCCGCTTGGTTTTGGCGCCGGTTCTGTCGATACTGCACTCAACCACTATGTCGCACTTCATTTCAAGGCGCATCATATGAATTGGCTGCATTCCTTTTGGGGCGTTGGTGCGACGTCAGGTCCCATACTGATGTCCATAATTCTAAAACAGACGGGTTCGTGGAGAATGGGGTATCAAAGTGTAGCCCTGATTCAGCTGGGACTAGCCGTAATACTGTTTCTCAGCTTGCCACTTTGGAAAAAGCATGCTGAAATGACCAGTGTAAGAGCAGATGTTGACAGTGTTGAAAATGAATTAGAATCAGGTCAACAATTGCGGATCATTGAGGCACTTAAAATCAAAGGCGTTCCTTATGCTGTTTTGATATTCATGACTTATTGCGCTGTAGAATTTTCAGTAGGTCTATGGGGGAGCAGTTATTTGGTACAAATGAAAGGAATTCCTCTTGAAATCGCGGCAAGATGGGTGGCTTTTTACTTTGGTGGCATTACATTTGGCCGTCTTATATCTGGGTTTATCTCTTTCAAATTATCAAACGAAAAAATGATTTTATTTGGTATAATTATTGCACTTTCAGGTGCAGTTCTGTTGATATCAAATTTCAGTAATACACTTGTTATGATCGCTTTTGTTTTACTTGGACTTGGATTTGCTCCAATTTTCCCCTCAATGATCCATGAAACCCCAATTCGGTTTGGCAGGGTTAAAGCGCAATCCATCATAGGAATCCAAATGGCTTCAGCATATATTGGAATCGCTTTATTTCCACCTATATTGGGATTAATGATGGAAGTGTTGGGCATGATGATGTTTCCAGTATTCATCTTTTTGTGTATAGTATTGCTTCTATATTTCACTTACAGATTAAATCATTCAAGGGTTTGAAATCCTTGAATAAGGATATATTAATGAGTATATGATTAACAGGAAAGAAGTGATTGTTTATGGGAAAATATGAAACACCTGATTACACTGTAAATTACAAAGAGGACGAGTTTGAGATCCGGGAGTATTCTGATTTTTATATTGTAGAATATCAAAATGAAAAAGACAAATACAGTGACAATGGTTTCGGAACGCTGTTCAAGTACATCAGTCAAGACAATACCGACAACCTGAAAATGAAAATGACGATACCAGTCATTGAAGAAATTAAAAATGAAGGTCAGACCATAGCATTTGTTGTACCGAGTGCAAATCTCGACAATATTCCAAAGCCCAATGATCCTTCATTGAATATCAAGAAATTTGAAAAGGGTACTTTTGCAGTCATAAGATACAGTGGAACGTCTGGTGAAGCGAAAGAACAAAAAATGATGGGACTTTTGGAGTCTTGGATAGGCGAACATAAGTACCTGAAACAATCCAATTTTATGCTGGCCTTCTACAATCCACCGTTTATGCCACCGATGTTCAGACGTAATGAAATCATGGTTAGGGTTTCCCAAATCGAATAGTGAATCAGAAAACGCCAAAGTGAATTTGGCGTTTTCAGACTGTAGACAAACGTCCAAATCCATCGTTACTGGATAAAATCCAGTTCAGTTACGACGCTATAGGTCGCGCCTTCACTGGATTTTATCCGTGCCTTGACTTTGAACGTTTACTACAGCCTACAGTTTGATGACTTTATCATCACCCTGAAAACGCCAAAGTGAATTTGGCGTTTTTTAAATATTACTTTGATCTGGTTTTTAAAAGTACCCGCAAATGTCCGAAGATATCAAATGCGACAATAATGATCACCACAGCAAGTGTTATGTTCAGACTGAGATCCAACACTGTTGAAAGTACAATGCTTTCATCTTTAAGAACGCTGTCGATAGCCGAAAAATTCCAAAAACCTGGAGTCATAATCAATTTTGCGAATATACCAACACCGATTATATCTATGGCAATAGAGATAATCCGTGTAATGGATTGCCATTGTTTCTTTATAAGTAGATATAAATTTAAAATGAGATTTGAAACAATAGCGAAGTTGATCCAGATGAGAAATGGCTTGAAAAGTTCCATGTTCAGTACGGGAATCACTTCGTTTTCACGTAATGCAATTACTAGAGCAGGTGTGGCTTGATTGATAGCGACTAAAAAAAAGCAAATGAATATGGATTCCAGAATAATATCCAAAAATTTGATTTTTTGGTGTGCTTCAGGAGCATTTTCAATGACTTTGAGAGACCAATCTCCAGTGATTGTTTCTTGTTCGCCAGGGCTGTAGTGCTGAATCAATACAAAGATCAAAGTGACTGTACCAATCGCTGAAAGTGAAGACTGCCAAATACTAGCGATGACTTTTATAAAAAATTGTATCCCGTCCTTTGAATCTGGAAGCGTAATCATATTTGCTATTGTAAGACCAATGGCGATACCAATCAGAGCGATTTTAAGCACCAACCAATAGGTATCAATATAGGCTGGACCAATTAAACATCTGGGTCCCTCCATGTAGGCTTCAGCAACTTTCTTCGGATGGCCCATGGAACGGATTGCCATTTCAATTTCTGAATCAGTGTACTCTTTCTTACCAAAATTTTCTTCTAGGAAACCATACAAATTGGCTTTAATTTCTTCTAAAACATCACCTCGCTGTGTAGGTGAAATATATTTTCCTATAGTATAAAGATAGTTATTAATCATTTCAAACCTCCAATTAATTTTGACATGGTCACATCAAGTGACTGCCATTCTTTGATCAATACATCCCTTACCTCATGTCCAAGCGTACTAATCTTATAATATCTTCTGGGTCTATTTTCTTCAACTTGCCAAATAGAATCTAGAAGTCCTTGTTTCTCAAGCCTACGCATAAGTGGGTAAAGTGTATTTTGTTCAATAACCATATCTTTTTCACTGAGTGCTTGAATCAGAGAATATCCATATTGAGGTTGGTCCATCTGTGTTAAGACTGCCAAAACCAAAGTACCTCGCTTCATTTCTTGTTGAATATTAAGAACAATTTTTTCAGTTTCACTCATATAATCAACTCCTTTGATTACATTATAGTGTATGACACACAGTATTGTCAAGATAAAATACATTTATTTTCTTGAGAGTCACAAAAAAATAGTGTAGACTAAAATATGAAGGGTCACGAAATAATCAAAATGAATGTAAATGAATTGGAGGGCAACATGGATACTGAAAAGTTCAAAAATGCACTTTTAGTCGAGGGTTTTTGCGATTTGAGGGTTCAAGATTTTTCTTTCACGAGCATAAAAGGGACCAAGCGGGAACTGGACACAGTAGCAATCATCAGAAAAACCGGTGGCAACGTCAGGGTTCTTACTGGTGGAGGCTTTGGGACATTTTGTTTCACTGATCCAAGAGATTTGGAATTCGCCATAGGTGAAGCGAAAATTGCCAGTGATTTGATTCCGGGAAAAAAAATCTTAACCAATTATGAAATCAATGTCGATCATGTGAAAGTATCTACAGAGATGGACCCGAGAAAAGTAAGCGTTGAAGATAAAAAGACGCTGATGAATAAATATATTGATATTTTTATGAATTATGACAGTATTGTCAATTTAGAATCTGAGTATTATGAACAGTTTACGGATACACTAATATTAAACAACAAGGGAACTGAAGTGAGACAGGAAGAACTCATTTGTGGAATAACTTTCCGAGTGACATCAAAAAAGGGCGACTTGACTCAAATTACGCGTTTGTCGTTTGGTGGTAACACGAACTTTTCTGATTTGCTTGATCAAGATGAGGCAGTTCATGCCAAGGCAAAGCAGACCATCGACTTGCTCGATGCAGAACCCGTAGTCGGAGGCAATTATGATGTGGTTCTAGATAGCGACGTAAGCGGCCTTTTTATTCATGAGGCTTTTGGTCACCTTAGTGAGTCGGATAACCTTGTGGGCAATCTATCGCTTGCTGAAACGATGAAACTCGGAGAGACTTTCGCGACTCCTGATTTTAATGTAATAGACGATCCGACAATGAACGGATATCCAGGAAGCTATTCTTATGATCATGAGGGAACCATAGCCAAAAAGACTTATCTGATTAAGGGCGGTAAGCTTAGCGGAAGGTTACATTCGCTTGAAAGTGCCAACCTGATGAAAGAGACACCTACTGGGCATGCAAGGGCGAAAAATTTTGGTTTTACACCAATTGTCAGAATGGGCAATATCTATATTGATAAAGATAAGCATAGTCTTGAAGACATGATCAAATCCATTGACAATGGCCTTTACTTGTTCGGATCAGCAGGGGGACAAACAAGTGGAGATACCTTCACATTTGCCGTACAAGGTGCTTATAAAATTGAAAATGGTGAAATCAAGGGCATGGTACGTGATCTGGCACTTACTGGCCATCTGTTCACAACACTTAAGAATATTGAGATGATTGGTAATGAGATAGGATTTTCTAAGGCCGGTGGTTGCGGGAAAGGTGGACAAATCCTAATTCAATCGGGTAAAGGGTCTGCACCGATTAAAATTAAGAATATGGGTATAGGGGGAAGATGACATGAAGACATTACTTGAAAAAGTCCTCAGGGTGTGTGATCACGCAGAAGTATATTCAAGAGTCGTATTCAGCACATCGGTATCGGTTCAATCTGGAGAAATGCAAGGCATAGAGTCTGAAAAAAAGACGGAAGTTGCCATAAGGATTGTCAAGGGGGATAAGATGGGCGCGGCTGTTGCAACATCACTTGAAGATGAATCCATCATTGAAAGAGCTATGGTTTCACTTGAAAACCAAAAGTCTGAAGCTGTGGAATTTCCTAATGAAAAAGTAAAAGATGTAAACTGCTCATCTGATGTTGTTAGAAATATGACCACTCAGCAATTGGTGAAGCTGACTTTTGATGTTTCGGACAGATTAAAAGTGATAGCTTCAGACATCACATCAGGAGTTGAATTCATAAAAACAGTAAAAGAAGTTAAAATGGTCAATAGCTCGGGATTTGAAAGTGAATATGATTATACCAATATAGCTGTACAGATATACACTTTGAACGAACAAGGTTTTTATAGCACAACTAAAGAGTATTCAGGTAGTGATCTCCCCTTAATAAAGGATGAACATTTAGAGAAAATGATTGAACTTCATAGACTCGGCAATCAGATGGTAACCCTTGAAAACGAGAAAATGCCAGTTGTCTTTTCCGGAAATGTAATGGGCTCACTCATGCTCAGAGTGCTCGGTGGAGTAAATGGGGGTAATGTTTCGAAGGGCATATCCCCAGTCGGTGATAAACTCGGAAAGAAGCTTTTTTCTGAAAAAATAACCATACGGGATGATGCGACAATGCCACTGGGTTGCAACTCATTTGCTTTTGATGATGAAGGGACACCTGCACAAAATACTGTGATCTATGAAAATGGGGTGCTTAAAAGTTTTTTGGTGAGCTGTGGGCAATCAAAAAAGCTTGGCATGAAACCTACAGGAAATGCACAAAAAAGAACGCTCTTCTCAAAAGAAATTGAAGATGCACCTTCAGTGTTTGATACGAATATCATTATTGAGGGTCATTCAATTTCAGATGAAGCAATCATCGGTGGCATCAAAAGGGGACTTTTTATCACAGGCGTGATGGGAGCTCACACCGGTAATATCAATCAAGGGGATTTTTCAATGAATATCTCTTCTGGATTTTTGATCGAAAACGGCAAATTGGTGGGAAAAGTAAAGGGAGCCATGATTGCTGGCAATATCTATGATCTGTTTCAAAAGGTAGAAGTTATAGGGTCTGAAAAAGAAGTCATGAGAAGTATTTTTTACACAATGGGATACTCACCGATGGTACTTTTCAGTGAAGCAAATATAGTGGGGAAATAGGTAATTTTTTGTGAAACAAAAAATCGCGTAGTTAAGTTTCCAAAGGAAACTTATTAGCGCCTCAGTTGACATTTCAAGATGTTCCTGTTTGAGAACTATTAAGTATATTAATCACAATAAAACTGCTAGAAATGAGCTTTTATAGACTCTCATCTCTAGCAGTTTTTTTATACGTCAATCATAGATTATTTTTTCAATGGTCAGGTTATGTGTTTTCATTAAATCGACATGACCATCTGGAGTCTCATCCAACCTGTTGTCTTTTAAGATTCGCATCACTGGTCTAAGAGGATGTGATGTACTGTTTTTCAGTACAATGCCTTTTCTTCCGTCTGAAAGTAAGACGTGTGTGCCCGCAGGATAAGGCACTATGCATCTTGAAAAGATGTTTGAAAGTTCAAAATCGAAGAGCCTACCAGCATTACCCATAATGTATTCGATTACTTCATTGTGTAAAAATGCGCTTCTGTGTTTTCGATCAGAGGTCATCGCATCATAAACATCCGCCAACATAACAATTTTTGCATGAGGATGAATGTCTTCATTTTCAAGTTCGCCGGGATAACCGGAACCATCAATTCGTTCATGATGATGGAGTACAATGGTACGCACATGGCTGTTTAGAGTGGTGTTTGCAGTAAGAATTTCATGGCCATGAATAGGATGTTGTCTCATTTCGCGCCAGGCCACATCAGAAAGTGGATTGGGGTGATCATACAAATCCTTAGAAAAGTTTTTGTAACCTATGTTGATTAAGAGTGAGGCAATCGCTATATTTCGTATTTCCTTGATGTTAAGACCTTTCTTGACAGCGAGCATGATGGAAAGTACTGCAGTATTGACGGCATGCTCATAGAGATAATCATTTTCTGATTTGATGTCCATGATAGATATTTTGAGATCGTTCGAATTTAAGATTTCATCAATGAGTGATTCGGAAACATGATCGATGACTTCGAGAAGTTCCTGTCCTGAATTGCCATAAACAAGCTGTTGTTTTTGTTTGTTGATTTCTTCGGTAAATCGGGCCATGCTGTCCTTGATGTCAAAAATAGCTTTTTTTCGGATTTCAGGACTGATGATGTCTTTGACTTCTTCTTCGAGAATATCTTCTTCGTCCTGATTTTTGACATAGAGTGATTTGAACCCAAGAGCTTTTATTCTGGCTATATTCTTTGGATTGAGTATAACGTTTTTTCTGAGCAATATTTGATTTTTGATATTGACCAAGTTTTCAGCTAGCATGGTATTGTCTTTTAAAAAATCAAGAGGTATAAAACGCATAATCACACTCCAATCCTTTTTCTTGATTTTAACATAAAATTAGTTGTGAATATAAAGGTTTTTTTTGTTTTTTGTAGAACATTATATATTAGTAGGAAAAGAGGTGCGGATATGTTTCATAATGAGATCAAAAAAAAGCTTCGAACACTCAAACAACAAGAAATTGGAATCCGCACCAATTACGGTGGCATAGAAGCGAACGGGATTCGATTGATTTGGGATCAATATTTCTCGACAAAGACGATTGATGACCAAACAGTGAAATACAGCCTCAAAAAACTATCTGAAATGAATCATGATGATCGAAAAGAGGTTTTTGACGCTTTTTTTTGCTCTGTATTCATCCAACATTATAAAGAAAACGGTATTCCAGTCACAGATATGTTTGATATGAGCCTGTTATCTTATTTTGGGTTACCTGCAACGGCAACAATGGAAGATATAAAAAGTCGTTTCAGACATCTGGCGAAGATCAACCACCCAGACAAAGGTGGCAGCTCGGATGTATTCATAGAGATTTTAGATGCATATGAGCAATTGACTTCAAAATTCTAGTCCTCAATGGCATGTATGATCATCCTGCCATTTTTAGTTTCATAGCTGCATGTCGCAAGAGTCAATAGGGCTTTATCTTCACTGAAGATAAAGCCTTTTTTATGCATGGAATAGGACATCAGAGTCTGCAGGTAACTCTCATAATCTAGACCTTGGAAATTAATCTCAAGTTTGTAATCATCAGCGGATACAATATAAGCGGAAAAAATGGTATAGGTTTTCTCTCCATATAGACCACTTATTTTAATTGTGTCATGAGTATTGAAATAGGTTTCTTCCTTATACTCGTGTAAGCCACCAAACATGGTTCCATTTTTCATGTAATGCCCATAGATGATGGTGTGCTGATCATTGAATTGACCAAGGTTTCTATAGTCCATGAAAATCGCTCCAGCATCACTGCTATTTTTGTAAATATCTTTATTCAGATAAAAGGCGTTGTCTATACCTCTGAGAACTGGATAATCTATTATTGTGTCAGAGATTTCAATCCAACCTGTAAAATCAGGATTTACTGCTAGATACTCTAAATTTTTATTGGGCTTATAATCATACTTGCTGTTTTTCGGTTCAATGGGAAGTTCTATCGATTCCACTTCTTCCACGATATCCGTCGTTCTATTGACAATGAGTTGTGAGACTTCATCTTCAGACGCCTTTCTCTGGATGAGTATTGAACCGCTAACAATAGCTATTATTATCAACAGAATAATAGAACTATTAAGGAAGAATTTTTTTTGATTTTTAGTCATTGTAATCACCTCTCGATTCATTTTATCACGTTAAGAAATAAAAATCAAATTAATTGAAAATAATTCTCAATTTAAGTTGACAATAATCACAATAAGTGATATATTATGATCATAAAATAACTTAGTGTGATTTAAAGATATAATTTTGAAGGAGGATTACCATGAAAAAGATTTTAAGTATTATGATGAGTTTGTTATTATTAATCAGTGTACCAACATTTTCAGCAGAAGGCGATATAGTGGACATAGCAGCAGGAAATTCGGATTTCAGTATTTTAGTAGCGGCGCTCCAAAAATCGGAACTCGTCGGAGCACTTCAAGGTGATGGACCATTTACAGTCTTTGCACCGACGGATGCAGCTTTCGTCAAACTGCTTGGAGATTTGGGTATAGAGGCTGAGGATCTTCTCAATCATCCACAGCTTAGTGAAGTACTATTATATCACGTCGTATCAGGTAAAGTAATGAGCACTGATTTATCAAATGGTCTTGAAGCATCGACTTTAAGTGGAGAAGCCATCAAAGTGGATTTGACAGACGGTGTTAAAATTAATTCGTCAAATGTAGTTACAGCAGATATTGAAGCGACAAACGGTGTGATTCATGTAATTGATGAAGTATTGGTTCCTAGTTCATTCGTACTCAGCCCACCAAGTGTTCCAGAAACTGTAGTTGACATAGCTCTTTCAAGTGAAGATTTCAGCATGCTGGTATCATTGCTACAAAAATCAGACTTAGTAGGCGCATTACAAGGTGAGGGTCCATTTACAGTATTTGCACCTACAAACAAAGCCTTTGAAGATTTACTTGCAGCTCTAGGCATTTCAGCGTCAGATCTTATGGCACAACCTGACCTCGCAAAAGTATTGCTCTATCATGTGGTCTCTGGAAATGTACTCAGTACTGATCTTAGTAATGGTCTTGAAGCTGCTACACTGAACGGTGAATCTGTTAAATTTGACCTATCAGATGGAGTGAAAGTAAATTCAAGTGGTGTTGTTGCGGCGGATTTAGTAGCACAAAATGGTGTTGTACACGTAGTCGATTCAGTTTTGGTACCAAGCAATTTCGTTTATCAAGCAGTAGAAGCTGATGAAGAATTGCCACAAACTGGAACAATGGATTTGACCTCCATTTTTATATTCAGTATAATAGGATTAGCAGCCGTGATGGTTGTAAAAAAAAGAGTGAAAGCATAAGCAGGTGATAACATGAGTGATTTCGGCACACGTCTTAAGAATATACGTAAACTCAAAAAAATGACTCAAAAAGAATTGGCGGAGATGTTGAATGTCACACAGTCTACTATAGCAAATTATGAAAGCAATCTGAGATTTCCAGGAGAAGCAAACCTGAAGGAAATTTCAGATTTGCTTCATATCAGTTCAGATTATTTATTGGGTATAGCAGAAGAAACCAAAACCGTGAAAGCTACGGGCGTGGTGGATCTGATGAAGTTAAAAGAGGATTTGCTGGAGGCTTTACTGAAAAGTGATGAGTCCTTAGCTACAAAAATTGTAATAGAATCTTATGTAAACGGTGCTGTGACACATGAAGTCATTGATCAGGTTTTTCACCCTATAATGGTCGAGACGGGGCGTTTATGGGAAACTGGAAAGCTGGACATCTCTCAGGAACATTTCATATCTGACGTTGTAGAAAGATTGATTTCATTGATTGGTATTCAAATGTCTACTGATGATTTCAAACACACGGTAATGTTGATCTCACCAAGTGGCGAGGAACATGTCCTTGTTCTAAAAATGATGAAGGAAATATTTCTTGAGGAGGGATGGCGGGTCTTTAACCTAGGTAAAAGCATTCCTGTCGCAAGTATTGCGTTCTTAATTGAAAAAGAAGACATTGATTTGATTGCCATTTCCATCACTGGAAAAAACAATCTCAATGGAGCGGAGCACCTTATTTCAGCCATTAGAAACCTTGGAATTTTTAAAATTCCCAAAATAATGGTCGGAGGACAAGCTGTGGAAAGTGAAGTACAAGCAAAAGTATTTTTGGGTGCTGATTATTATGCATCTTCTTTCTCGGAAATGAGGAAAATCGCATTGGAACAATTTTAAATTTTATGCCACACCAGTTCTATAGTTGGTGTGGCATTTTGATTGTCTAAAAAAATAGAGGATATTTGTGATATTTGAAGAATTAATCCATTATGAGGAGGTATAAAATTATGAAATTTTGTTGGACTACATTAACAGTTAATGACATGGAAACGTCACTGAAATTTTACCAAGAGATTATAGGATTACCACTAAACAGAAGATTTGTAGGTGCACCTGGAGTAGAACTTGCTTTTTTGGGTGAAGGAGAAACGGAAGTGGAACTTATTTGCGACCCCAATCGTCCTGCACCTGGTGAAATCAATGGGATATCTCTAGGTTTCGTAGTAAAGTCTGTTGATGAAATGATGGCGTTTGTTGAATCTAAAAACATTTTGATCGATAGTGGACCCTTCCAGCCCAATCCCCACGTCAAGTTTTTCTATGTAAAGGATCCAAACGGACTTAGCATTCAGTTTGTTGAAAACATGTAAGGAGGGAATGGATTGAGAATTGCAGTTGTATACACATCGACTACAGGATTTACACAAAAATATGCCATGTGGATAGCCGAAGCGCTGGAAGCTGAGTGTTATAAGCTCAAGGATATGAAAAATGACGATTTTGAAAAATATGATTTTTTCGTGTATGGTGGTAGTCTTCATGCTATCGGAATAAATGGACTCAAAGAGTTCAAAGAACGGATTAAAGAACTTAAGAATACAAAATGGACAGTTTTTGCAGTGGGTGCCACACCAGTAAAAGACGATGTGGTGCCTCTTCTGATCAAAGAAAATTTGACCTTAGAGGAACGGGAAAACATAAAGTTGTTCTACTTTAGAGGTGGATTTGATTACGATGCTTTGAAGATCAAAGACAAGATAATGATGAAATTATTGAAATTAAAAATAAAGATGAAACCAGAAAAAGATCGAACGCCCGATGAAAAGGGTATGATTAATGTATATGATCAAAGAACCGATTTCAGTCAAAAAAAATCTATCGATGGAATTGTAGCATACATACGTTCATTATAGAAAAATGCTCTTGAGTGAAACACCATTTGTGGAGGGGAGAACACTATGCCAAAATTTGATGAAGCACAATTGTTGAACATACTTTGGACAGTGGGTATATCGTTCGGGATATATATACTCAAAAGCTTGCTTTTAAGGTTTATTCATAAAAGAATTCCAGACTCGGGGATCTATTTTCGTGCAAAAAGAATTATAAATGCAATTGCATTTTTACTCTTTATTATTTTTGTCGCTCTGATCTGGTTTAAGAGTGGCGGCTCAGTGATTACTTACTTAGGGCTTTTCTCTGCTGGATTGGCGCTCGCTATGAAAGATATTTTGATGAATATCGCTGGTTGGCTCTATATATTACTCAGACAACCATTTGTTGTGGGAGATCGTATCGAGATCGCCGGAATCAAAGGAGATGTTATAGATCAAAACATCTTTAAATTTAGAGTCATTGAAGTGGGTAACTGGGTTCATGCTGAACAAAGCACTGGCCGAATCATCCATATTCCAAACTATAAAATATTTATGGACCCTTTAGCCAATTATACATTGGGTTTTGATTACATCTGGGATGAAATCAGAGTGGTTGTGACTTTTGAGTGCAATTGGCGTAAAGCAAAAGGGATCCTTGAGGAAATAGTACATCGATATTCCGACGATTTGGCTGATGATGTTCAAAAAAAGATTTTTGAAACTTCCAGGAAATATCTGGTCTATTATAACAATCTCACACCAATAGTATATACAGATGTTACAGAGAGTGGTGTGCAGCTTACAATGCGCTACATATGTGAACCAAAGATGAGAAGATTCAGCTCCGAGCGCATTTGGGAGGCGGTTTTGGATCGTTTCGGTGCTGAAGTGGACATTGATATCGCATACCCAACCATGAGAAGAATTCAGTTGTAGCATATTAAGGAGCAGATATGATCCAGATCAAACCAGTACAATCCAAGAAAGAATTCAGGGCATTCGTTGACTTTCCCAACCAACTTTATAAAAACAACCCATACTATGTGCCGGAACTGGTATGGGATGGGGTCAAAGCGCTGGATGAGAATGTCAATCCCGCATACGAATTTTGTGTTTCCGAACATTTTTTAGCTTATCAAGACGGGGAACTTGTAGGGCGTATCGGGGTGATTATCAATAATAAAAGCAATGACAAGTGGAATCAAAACTATGCAAGGTTCACATGTTTTGATTTTATCGATGAACTTGAAGTGTCTCGGTTGTTAATGGACGAGGCTGTTAAATGGGCCATGTCCCGTGATATAAAGGCAATACATGGACCGCTGGGGTTTACGGATTTGGATCATCAAGGTATGTTGGTCGAAGGTTTTGAGGAGCTTGATATGTATATTACCATATACAATGCACCTTACTATATGGAACATATGATTGCCATGGGGTTTGAAAAAGACGTGGATTGGATTGAATACCAACTGATTTTTGATCCGATTAAAATCGAAAAATTACACAAAATTGCAGCACGAATGAAAAGTAGAGGTGCCTTTAAAGTCATTGAATTTAAGAATAAAAAGGAGATACTACCATGGGCTGAATCAGTTTTTAACCTTTACAACATTGCATATGCTCCACTATATGGTATGACTGAATTGAATCAAAAGCAGATTGATCTCTATATTAAGACGTTTTTCGGGTTTGTGAATCCAGATTTTATCAAGATTGTGGTCGACAAAGAAGGAGACTTGGCAGCATTTGCAATTGCAATGCCCTCGCTTTCAAAAGCTATGCAAAAATCCAAAGGACGGCTTTTCCCATTTGGATTCGTTCACATCCTAAAATCCATCAAAAAAAATGATGCCCTTGATCTTTATCTGATTGCTGTCAAACCAGAATATCAAAATCTAGGCATCAATGGATTGCTCCTGGATAGTATGATGAAAAATGTCATGGACTATGGGATTCAGTCTGCAGAGACTGGTCCAATGCTTGAAACAAATAATAATATCTTATCGCAGTGGAAATTTTTCAATATCAGACAGCATCGAAGAAGGCGTGTCTGGAAAAAAAATCTATAATTTGGTGACTTTGTCATCACCCTGGGACAACTCGAAATAGAGTTGTCCTTTTTTTGATTGTACGATGACCTTTTCCAAGTCCACAAGATACTGAAGGTGAGCTTTCACAACAGATCTATTTAGCAGGTGTTGTGGAACATTTTCAGAAAGGCTATAGGTCTCAAATAAAAAGCTGTGGATTTCATCGATGGTATTAGAGCCACTTTCAAGGTGATTTAAAATTAAATTTTGGGTTCTGACCAGTACTTCATTATTTGCATCACACAAATGATCAAGATGATCATATATTCCGCCATGGGCGATTACATATCCGTTCGCTTCAAGTGTGCGAAGACGCTCAATGGACTTCAAATGTTCTCCTACATTATAAGTGAAAATCAGTGGATGTTTTTCAATCATGGATTCAGAAATCAGAGCATCACCCAAAAAAGCTATGCCATCAGGTGTTATTATGCCATACATATTCGGTGAATGTCCTTTCAATGGCAAAAGAGTAAATAGATGCGATTCACCATTCAGATCAATTTTGATTTCTGTTTCGGTTGTGATGATATGATTCACTTGTGAAGGTTTGGCAAGCAAAAATTTATTGTGTAGAATTTTTAGTGGAAAAGCACCATATAAATAAGAGGGCTCAAGAATTGGTTGTTCAATGAAGCTGTGCTCCAGTTCCGGTGCTATGGTGTTCACATCAAATTGTCTCTGGATATATGAATTTCCACCACAATGGTCTGCGTGTGAGTGGGTGTTGAAAATGGCTTTGACATTGATGCCTTCAAAATCTCTGATGGCCTTTCGCACACTGGAGTCGTCATTACCAGTATCAATCAGTAATAGATCGTCTCCGACCTTATAACCACCGATTACGACTTGTGAGGGGAGAAAATAGCTGTTTCCAAGTATACGTTCCATAATATGATCTCCTTTGTTTAGATAGATGGAAATGATTGGCTATGAGAACAGATTAACCTAAATAAAGTGAAGATTCAATGTTTTCAATTCAAGTTTTTTCTGAAAGCGGGTCAGCTTTCACAATAGCGCAACATTGACGAGATGTATGGACAATTATAATATTGAAGAAATCACTTCGAGCATCGATAACCTTTATCAGTTATCTAAGCAACTGGTCTCAGAAATTAAAAGGTATAAAATTCATTAGACAAACTGGGCATAATAAAGATCCGCATAATGCCCCTTCATTTTTAGAAGTGTATCGTGTGTCCCCTGTTCAACAATATTTCCATCTTTGACCACCAGAATTTTATCGGCATTTTGAATGGTGGAAAGACGGTGTGCGATTACAAATGATGTTTTGCCATGCATGAGCCTATGCATGGCATCTTGTATTTGGAGCTCTGTACGCGTGTCCACATTTGATGTAGCTTCGTCGAGTATGAGCATTTTTGAGTTGAGCAACATGGCTCTCGCGATAGTCAATAGTTGTTTTTGACCTTGAGAGATATTGATGCCATCTTCATTTAAGATGGTATCATAGCCTTGGGGCAACTGAGTGATATAGTTGTGAATCTTGGAAGCTTTACAAACCTCGATCACTTCTTCAAGTGTAGCTCCTTTTTTGCCATAGGCTACATTTTCATAGATGGTGCCATTGAAAAGCCAAGTGTCCTGAAGGACCATGGCATAAGCCAGTCTTAGACTTTTTCGGGTGGCTTTTTTTATGTCCACACCGTCCAGAAAGATGGTTCCGGACGTAGGGTCATAAAAGCGCATGAGCAAGTTGATCAGTGTCGTTTTACCGGCTCCAGTCGGACCGACTATGGCAATCAAACTGCCCTTTTCGATTTCTAGACTGAAATCACTAATTACGGTTTGACCAGGAACATAGCCAAAGTTGACATGCTCAAATTTGACATTGCCATGCACATCGTCAAAGACATGTGCGTCCTCGATATCGTAAGTTTCAGGTTCCTCATCAATAAGTTTGAAAACCCGTTCTGCGGCTGCCATTGCAGATTGTAGTTCACTAAGTATGTTGGCAAGTTCATTGATTGGACCTGAGAATTTTCTCGAGTAAAGCACAAATGAAGAAAGATTTCCAAGTGTGAGACGACCAAATAAAAACAGTATAGCTCCAAACACACTGACGAGTGAAAGGGATAGGTTGTTGATGAAGTTAACCGATGGGCCTACAGTACTGCTATAAAACTCAGCGTTATAGTAGGCTTCGACAGCTTCTTCGTTTTTTTCATCGAATCTTTCGATCATACTGACTTCCTGATGATAAGCCTTTATAACTTTTTGACCTGAGACTATTTCTTCCACAAAACCGTTCAATTCTCCTAATTTAGCTGATCTTTTTCGAAAAAGAGGTCGGACTTTCCCGGTCATAAATCGGGTGAATAATATCGAAACCGGTATGGTGACTGCAAAAACAGTCACTAAAACTGGAGATATGATGACCATCATGACAAGCGAGCCGATGACGGTGATGATGCTCGTGAAAATTTGAATCAAATCATGGGATAGTGATGTGTTGATAGTATCGATGTCATAAGTGAAACGACTGATGAGATCACCAGTTTGGTGACGGTCGAAATAGCCAACAGGCAATTCCGCCATTTTATCAAAGACATCTTTTCTCATTTTAAAAGAGATTTTTTGACTGAGTGAAATCATCAGTAAAGCCAAGAGATAAGAAAAGAATGATGAGAACACATAAAATAGGATCATATAACCTGTGTAATACATGACTTTATCAAAATTCACCAACCCTTTTCCTGGTGCGATGGCATCAATGGCAAATCCAGATAACATCGGGCCGACAAGTGCGAGCAGATTACTGATCAAAGTTAACGACAAAGCCAGGATTAATAGCCATTTGTATCCGTACATATATTGCCATAATCTTTTGAGGACGGCATATTTGAATTTGGGTTTACTAACTGTGCTCATCAAAGCTGCCTCCCATCTGGATTTTGTTGATTTCTTGATAATTTTCACAGGACTTCATTAAGGATTCGTGTGTTCCGACACCAATTATTTCTCCATCTTCAAGGACTAAAATTTGATTTGCATGCATGATGGAACTGATCCGTTGTGCGACTATGATTGTAGTAGTGTCCTTGAAATTCGATTTGATCGACTGTCTAAGGGCCGCATCCGTTTTGTAATCCAGCGCACTGGACGAGTCATCCAGGATCAGTATTTCGGGATTGGCTGCCAGAGCTCTTGAAATCAATACTCGCTGCTTTTGACCACCACTTAGGTTTGCACCTTTGACGCTTAGTGTGTGGTGAATTCCATCTGCCAGGGTGTCTATAAATGGACCAGCTTGTGCAAGTTCAGAGGAATACAAAATTTGCTTTGCTTCAAGCTTTCTACCAAAAGCAATGTTCTGGGCAATGGTATCGGCAAATAGAATGTCGTTTTGAAAGACTATTCCGAACTTCGTATGAAGCTTTACGCGAGGAATGCTTTTGATGTTGGTACCATTCAATCTGATTTCACCTGATGAAACATCATAAAATCGCATAAGAAGCTGAATGATGCTGGATTTACCGCTTCCTGTCGGACCGATGATTCCGAGTGTCTCACCTTTTTTCACTTCAAAGTGAAGATCCACCAAATTGTCTTTCTGATTGTGATATGAAAAGTGGACATGATTAAAAGAGATGTGAGCATCCGAAGGGATCGTATCATCTTCAGTGACTTTAAGTTCTTCTGGCGCATCGATGACCTCAATGATTCTTTTAAATGAGGCAGTGCCCTTGGAATATAAAATGAAAATTCTACTAATGGAGAGCATTGCATTTAGAATTATTGTGAAATAGGTCAGAAAGGCGATGATTGCGCCAGGTGTTGTAAGTCCGCTGTTCACCCTGAGCGCACCAACAATCACAACTAGTGTCAATCCTAGATTGAGGAAAAGGTTCATCATGGGGTTCGTGATGGCCATTGTTTTTCCAACAGTCATTTCACTTTTCACAACATCATCATTGGATAGAGAATATCGCGTCTTTTCATAATCTGATTTGGACAGTGCTTTGATGACACGGATGCCAGTTATATTTTCTCTTATAACAGTAACCATTCCATCGATTGAAGCCTGAAGCTTCTGATAAAGAGGAATCCCTTTTGTGGAGACTTTGAAGATTAAAAGACCGATAAGTGGTAAAATGGATATGAGCACCAGGGAAAGAACGGGATCAAGCGTCAATGTGACAATGATTCCACCGAGTAAAAGGATTGGTGCACGTACGCCGAGTCTTTGCATCATCCCAATCATATGATGGACGTGATAAGTGTCGGATGTGAGTCTTGATATCAACGATGGCAAAGTGAACGTGTCAATTTGGCTGCTCGATAGATAGGATATCTTTGAAAAGAGGTCGTGACGGACCTTTCTAGTCGTATCACGAGCTACTCTTGAGGCCATTCTGTTGGCCACTATGTTGGCCACTATGGCCACGATAGCGCAAAGGACCATCATAAATCCCCAAATCACGATGAGTTGCATGCTCTCTTCTGGTACGACATAGTCGATCATATAGGCAAGGATCCAGGGAATCAAAAGATCCATGATGGTGCCAGTGAACTTGATGGAGAGTCCGATTGCCATTCTGGGGAGATAAGGTTTAAGATAAGTACGGAGATTAGTCATTTGGATTCTCCTTTAACTGAGTTTTCAAGTTTGCTTGATGCTCTGAGCATGACTTTTTCCATCATATCAAGTAGCATTTGTTTTTCTTCGGTAGTGAATTCCTCGAGCAGATATTTGTTCCAATCACCTAATATGCCCAAGATTATTGGGTAAAGAGCCAAACATTTTTCAGTTGGATAGACTTCCATTTGTCTCCGATTCAATACAGATGTTTTTCTTGTAACGAAGCCATTTGCTTCCAAAAGTGACAACTGACGTGCCACATTACTTTTATTAACAAATATAATTTTTGAGAGATGATCCTGGCTAATTCCCGGATTTTGACAGATGTTGATGATATAAGTATGCTGATGTCCATTGAGTCCATATGTACTGAGCATTTCGTCCCGATACAGTACAGCGCAGCGTTCCGTACGTCCTATGTATTTCATTAACGGCTTCATAATTAAGCTCCTTTTGATTGTTGCGCGCGCAACATTTCGAGTCACAAAAAGAATAACATTTGGTGATTCTAAAGTCAATTCAAAAAAGAAATCTGAATTGCTGTTGACAATAGTTTGGATAGGTGTTATCATAAGTTATTGCTTAAATGAATAGTAAGTAGAATTAACATGTATTATAGAGGGTACAGATTCATCGTGTCGTCCTAATTAGAATGTTATTCGTATTACAAGATTTAAGAAAAAAAATTAGGAGGTACACATTATGATGAATGGTACAGTAAAATGGTTTAACTCAGACAAAGGATTTGGTTTTATTACAGGAGAAGACGGCAGAGATGTTTTCGCTCACTTTTCACAAATCAACTCTGACGGTTTCAGAACTTTAGAAGAAGGCCAAGCGGTTACTTTTGAAGTAGCTCAAGGTCCTAAAGGTCCTCAAGCTGAGAATATCTCAGTAGTAAGATAGTCTTACTTGGCGTCATGTGCTTCGGCACATGGCGCTTTTTAATTTTTTGAACTCAAATCAAAAAGGGGTGTTCTAGAAGAATCTAATTTCTTCTGGAACACCCCTTTTCTATTTTAAGCTGCTAATTTACTTTTCTTTAGTAATCTTCGAACCCATTTGAGGATTTCAGCGAGCACGAGTGGGATTAAGGATAGTCCAATGACTGTTCCCCATGAGGCGATTGTAAGCGGAGCCACTTTGAACGCTCTCGCAGTAAATGGAATGGTTATAAGCAATGCCTGTAGTCCAATCCCAATTGCTATTGCTCCAAGCAATAATTTATTTGTAAATAAACCGACTTCGAAAATGGATTTCTCAAAATGTCGCATCGAAAGTGAGTAGAACAGTTGTGATGCGGCTAGAACGACAAATGCCATAGTTCGTCCATGAGTCATGGCTTCAGCAGAAATATCCTTTGAATTCAGTGTGTAACCTGTCTCGTGGATGCCGAGGTAGAATGCGAGTAATGTCAAACTACCTATAAGTATTCCACCAAGAGCCGCTTTTGCCCATGCACCTCCGGCGAAGAAACTCTCTTTCGGATCGCGTGGAGCGCGTTTCATGATATCTTTGTCACCAGTGTCAACACCAAGTGCTATTGCTGGAAGAGTGTCGGTGACGAGATTGATCCATAGAATCTGAGTTGGTAAAAGTGGAATCGGCCAGAAAAATAAAATGGAAACGACTATGGCTATGACTTCACCTAAATTGCAGGAAAGCAGGAAAACAACTGCCTTTCTGATATTGGTGTATATGTTTCTACCTTCTTCTATAGCATGGATGATGGTTGTAAAGTTGTCATCTGTTAGAATCATGTCAGCTGCGCCTTTTGACACATCAGTTCCAGTGATGCCCATGGCGACTCCAATATCAGCGCTTTTAAGTGATGGGGCATCGTTGACACCATCACCAGTCATCGAGACCACATTGCCATTTGATTTGAACGCTTTTACGATCTTGACTTTATGCTCAGGAGATACTCTAGCGAAAATTTTGTATTTGTGAATATTTTTAATGAAATCTTCATCAGAAAAAGCATCGATTTCCGAACCTGTGAGACACTCCTCATAACTATCTGCCATTCCAAGCGCTCTAGCGATGGCGAAGGCTGTGGTTTTATGGTCACCAGTGATCATGATTGGAGTGATTCCAGCCGAATAAGCTTCCTCGATGGCTGCTTTGACTTCCTCTCGTGGAGGATCGATCATGCCGACAAATCCCAGGAGGGTCATATCGATTTCCATTTTCTCAGGTGCTATGACTGAATCCACATCTTTATAAGCTGCGCCGAGAACGCGCAGGGCATCCATGGACATGGACTCTGCTAGCTCCAGATATTCTTTTTTGACGGTGTCGGTTAACGTCTCCCTTTTACCATCACGCCATACATGAGTGGAAAACTTGAGAAGTTCATCTAGAGCACCCTTTGTGTGTACACGATAACCGTTTCCTTCTTTGTTTAGTGTGGACATGACTTTACGGTCAGAATCGAATGGTTTTTCTGCAACCCGGTTATGCTCAAGGGTCAAATCGGATTTTTCGAGTCCGAAATTTTTTCCTGCAACAACAAGCGCAATTTCAGTAGGATCACCTGTTGCTTCATCATTTTCAAAAGTTGCATCTGTACAGAGCACCATCGTTCGAATGAGTTCGTTATAAGAACTGTCATTATCAGGGGTTTCGGCATCAATAAGCTTGCCGTTGAATAGCTTCATGACAGTCATTTTGTTTTGTGTGAGAGTGCCTGTCTTATCGGAACAGACAATATTTACAGATCCTAAAGTTTCTACTGCCGGAAGTTTCTTGACTATGGCATTGATCTTCGACATTCTTGTTACACCAAGAGCCAAAACGATGGCCACTATGGCGGCTAATCCTTCTGGAATAGCGGCAACGGCCAAACTGATAGCAGTCAGGAACATTTCAAACAAATCACGTTTTTGGAAAAAGGCTATGACAAAGATCATCACACAGACTCCGACAGCAATGATGCCAAGTGTTTTGCCGAGCTCTTCAAGTCTCTTTTGAAGTGGGGTCAATTCATCGATATCCTCATCGAGGATTGTGGCAATCTTTCCCATTTCAGTTTTCATGCCTGTACTGACAACAATGCCCTCGCCACGTCCATAGGTGACCAGCGTGGACATGAATGCCATGTTTTGCAGGTCACCCAGTGGAGGCTTGTCCACATCGAAGGTGATTTTTTCATCTTTTTCAGTAGGCACCGACTCGCCTGTCAGTGCGGATTCCTCTATTTGGAGATTTGCGGATTCGATAAGACGAAGATCTGCCGGTATGTATCGGCCGGCGTCCAGCAAAATCACATCGCCTGGAACCAATTGTTCGGAGTTGATTTCCTTAGCCTCACCATCTCTTCTCACCAAGGCTTTAGGAGTGCTCATTTTTTGAAGAGCCTCAATAGCTTTTTCCGCTTTATGTTCTTGGAAAACGCCAATGGATGCGTTGAGAAGCACTACCGATAAAATAATGAAGGCATCTACATACTCACCTATGAAAATGGTTATAGCAGCAGCTCCAAGCAATACATAAATGAGAAAGTCCTTAAGTTGGGACAAAAAGGATGACAATAAGGTCTTTTTAGGTTTGCCTTTAAGTTTGTTTTCTCCATACTGTTCAAGACGTTTTATGACTTCTTGTTCGCTCAGTCCTTGTTCACTGGAGACGTCCAGTTCTTTTTTTACTTCTTCAATGGTCTTCTTATACCACATAATAACACCTCTCTATTTATAAAGTTTACTTTAATGAGGACTAAATGTCCACTCTACACCTTGTGATTTTTCTGTTATAATTGGTCTATCGAAATAACAAAATGGGGGACGACATGGATCGGAAAAAATATATTCAGGGACTTGCCATGGGCTCAAGTGCTTTTATTATGTGGGGATTATTGCCTCTTTACTGGAAGTGGGTCAGTGCAATCACACCGTATCAGATTTTTGCTCAACGTGTTGTCTGGTCATTCGTTTTTGTGGTGGTCATATTGATTGTCATGGGAAAATGGAAGATATTCACCGGTGCACTCAAATCCATAAGAAACTGGAAACTCATCATTGCTCCGGCATTCTTTATTTCAGTCAATTGGCTTCTTTATATATGGGCAGTCAACAACAATTATATTATTGAGACCAGTCTCGGGTATTATATCAATCCTTTGGTTCTTACACTGTTCGGGCGGGTGTTCTTCAAAGAACGATTGAACAGGCTTCAAAAAGTAGGTATTGGATTCGCAGGTGTCGGTGTGGCGATTAAAACACTCACTTATGGTAGGATACCCATTATTGCCCTTGTTCTCGCAACATCTTTTGCACTTTATGGACTTCTTAAGAAAAAATCCAATTTGGATTCGATTACCGGAATGGGATTTGAGACAATGGTCATAGGAATCCCTTCACTTTTCTACCTCATAGGAATGGAAAGTTCAGGACTTGGGATTTCTGGCAATCTGCCGACTTCGTTTTGGCTCATGATCGCAATCAGTGGCATTGTAACTGCCACACCACTCATGCTTTATGCTGAGGGGACCAAAAGATTACCTCTTACAGTTGTTGGATTTCTTCAATACATTGCTCCGACCATCGCACTTTTTATAGGCGTTTTCGTATTCAAAGAACCGTTTAACAGCATTTCACTATTTGCGTTTGTTCTCATTTGGATTGGAATTGCATTCTTCAGTTATTCACAATACAGAATACTAAAAAGAGCTAAAATCAAAGTTTAGAAAAAACATCATACATTCATCACATTTTTCATATATGATAAAGATATGAACAAAATTGAATAAAGGGAAGAGTGATATCGTGAATTACAAAGTACTTGTCGTAGATGATGAACCAGGAATCAGAGATGTCATAAAAGAGTATATGGGAGTATCGGGGTTTGAGATCACTGAGTCGGAAGATGGCATCAGTGCACTCAACAAACTTTACAAATCGGATTTCGATTTGGTTATTTTGGACATCATGATGCCCAAAATGGACGGCTGGAGCCTTTGCCGTGAAATTCGAAAGAGCTCCTCTGTGCCTGTAATCATGTTGACCGCCAGGGGCGAGGAATATGACAAATTGCTTGGTTTCGAACTCGGGGTGGATGATTACATAGTCAAACCATTCAGTCCTAAGGAGCTGGTCGCTAGAGCAAAAGCGGTCCTTAATCGCACTCATCCCGAAAAAACGCAGGAAGTCATTAAGTCAGTGATCACTTTTGGAAATTTAAGTGTGGATCTCGATGGGCGTAACCTGTCTTTAAAAGAGCAAAAACTCCAATTGACCCCAAAAGAATACGATCTGATGAGTTTTTTGATGCAAAACCCCAATAAGGCGTTTTCGAGGGAACAACTTTTGACATCGGTGTGGGGATTTGATTTTTACGGTGATGATCGAACAGTGGATACCCACATCAAAATGCTGCGTGAACATTTGGGGGACTACAGAAGTTGGATTGTGACAGTATGGGGCATAGGATATAAATTCGAACCTGAAAAGTAAATGGAGGACAAGATGAAGGGGATCAGATCCAAACTTTGGACAGGCATGATGCTGCTCGTAGTACTCATGCTCTTGTTGCTTTGGCTTTTTCAAATTGTTTTTTTAGAGCAATTTTATAAAGGCATACAATTGAATCGTATCATAGATAAAAGTGACGTTTTGATTGAAGCGCTCTCAAAGTCAAGCGAGCTCAGTATTGATTCAGAAATGCTTGAGAACCTTGAATCTTTTGCCTATAAAAATAACCTCAATCTTGAAGTGACGGATGATAGAGGAGGCAGCATCATTCAAATCGCTTCTGGTTCGGAGCAGCAATCTCCAGCGGGGTTCCGTAAAAGCATCAAAGAGGTGGCCTCACACGCCTTGGGTGGTGATATTGTCAACACGATTGTTGAGCATCCGAGATTCAACACACAGTTTTGGGTGTTGGCGATTCCTATCGGGAATATGAAAGTGACTGGCAGTCTCATTTTAAATGCGCCACTTGAACCCGTGGAAGAGACGGCGTCGATACTTAAGCAGCAACTGGTATACATTTCGGGCATATTGCTTATTGCGGCATTTGTGCTCGCGTATGTTATTTCTAGACATTTCAGCAAACCACTCTTTGAAATCAGTCAGGCCGCGAAAGCCATGTCAAAAGGGGATTTCTCGGTACGCATCAGGACCAATCGAAATGATGAAATCGGTCAATTGGCAAGCGATATCAATGAAATGGGCAAATCACTGGGTAAAGTTGATGAACTTAGAAAAGAATTGATAGCCAATATTTCTCATGAACTTAGAACTCCGCTCAGCTTGATCAAAGGCTATGCGGAAACCATAAAAGATGTCACTGGAGAAAATCCTGAAAAAAGGCAGAAACAACTCGGCATCATAATTGATGAATCCGACCGTCTGGCGGTACTGATTCGTGATGTCCTGGATTTATCACAACTTGAATCGGGAGTCGTTTCAATGGAAGCGAGATGTTTCAATTTGACATCAAAAATTCATGGCATCAGTCAAAAGTTCAAGGATGTCGCCGGAGATAAAGGCATTGTGATTCTGACGGATATTGAGGCTGAAACAATGGTCTACTCAGATGAAAGCAAAATTGAACAGATCCTCTACAATTTGATTGGAAATGCATTGATCCATTCAAAGACATCACCGGACATAAAGATAAAAGCGACTCAGGTGGATCATTATGTCAAAGTTGAAATTATCGATTCGGGAATTGGGATTCCTGAAGAGGAACTGGCCTTTATTTGGGACAGATTTTATAAAAGCACCGATTCAAAATCAGGACAGACGCAGGGGACAGGGCTAGGACTTGCTATTGTCAAACGCATCTTCGAAGCACAGGACATCAGGTATGGCGTGGAAAGCAGACCTGGAAAAGGGACTACATTTTGGTTTGAACTCAAAAAATGCACCTCATAAGGGGTGCATTTTTCTTATTAATAAGGGGTTCTTTCTTTGTCTTCCATATATTTATTAAATGGTGCCAAGCATTCTTCCCTGTTTTCCTGAGTTAATTTCATGAATTCATTGGGATGTTCACGAGAGAGAACTTTATAAAGGTAATTATCATCAAAACCGATATCCGCAGCATCCTGTCGAGTTGCTCCGTAAACGATTTTTTTAATTTTTGCCCAGTGGGCTGCGCTGTAACACATCGGACAAGGCTCGCATGTTGTGTAAAGTTCACAATCGGAGAGGTCGAAGCGCCCCAATTTATCAGAAGCAGAACGAATCGCTACGATCTCGGCATGAGCAGTGGGATCATGTGATGAGATGACGCAATTGTGCCCGGTTGCAATTATTTCGCCATTTTGCACTATGACAGCTCCAAAAGGGCCACCATCTCTATGCTCTATGCCGATTACGGCTTCTTCTATAGCCTTTTGCATTTTATGGTCCATTTCAAACCTCCTTATTTGGTATCTATATGTAATTATACCGAAAAACAAGGAGATTATTCATTGTTAAAAAGTACTAAAAACTAATAGAGTAAAAAGCGATCTGTGTTGACAACAGACATATGGATTCTCCGATTGATAACAAGCGTTCTTTCGGTCATCAATTCATCAATATGCCATACATAGTCTCTAATAAACTTTTCTGTTTTGATGAAGTCATCCTGCTTGTCAGTGAGGACTACAATAATATATGGGTTAGTGGGATGAAGAACGATTCCAGCATCTGAAATTTTTCCGCCTTTCATATATGTGCCTGTTTTGTGGGCGACGTCATATCTGTAGTTCACTCCGCGAGGGATTCTGCTATGGAAGATGTTGTCAATCAAACTTTGGTACAATAAGGTTTGATAAGTGTTGCCTTCATTTGATCTATTGTAGATGGACTTTAGAATCAAACCGTAGTCTTCCGGTGTGAATCTGGAAATGTTGTAGGTACCATAAACTCTAAGGTTGCGCTCTAGTGACCAGTAGGCATCAAGTCCCATTTCTGAATTGATGGTGGAATTAACGATACCATCGGCTTCAAGTGTAGCATTGGCAACAGGGATGGTCAACCATCTGATCAGTTTATTGTACGCAGCTACAGAAGATGTGACGATGGAGTCTTTTATGACATCTGAAAGGACATAAGTATCTTTGGAGAGTGGATCGTAAAGCGTCGATGAAAGCGGAATGTCATTTTTATCCATATAACGCAATGTGGCATACGCCAGAGGCAATTTAACGGCTGATGCAGAAGAAAATTTTCCTTTGGTTTTATTAGTGGAAGGATCATACACCAAGCCATTGTTGTAGATCCACTTGTTGCCTGTGCTAAGTTCTTCAATATATATACCAACAGTAAAATATTCAATTGTTTTATGGTTTTCTTGTACGTGCTTGAAAATTGTTTCGACTTCCCGTCCGAAATAGGTGGGTTCCAATTGGACCAGTGATTCCTCAACATAAGCAAAACCCTGAGTCGTCATGGACAGCATCAAAATCAAGGCGGACAAGAGTGGGATTTTTTTTTTCATAAAATCACTTCATTACATTTATACCCTAAATATGGTAAAATTATTATAATTATATCGAATTAATCCAATTTTAACCTATTTGCAATGCGGTTGTAAGTTAGATTTGTTAAAATAGGTTAAATGATAATAGTAGGAGGTTTAATATGAAGAAATTATTGATTAGATGGATCATAGCGGCTGTGTCCATATATATCGCAGGGAGTATCATCAGTGGTTTTAGTGTTCTGGGATGGCAATCCGCATTTATTGCAGCAATCATCTTAGGCGTTTTGAATTTCACAATCAAACCGATTGTGACCATACTGACGCTTCCGATAACAGTGTTGACACTGGGATTATTCTTATTCGTGGTCAACGGAATCACATTATATGTATTAGGGATGCTACTTAGTGGCATTGAAGTGACCAATCTGATTTCAGCAATCTTTGCATCCGTAGTCATTTCCATTGTGACCATGATCCTCAACAATGTACTTGGGTTGAAAGATTAATAAAAGCGGTACAATATTTCCGCGATTTACATTGTTATATATTTCTTTCTCAGTAATATCTCAAAATGTAAGCTGAGACGCTAATAAGTTTCCTTCGGAAACTTAACTACGCGAAAAACAAGAGCTTCAATATTTCCGCATCGCGGAAATAAATATTGAAGCTCTTGTTTTTTACATTTCAAAATAATCTTGGTCAACGATAAGAAGTTGTTTGTTTTCAAGTATCTCGAGAACGCCCTCGCCAGAAAGGTGAGAAAGTTTTCTGCTGATGGTCTCACGCGTGACACCAACGAAATTGGCCATATCCTCACGTGTCAATTGGAGACTGATTAGAATTCCCTTTGATGTGGTCGATCCGGATTGTTTCATCAGGCGATGAATCAGGAATCTGAGTCTGATGTCCGCATCGTTCGAAGCGATGGCGCCGACCAACTTTTCAAGTGAAGAGATTTTTTCATGAGCCGATTCGAGAATAGCAAATACTATTTCAGGGTTCTCGTTGATGAATACATCAAATCTGTATTTGGGAATCGTGCAGATGAAGCACTCCTTGAGTGCGATGAGATCATAAGGGGAGGCCACTTTTTTGAGAAGTGACAATTCTCCCAGACTATCGCCATCATTAAGGATATAGAGAATCTGCTCCTTACCGTCTTCGTTATAGGTGGACGCCTTAAGGCTACCGTGATTGACAATATAAAGTCTGTCAAAATCATCGCCTGTATGCATGACAACTTCACCTTTTTTGTAATGTTTGCGTTCTATGAGACTTAGGAGCGTCTGAATTTGATCATCGTTAAGATTGGAGAATAGGGATACTTTTTTGGTGCATAGTTTATCGCCGCAAGTCACACAGCCGTCCATCGGGAAATGAATTGTATGCTTCAATGAAGGCTTACCTCCTATATTTGGTTTTAAATAATTATATCATATTTTCAGAAAAATTAGATTGTGTGAGGCAAATCACATTTTGGTCCTCCATATGGTGGTAATATAAGTGCAAGAGATTACGATCATAAACAACCATTTAGGAGGACGATATGAAAAAGCTTGACCTTAACCAGACTATTGGAGAAAGTGTTACGATTAACCCCGAACTTGTAAGGGTATACATGGATTACGGTGTGGATTTTTGCTGTGGTGGAGACAGAACCGTAAAGGAAGCAATTGAAAGAGATACCGATGAAGTTGAACAGTTGATTGCTGAAGCCGAGAAAGCAATGGAACAGGCATCTCAATTCACTGTGGGTTCCAGCAGCATGAAATTGTCCGATTTTTCGACAGACCAACTGATCGATAGAATCGTGACCCAGCATCACAGTTACCTAAAATCTGAACTTCCCATCATCTCAGAGTTGATGTTCAAGATTTTGATGGTACACGGAGATAATCATCCTGAACTTTTTGAGATTCACAAAGTGTTTGGTGGTTTGAAGACAGAACTGGAAGGACATCTCGTCAAAGAAGAAAGAATGCTTTTCCCAAAACTTAGGGCAAATGATCCTGATTGCAAGGCACTCATCGAAGAACTTGAAGCGGAACATGACGGAGCAGGAGATGCACTTCATCAACTTACGGATTTGACGGATCATTTCAAATTGCCTGAAGACGCTTGTACAACCTATCAAATGGTCTATGAAAAACTAAAGGTATTAGTGGCGGATATGTACATGCACGTACATACCGAAAACAATGTATTATTTAAAAGATTTGCGTAGAAAGGGGTATAATAATGTTCAAAATTAATGAGAGAATCAAATGGGTAGGAAAAATCGACTGGGATTTAAAGAAATTTCACGGTGAAGAGTATTCCACACACAGAGGATCATCATACAATTCATATCTGATTGAAGATGAGAAAACCGTTTTGATCGATACCGTGTGGCAACCATTTGATGAAGAATTTGTTAGAGATCTTAAAAAAGTCATCGATCTTAAGAAAATTGATTACATCATCGCCAACCATGCTGAAGTGGACCACAGTGGTGGATTGCCCGAACTCATGAAAGAAATTCCGGGCACACCTATCTATTGTACTGCAAATGGCATCAAGTCACTCAAAGGCCATTATCACGAAGATTGGAACTTCATACCTGTAAAAACAGGCGATACTCTTGATTTGGGTGAGGGTAAAATAATCTTCATTGAAGCGCCAATGCTTCACTGGCCAGACAGCATGTTCTCATATTATACAAAAGATGCCATCCTTTTCAGTAATGATGCATTTGGACAGCACTATGCTTCAGAATTCATGTACAATGATCTTGTAGATCAAGCAGAGCTTTATCAAGAAGCTATTAAGTATTATGCCAATATTTTGACACCTTTTAGTCCGCTTGTTATAAAGAAAATTCATGAAGTGCTCGGGTTTGATGTTCCTGTCAATATGGTATGTCCATCACATGGTATTATGTGGCGAGATAATCCAACTCAAATTGTAACACAGTATCTTGAGTGGGCAGATAACTATCAAGAACACCAAGTAACATTATTATATGATACTATGTGGGATGCGACGAAAAAAATGGCGGAAGCGATTGCTGAGGGTATCAAGTCTGTGGATCCAACTCTAAACATCAAGCTTTTCAACGTTGGCAAAGCAGATAAGAATGATGTGATTTCAGAAGTCTTCAAAGCTAAACTCATCGTTGCGGGATCTTCAACCATTAACAAAGGTATTTTGTCCGGAATGGCAGCCACAATTGAAATGATGAAAGGTCTCAAGTTTAAAAATAAGAAAGCTGCCGGTTTCGGCAGCTATGGTTGGAGTGGTGAATCTCCAAAATTGATGACTAAAGAACTCGAAGCTTGTGGCTTTGAAATTCTTGAAGAAGGACTCGGTGTCCTTTGGAAACCAGATGAGGAAGCACTGGATTTATGCAGGGCGTATGGCGTGAAACTCGCTGAAAAATTATAATGTGACAAAAGTTGTTCCAATGCTTTCGATGAAAGAAGCATCGTGCTCAACAAGAATCATACTAGGAGCGTATTTTAAAATCATATCTTCCAGTTGAAGTCTGGAGAGAACGTCAACGTAATTTAACGGTTCATCCCAAATATATAAATGTGCTCTTTCGCAAATACTTTTTGCGAGGAGCACTTTTTTCTTTTGGCCCGCACTCAAGTTTTCCATTCTCTTATCAAATTGAATTTCAGTAAAATCAAGCTTGCTCAGTATGGATTTAAAGAGGGCGGGATCGACGTTTTGTTCGAGCGCATAGTTTTGAAAATCACCTTTCAAATGTGAGGTGTCCTGTGGTACATATGAAATGACTAACCCGGATGCATGTTTGATTGTACCTGATTTTGGAAGCGTTAGTCCAATCAAGGCTTTTAAAAGTGTTGACTTTCCAGATCCATTTTTCCCTTTGAGAACAATGCGTTCCCCTTTTCTGAAATCCATGGAAAACTGTTCAATAACAGTGGAATCATTATAACCTAGTGTCAAATCTGATGCCTCAATCAAGTTTTCCTGATAGTGATCAATATGAAATAGTGCAATTGGATCGGCAGTTTCCAAATCCTTAAGAAGCATTGATTTTTCTAAAATGGAGTTTTCTCTCCGTTTGGCAATAGCTTTTGCCCGTTTCATAAGTTTGGCTGATTTGTGACCGATGTAGCCTTTGTTGACTCCTCGGGTGCCATATTTAGTTTTTTCAACATCGTGTGACCATCCTTCTGTTCGCTTGATGGCTATTTGGAGACGCTCGACATCTTTTTGAAGCTTTAGGTTTTCTTCAATCTCAAATTGGTCCTGATAGGCCTTGTTCTTTTGCCATGAAGAAAAGTTCCCCTTTTGGATTTCAATCTTTGTTTTGTTGATGGATAGAATATGATCAATGCATCCATCAAGGAACTTTCTGTCGTGAGATATGACGATAAACCCTTTTTTGCAGTTCAAATAGTCGCTCACAATCATACGCCCTATCTCATCCAGATGGGTTGTCGGTTCGTCGATCAATAAAAAATGATTGTCTTTCGTAAAAAGTATCGCGAGCATGATCTTTGTCTGTTCACCTTGGCTGAGTGTATCAAATGGACGATCTAGAATTTCTTCTTGTAAGTTCAGAAATGAAAATTCACGGCAAATTTCCCAGTTCTCAGCACTTGGATTAATGTTTTTGATGATATTGATCGTAAGTTCATTGGGATTAATGATTTCAAAAGGGAAGTAATCAAATTTTACTGAAGCTTGAATAGCTCCCCGGTATTCATAATCGCCCATCATCAGTTTCATAAATGTGGTTTTACCTCGACCGTTACGTCCTGTAAATCCTAGTTTCCAATCAGTATCCATCTGGAAACTGACATTTTCAAAAATATTATCATAATTGCCATCGTAGGCAAATGTTAAATTGGCTATGTTAATCAGTGACATAGCACCACCTCCTAATCGTAAAAAAAAAGACCCTGGAAAGTTGTTTTCCTGAGTCTTAACCATCAAAAATAGGCTGTGCCATAAAATGTACACAGGTAATAAGCCTTATAAATGAGTGTTTCAGCAACTTTCTCGCATGAGCATGACAAAAAAAGGTCAATAAACCATTGTCACATCTCCATTTAAATTAAATGTTAGCAAGAAATAATGCTCATCCTCTCATCTCCATTTCTAAGAAATTTTACCC
>JAGXHV010000033.1 GCA_024636005.1 Bacillota bacterium
GGAACACTGAATATAAAAAGTGATGAGGAACCAGATCAAGAATCAGATCAGGAATCACCGGAAGAAGATGAAGAGGAATAGAATATGAATAACTTAGAAAATTTAAAGATCATCCTTAATGATCCGAAAATCAAAAATGTATTCATCCTTCCACACAACATGCCCGATGGGGACACTCTTGGCTCAGCTATTGGTGTTTATCATCTGGTACAGAATTTTGATAAAAGGGGGTATATCGTCTTAAATGACGGTATACCTTCTAATTTATCTTTTTTGCTCAGTGATGGTGTCAGGATCCATAAGAGTTCTGATGTTAAATCTATGGATGTGGATGTGGCAATAGTTGTAGACTGTGGTGAAACAAAATTGTTTGAGGACCGTGTTCCACTTTTTCAAAATGCCAAGAATACTTTCAATATCGATCATCATTTGACGAATTCAAACTACGCTGAGAACAATTATGTCAATCATGAGGCATCATCTACAGGTGAAATGATTTATCTGATTTTTGATGAACTCAATGTGAAATTAAATTCTGATGCTGCGAGGGCAATTTACGCAGCAATCGTTACGGATACAGGAAGTTTCAGATATTCAAATACTAGACCACTCACATTTAAAGTGTGTGAGCATTTAATCGAATTTGATTTTGACTTTAATCAATTAAATGTAGAATTGTTTCAAAATAAATCACTAGAAAAGCTACAACTTCTCAATCACGTTTTTTCCACATTGCGTCTTTATTTGAACGGAAAATGTGCTGTGGTAAGACTTACTGAGGAGATGATGAACAATTTGAATTATAGAGAGTATGACACAGATGGTATCGTAGAATTTATTAGAGATATCAAGGGTGTCGAAGTGGTGGTATTCATGAGGCATTTGAAAGATAGTGCTTATAAAATTTCAATGCGTTCCAAAAACGACATTGACGTCAGTGCCATCGCACTTAAGTTCAAAGGGGGCGGTCATAAAAAGGCTGCTGGTTTTAAAATTGAAATGCCATACGAGCAAATTGAAAAGCTTGTCGTAGAGGCAATTGAAGAGGCGATTTGATGAATCATACTATAAATGGTGTCATTGTTATAGACAAACCTATGGATATGACATCTCATGATGTTGTTGCTATTATGCGCAGAAAACTGAAGACTAAGAAAATAGGTCACACAGGTACTCTTGATCCAATGGCAACCGGAGTACTTCCAATCTGTATAGGCAAAGCAACTAAAATTGTCGACTTCCTGATGGACCAAAAGAAGACCTATCATTGTACAATGAAGTTTGGGTCCGCTACAGATACTCAAGACCGGTGGGGTCAAGTCATTATGACAGGCGATTGTTCTGGGATCAATGAGAAAGAAATCACAGAAGCGATTCTTTCATTTGTGGGTGAAATACATCAAATTCCTCCAATGTACAGTGCATTAAAAGTCAATGGAGAAAAATTGGTGGACTTGGCCAGAAAAGGAATTGTAGTTGAACGAGAAGCTAGGATCAGAATTATTCATAGCATAGAAGGTATTGATGTCAGACAACATACAGCGTCGTTTTCGGTCACATGTTCAAAAGGCACTTATATTCGTACGCTTTGTCACGACATAGGAATCAAGTTAGGATGTTATGCTCATATGACAGAACTTCGTAGAACCACATCGGATCCTTTTAAAATTGAGAGCGCGATGATTCTTGAAGATTTGTCACTTGAAAATGTAAAAAATCATATCATTTCGATTGAAGATGCATTGGATTGGATGCCGATGATCAGTCTTCCTCAAAATGCAGAGCTTTTAAAACAAGTTGAAAATGGTGTGAGAAAGAATCTGGATAAGTATATTAAAGACTCCATAGATGTTAAAGACACGTATTACAGGGTATTCATAGAAGATCAATTTTATGGTCTCGCTGAAAAACTTGATGATGGCATTTATATGAAGAAATTGATGATAGGATGATCACATGAAAATATATTTTGAACTTGAAAATATCGAACCCGAAATCGAAGAGACTTCCATTGCTCTAGGCACATTTGATGGCCTTCACATTGGGCATATGGAAATTATTGAATATATGAAAGAAGCTGCTGAAGAAAAAGGGCTCAAAACCTTTGTATACACTTTTTCAAATCATCCCAGAGAAATATTGACTCCGGATAACGTTCCTTCAAAAATAATGGATGTAGATGAAAAAGTACAAATTTTCACAAGAGCTGATATCGATTACTTGGCACTTGTCAGATTTGATGAATATCAACTTAATGTTGAACCCGAAGATTTCATTAAAGATGTTTTGATCGACAAGATGAATATGAGACATTTGACTGTGGGTTACGACTATCGTTTCGGAAAAAAAGCTAGAGGCGATGTGAAGATGCTTATGGATTTTGCCCCAATCTTCGGCTATACCTTTGAGATTGTGCAACCAATAATGAAAAATGAGATCAGGGTATCTTCATCTTTGATTAGGGAACTACTTCGCAATGGACAGATTGAAGAAGCCAATTTTTACCTCGGAAGACGCCATTTTGTCAAAGGTTGTGTCGTCAAAGGTAAAGGAATGGGCAAGGGCATGGGAATTCCAACAGCTAACCTACGGATCAAGGAAAATATCAGTACGATAAAACCCGGTGTGTATATCACTGAGACCATCTGGAAGGGGCGCGCTTATCGCAGTGCGACCAATGTAGGATTCAACCCTACATTCGAACAAACCGGAATCCATATGGAGACGTATATGCTTGGAATAGATGAACCGCTTTATGGTGAGACTATAGAAGTTCATTTTATCAAGCGCATCAGAGATGAACTCAAATTTTCATCAGTACCTGAACTCGTTAGTGCCATGGAAAATGATATACAACAAATGAAGCTTTATTTTTCTTTACTCTGAATTGAAATGATGGTATAATTGTAACGTTGTAAACCATATGCTTTGTTTATCGTTTCTCCGACGACCTACTAGGCTTATGGATTAATAAAAATAAGGAGGATCATTAAAATGATTACAAAAGAAACTAAAAGCAATATTATCGAGAAATTCAAGACTCACCCAACTGATACTGGATCACCAGAGGTGCAAATCGCTGTGTTGACTCAAAGAATCAACGAACTTAATGAGCATTTACAAACTCATAAGAAAGACCATCACTCTAGAAGAGGTCTTTTGAAAATGGTTGGTAAGAGAAGAAGTCTTTTAAAGTACCTTAAAGACAACAATCTTGAGAAATACAGAACTTTGATTGCTGAACTTGGACTAAGAAAATAATTACAATGACAGGCTTGACATTCGTCAAGCCTTGTTTTTTTATTTGCTTGGCCATGTTTTAACCCTTTCTATTTTCATAATATTTTAGTATAATGAATGAGTAGTAATTCAAATTTTGATGTTGGAATTTATCTTAATATCCTACTTATTTGAAGTGAACTTTTTGAGTTGAAGAGTTGACTTGAAATAAGTAGGGTAAATTCTGGACATCAAGTCAAATCTATAGGAGGTTTTATGATGGAAAATAACGGTTGCCAATCTGTTGGCAGCGAAAAAACAAAAGTAGTACGTACTTTCGAAAAATCAATTGCAGGTAGGCCTTTCAAAGTTGAAATAGGTAAAATGGCAAACCTTGCAAGCGGATCAGCACTTATACACTACGGTGAGACTGTTGTTTTGGTAACAGCAGTTGCATCGAGAAAACCAAAAGCAGGCATTGACTTCTTCCCACTCACAGTCGAGTTTGAAGAGAAGCTCTATTCTGTTGGAAAAATTCCTGGAGGATTCATCAAAAGGGAAGGTAGACCTTCTGAAAGAGCGACATTGACTGCAAGATTGATTGACAGACCAATCAGACCGCTTTTTCCTAATGGAATGAAGAATGAAGTACAGGTAGTTGCTACTGTTATGTCAGTAGACCAAGACTGTACACCGGATACTGTTGCCATGAACGGTGCATCCATTGCACTTGGAATTTCAGATATTCCTTTCGATGGTCCTGTAGCCGGAGTTACAGTTGGTTATGTGGAAGGTAAATATATCATCAACCCAACTATAGAAGAAAAAGAGAAATCATCCCTTAATCTCATAGTAGCGGGAACCAAAGATGCTGTAGTCATGGTTGAAGCCGGAGCCGACATTTTACCAGAGGATGTAGTTCTTGGTGGAATCATGGAAGGCCACGAAGCAGTTAAAGAAATTTGTGCTTTCATAGATGAAATTGTAGCTGAACTCGGTAAAGAAAAATTTAAGATCACGCTTCCTGAAATCGATGAAGTATTTGTAAGTGAAATTGAGAATTTCCTTTCTGAGCGTATGAATCAATCCGTTCGTATTCACGACAAACATGAAAGAAATGAAGCTCTTGATATATTAAAAGATGATATGATCGCTCATTTTGAAGAGTCTCATCCAGATGAGAAAGACTTCTTGAAGGAACAATTCAAAGCGATTGAAAAGAAAATCGTAAGAAAAATGATTATCAACGAAAACCTTAGACCTGATGGAAGAACACCATTTGATATCAGACCGGTATCATGTGAAGTTGGTTTGTTGCCAAGAACCCATGGCTCAGGACTATTCACTAGAGGTCTCACTCAAGCTCTTACAATCACTACTTTAGGAGCTTTAGGTGAAGCACAGAGAATCGATGGTCTTGACCTAGAGGAAACTAAGCGATATATGCATCATTACAATTTCCCTCCATATTCAGTTGGTGAAGTTGGTATGAGCAGAGTCAACAGACGTGCCATCGGTCATGGTGCTCTTGGCGAAAGAGCTCTTTTACCAGTAATTCCATCAGAACTTGATTTCCCATACACTATCAGATTGGTTTCTGAAGTTGTAACGTGTAACGGTTCAAGTTCACAGGCAAGTATCTGTGGCAGCACATTGTCACTTCTTGATGCTGGAGTTCCTATCAAGGACTCTGTTGCAGGTATTGCAATGGGTCTTATTCAAGAAGAGGGAAAAATCTCTATCTTAAGTGATATCCAAGGCATGGAAGATGCTCTCGGAGACATGGACTTTAAAGTTGCCGGTACAAAAGATGGTATTACTGCCCTTCAAATGGACATCAAAGTGGATGGACTTAACAAGGAACTTCTTGAAAATGCACTTGAGCAAGCTCGTGTCGGTAGATTGCATATTCTCGAAAAAATGAATGCTGTAATCAGCACCCCAAGAGCTGAAATGTCTAAATATGCTCCAAGAGTATTCCAAATCAAAATCAATCCTGATAAAATCAGAGACGTTATTGGACCAGGTGGTAAAGTCATTACAAGAATCACATCCACACATAACGTCAAAATTGATATTGATGACAGCGGTATTGTTCTGATCACAGCAGCTGACGGAATTGGTGGAGAAGCAGCGCTTAGAGAAATCGAATCCATCGTAAAAGTACCTGAAGTTGGTCAAGTTTACAAAGGTAAAGTATCTCGTATCTTGAAATTCGGTGCATTTGTGGATTTAGGTTTCGGAAAAGAAGGTCTCTGTCATATTTCACAAATCGACACCAAGCGAATTGCCAAAGTTGAAGACTCAGTAAACATTGGTGATGAAGTTATGGTTAAGATTATTGAAATTGATGATCAAGGACGTATCAATCTCTCTAGAAAAGTCTTATTGGAAGAACAAAATAAGGAAGCATAATAATTGATAAGATTATAAAGACCGATTTTAAAGAGATAATATTTGCAAATTTGCGAGTATTATCTCTCTTATGTTGTATTGAAGCTAATTGATGAGGTGAAATGTTGGTAAAGAAAATACAGCTCGACAATGGGATGATTTTAGTCTGTCAAAAGCTGGAAGGTTATAAATCTGTCACTATAGGTGTTTGGGTCAAGACAGGGTCCTCAAATGAGACAAAGCTTGAAAACGGTATGTCTCATTTTATTGAGCACATGGTTTTCAAAGGCACAGAAAGTAGGTCCGCGAAGGACATTGCCATGGAAATAGATGGTATCGGTGGAGAAATCAACGCGTATACCGCCAAAGAATGTACGTGTTATTATACTAAAACAATGGGTGCTGATTTGGAAGTCGGACTTGACATCCTTTCAGATATTACAACACATCCGAGTTTTATTATTGATAACATTGAAACAGAAAAAACCGTGATTTTGGATGAAATCAGTATGTATGAAGATTCTGCCGAAGAACTTGTGGATGACATCATCAATGAAATTACCTTTAGGAATCATCCGCTGTCATTGCCGATTCTGGGAACCAAAGAAACAATAATGTCTTTTGATAAAGAAAAAGTAGTAAAATTCTATGAAAAACATTACAGACCAGATAATATGATCATTTCTGTGGCTGGTGACTTTGATTTTGAAGAACTCGAGTCAAAGGCCAATAAGTATTTTGGTACATTCAATCGAATTTCGAGCGTTGAATCTGCAGTAGCACAAAAGCCGGAGTTCAATTGGGGCTTCAATTCAAAGAAAAAGGATTTCGAACAAATTCAAGTTGCGATTGAATTTCCAGGAATCCCATTTGATCATGAACTCAGTTATGATATGACTCTACTAAGCAATCTTTTCGGTGGAACAAACAGTTCCAGATTATTTCAAAGTATACGTGAAGACCGGGGACTAGCATATTCCATTTATAGCGAACCCAGTTTTTATGATGAGATTGGTACGCTAAGTATCTCCTTTGGTGTGGCAAAAGAAAATCTTAAAGAGACCATAAAAATTCTAAGCAGAGAAATCAATCAATTGATTTCAGAGGGCTTTTCAGAAACAGAAATAGAACATGCAAAGAGTCATCTTCGTGGAAGTTTTGTTCTTGGGCTTGAAGGTAGTGATCAGCATATGGATCTCATAGGGCGTATCGAACTATTTGCTCATAAAGAAAAAAGTGTCGCCGATATGCTAAAAAAAATCGAAACCGTATCTTTGGAAGGTGTTCGCACGCTTGTTCGTCATTGTTTTACAAGCGGTGAATTTTCACTTGCAGTTGTTGGTGACATCACCATAAATGAAGTCGAAAAACTCTATGGAGTAATGAAAAACAGTATAAATCAGCAGGGGGTAAACTAATGATTGTTAAAATCGTAAACAAATCTTCAAATCCATTACCGGAATACAAGACCATTGGGTCATCAGGTATGGATTTGCTATCCAACAATGAAGAAATCATAACAATCCAACCAATGGAACGTCATTTGGTGCCAACAGGTTTGTTTCTTGAGATTCCGCTTGGCTACGAGGGACAAGTCAGGGCACGAAGCGGTCTTTCAATCAAAAATGGTATAACTTTGGTCAATTGTGTTGGGACCATAGATAGTGACTACAGAGGTGAACTTAAAATCCCTATTATAAATTTGGGCGATCAACCATTTGAAATCAAAAAAGGGGATAGAATCGCTCAACTGATTGTCACAAAGTACGAACAAGTCCTCTGGGAAGAAACAAAAGAAATTGAGGAATCTTCTCGCGGTCATGGTGGTTTTGGTTCCACAGGTATATAATAAAAAAAGAGGTGATCTTTTGGCCAGTAAAAAACCGAATACATCAAAAACACCGGCAAAAAAAACTACGACGAAAAAAAAGCCGACAACTGCTAAAAAAACAGCCGTCAATTCCGCTGAACAGGTTAAACATTATAAAATTAAGTACGAACTTAAAATGATTGGTCTTGTGGCATTGACTTTGTTTATATTAATCAGTATCTACACAGGTTCTGGTGGAGTGGTCGGAACATGGTTTTCAGATGGCTTCTTAGGTTTGTTTTCTTATGTTGCTTATATCATGCCACTAGTTATTTTCGGTATCATTTTTGTCAACTTGAATCCAAACTTCAGACCAGCCAGACTTAGAATCACTTTCGCATTTTTATTATTTATAATAGGAATCAGTATTCTTACGACACTTCTACTGTCACCAGGTGTTTCCAAGGAATTGCTTCTTGCCACTGACGATTTTATGTCTCTTGATCAGATCAAGTCGTATTATTCAAGCGGAATCACTTTGGAAAGTGGAGGTGTTCTTGGAGCGGTTCTTACGATTGCCATAAGTAAAACGATAGGTTTTATTGGAGCATATATAATAATTGCAGTATCATTCTTAGCTAGTTTTATCATATTCACCAGAATTTCAATTCAAGAATTGTGGGAATACCGTAAAAAACATAAAGATGATCGCAAAGCTTCAAAAAAAGAAGAGCAAGCTATAGTAGAATCACTGATTGCTGAAGCCACTACTGAAAAAAAGAGCAGACCGACGTCAGACAACACATCTCCAAATTTTCTTTCAAGTCTTGATGCTATGAGAAAAGCTTCGAGAAAAAAAGACATTCATCCTTTTGATTACGACACTTATGAAAAGAAGGAAACTTCAGCGTCAGAACCAGTAAAAGGCACTAAAGAAAATGTTCAAGCAGCAGATCCAATGCCTGACATTAAGCCTGTGGTGAAGAAAATCATTCCACAAACGCAAGACATACAGTACTATGATCATGAAGCCAAGCAAGTTGAAAAACTTAAAGAAAAGGATATCGAACCTGAAACAAAACAACAGGTCAATGATGAAATAGCCATTAATGTTAAGAAGTCATTGGAATCCTATGTGTTGCCGCCACTCAAAATTTTGAATCACCAACCTCAGAGTATGAAAGTGGAGGACAAGTCCGAATATATTGAAATGGCAAAATTACTTGAAGAAACTCTCAACAACTTCAATGTGGATGCAAAAGTGATTTCTGTAAAGCGTGGACCATCCATAACGATGTTTGAAGTTCAACCAAGTCCTGGAGTGAAAGTCAGTAAAATTGTTGGGCTCAGCGATGACATCGCTTTAAATCTTGCTACTTCCCAAGTAAGGATCGCTCCGATTCCTGGAAAAGCGGCCATAGGAATTGAGGTACCAAACAAGATTACTTCTATGGTAACATTTCGAGAGGTAATCACCTCGACTGAGTTTAAGAAGCAAACCTCCAAACTGACCATTGGACTTGGGAAAGACATCTCTGGAAATCCAATCATCGGCGATCTATCCAGTATGCCTCATTTACTCATCGCTGGTGCGACAGGTTCTGGTAAATCTGTTTGTGTCAACACGATCATATCCAGTATTTTATTCAACGCGAAACCAGATGAAGTCAAGTTCCTTATGATTGACCCAAAGGTTGTCGAACTCAGCAATTATAATGGCATTCCTCATTTGATCCTCCCTGTTGTGACAGATGCTAAAAAGGCATCGATCGCACTCAACTGGGCAGTCAATGAAATGACTAGAAGATATAAGATTTTTGCAGATATAGTAGTACGTGACATGAAAAGTTACAATAAAAAAGCTGAAGAGGGTGGATTTGAGAAATTACCACAAATTGTCGTCATCATTGACGAGTTGGCCGATTTGATGATGATTGCTCCAAACCAAGTCGAGGATGCCATCTGTAGATTGGCTCAAATGGCCAGGGCTGCGGGGATTCACCTTATAGTTGCAACACAAAGACCTTCTGTGGACGTTATCACTGGATTGATCAAAGCAAACATACCTTCCAGAATTGCGTTCTCTGTCTCATCTGCAATTGATTCAAGGACCATTATCGACATGGGTGGTGCTGAAAAGTTGCTCGGAAAAGGCGACATGCTTTACTATCCTGTTGGCGCTTCAAAACCCAAAAGAGCTCAGGGTGCGTTCATGTCAGATGAGGAAGTTGAAGCTTTGGTGGGATTTATCAAGAATCAGGCCATTGATGTAAAATACAATGAAGAAATTTTGGATGATGTACAAAGCTATAATATGCCTTCCGATGATGTAGATGAGCACCTGGATGATGCCATCAATTTTGTGGTGGAATCCGGTCAAGCGTCCGCATCACTTCTACAAAGAAGATTTAGAGTAGGATATAATCGAGCTGCAAGATTGATCGATTCCATGGAAGAACGTGGGATCATAGGGCAGCCTCGAGGCAGTAAACCCCGAGAAGTGCTGATGACGATGGCAGAACTTCAAGGGCTGAAAAATGATCCCAC
>JAGXHV010000164.1 GCA_024636005.1 Bacillota bacterium
AAAAAGAAAAAATATTTGTGTCCACCTGGGTTCAATCATTTCTATAAAAATCCACCTCAAATGGTCAAAGGAGAAATGCAGTATTTGTTTGATGATCAAGGTGTGAAATATTTGGATTTTTTTGCAGGCGTTTCAGTGATGAACTGTGGTCATTGCAATCCAGAGATCATAAGTGCCGCAATTAAACAAATGGAGACGCTTCAGCATACCAGTATTATTTATCTGACACAAAACATGGTGGACCTTGCAGAGCGATTGGCAGAGGTATTGCCTGGAAATCTAACGAGATCTTTTTTCTGTTGTACAGGTTCCGAGGCCAATGAAACTGCCCTTACGATGGCAAAACTGTATACAGGAAAGGATCAATTCATAGCATTAAACAGTGGTCTTCATGGAAGAACCTATCAGACAATGAGTGCCACTGAAATTCCAATGTGGCGTAGTGATGATTTTTTAATGCCTAATTTTCATTTTGCACTTTCTTGTGCGTATTCCGCAGGGACTCTTGATGAGGCTGCAGAACGTTCGCTCGAATCTATTGAAAAAATCATTGAATCCGTTGGAAGTGATTCGATTGCAGCGCTTATCGCTGAACCGATTCAGGGAAACGGTGGTATTATTACACCGCCAAAGTGGTATTTTAAGAAACTCAAATCCATTTTAGAGAAACATGGTGTTTTACTGATTATAGATGAAGTGCAAACCGGTTTTGCTCGAACAGGAAAAATGTTTGCCATCGAGAATTACGATGTTGTTCCAGATATTATGACCATTGCAAAAGCACTTGGAAATGGAATGCCGATATCGGCTGCATCGACAACGGACGAAATAGGGATGAAGTTCAACAGACCATCTGCTTCGACTCTTGGTGGCAATCCGGTATGTTCGGCTACTGCAATGGCAGTTTTGGATTATATTAAAGAAAACAAACTCTGTGAACGTTCCGAAGAACTAGGCAAAATGCTGAAAGATGGACTGCTTGAAATACAAGTGAATCATCCTGACAAAATCGGACAAGTTAGAGGCATTGGACTAATGCTTGGAATGGAGCTGGCTTCAGAGGATGGAAGTCCTCTTCCTGAACTGGTTGATCAAGTCCTGGAGTTCGCACTGGAAAACGGTGTCATTATCGGTAAAAATGGTAGAGATAGAAATGTCTTGGCGTTTCAACCGCCACTGGTGATATCGAAAGAGGATGTAAGACTGGTGCTGTCCACGCTAAAACTTTTTTTTGAAACCAATTAAACTTAGGAAAGAGAACAAAGGCAGGCTATGTATGAAAAAAATAGAGCGTCTTAATGGCATTATTTATTTGATCAAAGAGCGAAAAAAAATCAGTGCTCGAGAAATTGCTGATTTCTTTGAAGTCAGCTTGCGCACCGTTTATAGAGATATTGATGCTCTCGGACAAATCAATGTTCCTATCATATCCTATGAAGGGGTAGGTGGAGGCTATGAGATTGATGATGACTATTTTTTACCAACAGTCCAATTGACAGATGAGGAATTGAATCTTCTGATGCTCTCATTGATGGTAGGGAAAGAGATACAAGTGCCAGGGAGTGGATTGACTCATGAGATGCTGTCTTTGAAGCTCAAAAACGCTTTGCTTTCACAAAGGGGTCAGAATGCCAGTGTTTTTTTAGACCATTGTGTCTTTTATACGGGGAATATCTATCCCACCTCTTATCCAGATTATTTGTTAGAAGTGCTGATTCAAAGTTTTAAGCAGAAATGTAAACTTCGCATCACCTATTTTACCCCGCTGGCCAATGAAATTAAAGAGCGATTGGTTTCACCATTCCGATTGGAGTATGACCTCGGTGGATGGTATTTGGTCGCATATTGTCATTTAAGATTGTCAAAAAGAATGTTTCGGTTGGACCGGATCCATTCTATAGAATTGACTTCACTAAGAAGTGAAGCTGAGAAATGTCTGCCTTTTATAGAAGCGGAGAAATCTGCACTGGAAGCTGGATGTACGGTAGAAATGGATAAAGATCTTTACCGATTGGTATTACAGGATGCCATTATGAATGGTCATAAAATTATCTATGATGAACCATTGACACTCAAGTTATATGCTCATAAAGATGTCGTATTGGAACTGGCCATGAGAAATCCAAACAAAGTGAGGGTGCTAGAACCTGAGTCATATATAGAGACCATTAGAGAAAGAATACAACATTTGAGAAAAAATTATTTGAAACCCTGACAGGTATGTGTCGGGGTTTTGCTGTTAATATGGGAGTGAGGTGATAAAAATGAAGAATGTAACTGTATTTTACTATGATGAATTTGCAGAATTTGAAATTGTGTTGGCATTGCTGGTAATGAGGGGCAAAACTAAAGTGTCCACCGTTGCACTTGAAAAGCGTAATTATCTAGGAGAGGAAATGCAATGGTATTGTAACGACAACACTATTGAAGACGTAGATCCTTCAAAAATTGATTTGTTGTTGATTCCAGGTGGCGACTCAAGATCAATGTATGAAAACATGAAGCTAAAAGGTTTTATTGAAAAAGTGGTCGAAGGTGGCGGTAAGGTAGCAGGCATCTGTGGTGGAGCTGTTCTTTTGACAGCACTTGGATTGATGGACGGCAGACGTTGTACAGGCAGCACCAGTGGCATTTCTGAAACGGATGAATCCAAATCCATGTATGAGAAAGCGCTTCTTGTGAATGACGAACACGTAGTGGTCGATGGTCCATTCATCACAGGTCAAGGTCAGGCTTATGCGGAATTTGCAGTGGAAGTAGCGCGTCAAATGGGCATTGTGACTGACGATGCAGATTTTTCCGATACCCTAAAGTGGCTGAAGAATGATAGAACATAAGGGGTGGATGGAAATAAAATTTGAAAATTTTGTGGACTTCGATAGATATGGAGACGATCTTTTTGCTCAAGGAAAATATGATGATGTTTTAAATTTGTTTTTAAATGCATCAGATGTACTTTCGAAAGAGGATTATGAAGAGCATTATTTTTTGATTACGAGCAATATTGGATCTCTATATCGCATAAGCGGGAAAATGGACGAATTTTATGATGTGGTGAAGCAACTGATCACCACGGGATATGCTTGTGGTGATTGGATTACAAGAGCTCTGCTCAATATGGAACCCGAGGGACTTGAAGAACTAATGGATCAGAATAAACTTCTCATTGAAAGCGCTCAAGAATCAGCAAAGATGGAGTATAAGGTATGTCTTCCAAGTGAATATTCAAGCGCTAGAGAATATCCGGTTTTCTTTGTTTTACACGGAGATGGTGCGGATGGAAATATACATAACATATCTCATTACTGGATACCGGAAGTGTTTGAGGAACTTGACTTTATAACTGTGTATGTCCAATCATCACAGGTTTATTGCCATGGGGGATTTCAGTGGAACAGAGATGTGGACACAGCGAGAAAAGATATTTTACAGTGTTTCAGTGAAGTTTCAAAGCAATACTCCATTGATACGAGTCAAATGTATGTAGGCGGTTTTTCTGGCGGCGCAATGATTTCTGTTGAATTTGCCTTGGGTGATGTCATACCACTCAAAGGATTTATTTCACTTTGTCCTGGTACAGTGAGCAATTATTATTCTATGGAAAAAGCAGAAGTTGCTTCGAAACGAGGGGTTAAGGGAGTCATTTTAGAAGGTGAACTTGACCTTGAAGCGAGTGTTGAGGACATGCTAAAGGTTTTTGATGATACTGGGGTAAAGTATAAATACGCAATCAATGAAGGTGTAGGTCATGTTTGTCCAAAGGATTTGACTGAGAAGCTTAGTGACGCCATGGCGTTCATGTTAGAATAATAGTTGAGGCTCTTTTAATAAATAGTAGTTTATCAAGTTGCGTTTTTTCATTGTTATTGATAAAATAAGAGTAGTAAAAAATCTAAAAGCTGAGGAATCAGCTTTTTATTTGACCCAATTAAGAAATCGATTTCGTAAACTTCTTTTCTTTTTGGAGTCACACTGAGAATTAGATTTTATGACAAAGTAGAGGTGGAAATTAACTATGAATAATGATCGATATGAGAACATGGAATTTAGAAGACTTGGAAAATCAGGATTGAAACTGCCATTAATCTCACTTGGGCTATGGTATGGCTATGGCGATGTGGACAGCTATGACAATTCAAAACAGATGATATTGACAGCTTTCGACTTGGGCATCACCCATTTCGATTTAGCGAACAATTACGGTCCTGCACCCGGGAGTGCGGAGTCTACTTTTGGAAGAATACTCACTGAGCAATTGAGCAATCATCGTGATGAACTCATCATCTCAACAAAAGCGGGCTATGGCATGTGGCCAGGTCCTTATGGTGACGGTGGAAGCAGAAAGTATCTGTTTTCAAGTCTGGACCAAAGCCTGAGACGTCTCAAACTGGATTATGTGGACATTTTTTATCATCATCGCCCCGATCCAGAAACGGATATGGAAGAAACCGTCATGGCACTAGGGGATTTGGTCAAGTCCGGAAAAGCACTTTATGTGGGATTGTCCAATTATTCTAAAGCCGAGACAGAAAAAGCCATCCCGTTTATGGAGAAATATAATGTGCCTTATGTGGTGTCACAGCCAAGCTATTCCATGTTCAACAGAAATCTCGAGCAAGATGGTTTGCTGGACATTCAAGAGCAAGTTGGTGCTGGAACTTTGACCTACCAGGTTTTATCGCAAGGTCTGCTCACTGACAAATACCTGAAGGGCATTCCCAAAACATCGAGAATCGAGAAGGAGCACTGCGAATGGCTGAACAAAGGGGATTTGACTGAGCAAAGAATTCGTCAGCTTCATGAACTGAAAGTGCTGGCTGATCAGAGAAATCAGACGCTTTCACAGTTTGCCATCGCTTGGGTTTTAAGAGATTCAAGGGTGACTTCTGCACTGATGGGAGCCAGTAGACCTGAGCAAATTCTTCAGAATGTAAAGGCGATCAATAATTTGGACTTTTCAGATGAAGAACTGACTAAAATCGACACAATCCTTGGAGAAGTCAAATGAAACGTTTAATCCTTGTGATGGTTACAATTCTGTTTATTTTGAGCGGTTGTTCAGCAGATGGGGTTCCCACTGGCAATACTATGAAAACTTTGAATGATTTGATGCTTGAAGAAAAAGTTGGCCAAATGATTCAGGTGGAACGGTCTGGGTTGTCGTTATCGAGAATCGAAGCGCTTAACATCGGTTCTGTTTTAAGTGGAGGAGGCAGCGTGCCTGGAAATGGATCGATCAGCGCTTGGAATGAAATGATGGATGAATACGAGGAAGCCTCCGCCGGTTCACTCAGTGGCATACCGGTCATTTACGGCATTGATGCTGTTCACGGCAACAATAATGTGCCCATGGCAACCATTTTCCCACACAATATCGGTCTAGGTGCCGCAAATGATTCCGAACTCCTTCGCAAAATAGGGCAGGCAACTGCTGAAGAGATGCAGGTGATTGGCGCTCACATGAATTTTGCTCCAGCCGTATCGGTGATCAAAGACAAAAGATGGGGCAGAACCTATGAAGGCTATAGTGAAGATCCTGAGCTCGTTTCGAAACTCGGCACTTCATATATTGAAGGACTCAGAGGGGCAGGAATCATTGCCACAGCAAAACATTTCATAGGAGATGGTTATGTTGAGTATGGAACCGGAGAAGGTGAAAATCTAATCGATCGAGGCAATGTGGCCATACCGCTTGATGAGATGATGGCTGTTTACGGCCCCGTTTATCAGTCTGCCATAGATGCTGGTGTAGATGCGATCATGGTGTCATTCAGCAGTATAGGTGGAGAAAAGATGCATGGCAATGAGTCTCTTTTGACGACGGTGCTAAGGGACGAGATGAACTTTGGTGGCGTTGTGATTTCCGATTGGGAAGGCACCCATGCACTCCCTGGAATTCTCGAGGATCAGGTCGTCAAAGCTGTTAATGCTGGCATTGATTTGTTGATGCAACCCTATAATGGCGAAGAAGTCTATAATGCGCTGATTAACGCTGTACGTGATGGAAGAATCACAGAAGAGAGAATCAACGAAGCGGTTTCAAGGATTCTTGATATGAAACAAAAGGCAGGTCTACTAGATGACGAGCCAGAAGCGTCCGATTATAAATTGGGGTCGAATTTCGCGATTACAACTGCAAGAGAAGCTGTCGCCAAATCCCAAGTACTGCTTAAGAATGAGAGCGTTTTACCTCTTAAGGAAGATCAACGCATTTACGTCATGGGACCGGCTTCTGACAATATCGGGATACAAAGTGGTGGGTGGACTCTCGAGTGGCAGGGTACCATGACGGAACAGTTCTTATGGGGAGACAGTATATTGGATGCTTTTAAGCAGACGAGCGATTTTGTGGTCGACAGTCCTTCAGGTGCAGATGTGATCGTACTCGTCATTGGTGAAAAGCCCTATGCAGAGATGTTTGGAGATACGGATGATGCGTCAATAACAGGTCCACTTTCACTAGATTTAAATTTGCAAGCCGTGGAACTGGCAAAGACTTATGGAAAACCTGTAGTGACGTTGATTGTGGCAGGTAGACCTTTAGTGATTGAGGAGCATTTGAAAGACTGGGATGCTGTTGTCATGAGCTTTTTACCTGGTACTGAGGCACTTGGCATCACAGATGTGCTCTATGGAAAAATGCCGTTCACTGGTAAACTGCCAATCACATGGCCAAAGGAAACCAGCGGATTTGATATCACATT
>JAGXHV010000165.1 GCA_024636005.1 Bacillota bacterium
AGACCGGACTTCGTCGGTAAAAATGTCCCGACTTCCAGTAAAGAAATCGTCAAAGTCAAGCTGGAAGAGATGGACGATGTCAATGAAGTGAGTATTTATCAAAAATAATAAGCTGATATTAATTAAAATCCCCGATAAGCAGAGACTAAACGCTTATCGGGGATTGTTTTGTAGTTAATAAGTTATAGAGTGATATCCAGAGAAATTACTCCTATGATTTTATTATCAGATCTTACCGGAGTAGATACTGTGATACAATATTCATTGGTTATGGAGGAAATGTAAGGCTCGGACTTATAGTCTGCACCTAGAATCGTTTGCTTATAAAACGGTCTGTGTGAGACGTCAATGTTTTTTTCTCCGACATCTTGAGAAAATTCTAAGGCAATCCCTTTGTTGTTCATCAGTGCGACCAGTTCATAATCAGGTGAACTGTCTTTGATTTTCTTCAGGACGCTTTGGCTGATCCGCTCAATTGGTGTATCCGAGATCTGACTGACATTTTGCTTTAGATAAATAAGTGATTTGTCCACTTTTTCGGAAATTTCTTTGCCTACTGTCAAGCCTTTCTTATATTGTTCAGCATTGTCCGCCAATTGGTTTGAGATACTGTGCAAATGGTGTATGGATGCAGTGATGTCATTTAAGCTGTTGAGCTGAATTTCTGTGAGTGAAGAGGTCTCTTCAATGTTCGCAGTGACTTCCTGGCTCTCGTTTGAAATATTCTTGATCAGTTCATAAACCGCTTCGGTTGTTCTCTTTTGTTTGTTGGCACGATTTAGGATTTCCCTGACCATTTCAAGTGTGGCATTGACTGAATTGAAACTTTCCTTGAGAAAATTGTTGGACTGGTCGGCGTAAGTGACATTGTCATCGGATTGATTAACTTCCTTAAACATTTTATCAGCAATGCTTTCAGTTTTTGTAACAACGGAATGAATGATTTGACTGATTTTTTCAGAAGAATCATTTGATTGCTCGGCCAATTTGCGAACTTCTTCCGCAACAACTGCAAATCCACGACCTGCCTCACCAGCTCTAGCTGCTTCGATGGAAGCGTTGAGTGCAAGCAAATTTGTTTTGTCCGATATGTCACTGATGATTTTGACTATATCCATGATACTCGTCATATCATCTGAAAGAGATTTGATATCATCTGAGATCAGACTGTTTTGGCTTGAGCTTTTTTTCATTCTTTGAATCAATTCACCTGTGTTTGAATTGGTGGTGTCAAGATTGCTTTTCATTACTGAGGACAAGGATTCTGTTTTAGTGGCATTGTCGGTTACCGCATTCATGTCGTCCATCATTTGATAAGCGTCATTTTGCATGTCGAGTGTGTCTTTTGCCATGTTGTCCAGTGCTTCTGTTATTTCATTGATATTATGAGAGACTTGAACGAAAGAGGAGGCCATTTCGTCACCTGATTTTTTGAGAATCTCAATCAGGTTGAGTAATTTTTCAGATGTGGAAAGCATTTTTCCTACAATCAATTTGGTGTTTTTGTTATTGCTTTGAACCGTTTGTGCAAGACTGTGAAAATCACTACAAACTCTTGAATCCAGTTTGGCGGTAACATCTCCGGATCCCATCCGATTGAAATATGTATCTACATATTCAATCTGTTTTTTTAACAACATCCGCAAATACAGGCTTTCAATGATTAATGCGATAATAAGACCGGTAATAACTACAACCGTAGATTGGTTTGATAAAATTAATGCTATGATGATTGCGGTTAAAAAAAGTGTAAGAGCAAATGTCCTTAAGGATAACGAAAGTTTGTTCATAGATGATTCTCCTCACATATCTCTAGTATTAATAACAGAATATTCTTATAACTATATTTGTTATTTTAACACTTTAATTGAATTTTGACACGTATAATTTTGCCTTGAACAAAAAAACAAACACCGATCCAAGAGATCGGTGCCTATAATCTAAATTCAATTTTCAATTCACATCTTTATAATCAATTTCTTCGATATCATCTGAATCGATATTCACAATCACCTTGCTACCTGAATGTTCCTCATCGGTCGTATAGTGCTGATATTGTTTGGCTTTTCTGAATAAAAGTTGTTTGCCAAGAAAGAAGACGATCATACCAATGATGACTATAATGATGCCTAAAATCAATACCACGGTGGCGAGTGCCGCTTTTGAATTAAGGATAGAAAATACGCCTAAAAGCAAAAGTATAACCGAGGAGATGATTGCTTTTTCATCTTGCTTTTTTTGTCCTTTCAAATACAGTATGATGCCATTAAGTGCACTTAAAACACAGGCCACACCTATCATGAACAAAACTTGATCAGGATTGATGAATGCATAAACACCGACTAACAATGTTAAAATGCTGGTGATTATAGTCAACTTGCTTTTGATGAAAAACGCAAAAGTCAGACCATAAAATCCGATCAATATGAATATCATTGTAAGAATTCGTACTGCCAGTACACCGACAATTGTAGGGAATGCTATAAAAATCAAACCAATTATTGACATGAAAAGACCAATGAATTGAAATGCGTTAAGTTTATTATCTGATGACATTTTCCACCAACCTTGAATATTTTAAGAGTATGTGAGCGTCTATATCTAAGAGTATAGCCTATAATTATGAATAGAATATTAACAAAGTTCGACCTTTGTGGAACTGTTTCAATTGAGGATATCCACTAAATCTTTATAATAGTATCTTGTAGCGATGTAGTTTTTTGAATATAGCCATCTTATGGATTCAATCAATGCATCTTCATCAGGTATGCCAAGGGATTGAATGTTTAAAGAATTTTGAAAGGAATTAAGCGTCCATACATCTGTTTCACTCTTAAATCGATTATGAATCAATACCAAGTGATCAGTCAAATTCTCATCAACATTTACCTTCACTAGTTTTGAACCGCTTAAGAGGCTTTGATTAAAATAAGGTGTTCTAAGTACAGCATAATCCACAAAACCTTCGTTGAGTGCGTTGTAAGCTTCTTTTTCAGAGTGGTATTCTATGATGTCGTAAGTAATCCACTTGGTTTTTTCTATGAAATATTCAGCGACCAAACGATCGGTAATGGCAATTTTCGGTACATTGCCAACAGGCTCATTAAAATAGACTATGCCATATTCTTCAGGATATACTGAAAGGGCAGTGTACTCAAAAAGTTGATTGTAATTTTTGATGTATTCCAGTCCATTGAGCAAAACAGCATCAAACTCACCGTCTTTAGCCAAAGCGATCAATTCTGATGAGTTGTCATAAAACTTGATTCCTTCATGAGCATCTATTTCACTGGAATATAGCATTCCAATATGAATCTTTGAGGTTTCTTGCAATGGTTCATAAAGGTTGAGTATTATTGCAATGACTCCAAGTGCAATGATGAGAATTCCGTAACCTTTTCGCATGAAAGTTATTCCTTTCTGATTAAAGCTTTGACTTTTTCATAATCAGGAGTGACAAAAATAGTCTTATATTGAACGTAAATTACCATACCTGGTTTGGCACCACTGGGTTTTGTAACGTGTTTGACCAATGTGTAATCCACTGGTACGTTGCTGGATTCACGGGCTTTTGAGTAGTATGCTGAGATCAATGCGGCTTCTTCAAGTGTTGCATCATCAACCTCCTGACCTTCAGTTCTGATTATGACATGTGAACCTGGAATGGTTTTTGTATGAAGCCAAATGTCCTTGTTGGATGCTACTTTGGTAGTCAGTTGATCATTTTGTGTGTTGCTTTTGCCTACGAGAATCTCAAAGCCTCCTGTGGACTTAAAATGCTTGAAATCCTGTTTTTTATTACTTTTCTTACCTTTGACGATATTTCTGTTCTTGATAATACCCTGGTCCGCGAGTTCTTCTCGGATTTCTTCAATTGTTTTGCTGTCTTCACTGTTGTTGAGGTGCGTCAATATATTTTCTAGATATTCAATTTCATTCAAGGTCTCGTTGATTTGAATTTTGAGCTCATGCAGTGCTATCTTTGCTTTGTTGTATTTCTTGAAATACTTCTGGGCATTTTGCGAAGGATCCAGTCTGACATCAAGGTCGATGGTTATGGTTTCAGGAGGATCCAAATAATAATTCATAACTTCAATGCTATTGGTACCCTTCACCATATTATGAATATTGGCAAGAATCATCTCTCCGCATACTTTATAATGATCAGAGTTTTCCGCATTAAACAGTTCAAGTTCCAGTTTTCCAAGTTTGGTTCTTGAGCGCTCGATACGCTGTGATATATTCTTTTTCAGATTGACAGTTCGTTGGTGAATTTTCAGGTTTTTATTGCTCTGTGCATAAAACGCATCAATAGCCTCGCTGATAAACTCGTATCTGGCAGGATCCATTTCGTCATAGGCATCTTCTAAAAAGTAAAAGTAGCGATGATGGGAATCTTTATCGTTGAAAACGTAGCCATTGGATTGACTAGCCAGTACCAGTTTATAGAGTGCGTCAACAGCACTTTCCAGTTTTATAAATGTATCTTGATCAGTTTTTTCTAGAGTCAAATCATTTGGAGCTCCAATTTTTCTTAACAAATAATTGGAAATGAGAGGACTGAAACCTAGAAGTGTACCGTATATGGCTTTATAAAGAGGTGTTGTCTCTTTCATCTCCCTAAGTTGTTCCATCCAGTTTTCATTTGGCATTTTCTTTGTGGTTGGTATGAGTTCGTATTCTAGTCCGGGCAAAACGCTTCTAACACGGCTCATATCTGGAGTGATTCGTTTTATACTCTCCACAATGATGTCATCAGCTTTGGTGAGGATGATGTTGGAATGTTTGCCCATGATCTCCACATAGAGTTTTTTTGCCTCGAAATCCCCAAGTTCGTTTCTGGATTCGATTTCAATGATCAGAACACGCTCAAAAGCATGTTGTTTGATGCTCAAAATCTTACCTCCTACCAGGTGTTTTCTCATGAGCATACAAAACATCGGTGGTGTATTAGGGTTTTCCTTTTTCTGAGAAGTCAAAGTGAAATAAGGAATGGAGGCATCAACAGATACAAATAAATTATAATGGGTACTTTGATTTCTGATTTGTATTGTGAGTTCATCCTTTTCTGGTTGATGAATTTTATCAATGCGGCCACCCACCAATTTTGTTTCAAGTTCATTGATGAGTTGGTGCATCAGCAGTCCGTCAAATGACATAGGGCCTCCCGTATATTATATTATGGTCATAATTTAAAAGTATACCACTAATGTGGCGGAATTTAAAGATTTAGACACGGATTAACCAGGTAAAGTAGGTTGTATATTTGCAGGAATGTATGTTATAATTTAATGATGTTATGAACGTGGAGGTATGAATGATATACAGCATGACTGGCTTTGGCCGTGGAGAACACAGCACGGATG
>JAGXHV010000034.1 GCA_024636005.1 Bacillota bacterium
ACGGATAAAGGTGTGGTCAAGGCTGTTGACGGAAACTCATTTGTATTAAGAGAAGGTGAAACCCTCGGAATCGTTGGAGAGTCAGGCTGTGGTAAAAGCATCACTGCAATGAGCATCCTCAACCTCATAGAGAAGCCGGGTAGAATTGTGACGGGCTCCATCAAGTTCAACGGCGAGGAACTCGTCGGTATCTCTGACAAGAAGATGAGAACGTACAGAGGCAACGAGATTTCGATGATCTTCCAGGAGCCTATGACGTCACTCAATCCTGTATTCAGAGTGGGCGAGCAAATTGGAGAATCATTGATTCTTCATCAAAACATGTCCAAAAAAGAAGCACACAATAGAGCAGTTGAACTTTTACAACTTGTAGGAATTCCTAGAGCGGAAAAAATCGTAAGAGATTATCCGCATCAGCTTTCAGGCGGAATGCGCCAAAGGGTCATGATCGCCATGGCACTTGCATGTAACCCTAAAATACTCATAGCGGATGAACCGACAACAGCACTGGATGTGACCATTCAGGCACAGATTCTGTCGCTGATGAACGACCTTCAAAAGAAGACGAACACATCGATCATGCTCATAACTCACGACCTTGGCGTCGTCGCGCAAATGGCGTCTCATGTTCTGGTCATGTACTCGGGTAAAATCGTGGAATCTGCATCGGCAATCGACATATTTGACAATCCGAAACATCCTTACACAGTGGGACTTCTAGAATCCATTCCGAACCTGGACGAGGACAGAGAGAGACTTAACAGTATAGAAGGCATTGTTCCTAATCCGTTCTATCTTCCAAAAGGATGCTATTTTGCACCTCGTTGCAAGCACGTTATGGACAGATGTCTCGTTGAACAACCTGAGGATTATAACGTCGGTGACAATCACATCACAAAATGTTTCTTATACAGCCAGAAGGAGGGGAAATAGATGAATGATAAAATTCTTGAAGTCAGAGACATAAAAAAATATTTCCCAATCAAAGGCGGATTCGCTCAAAAGACAATTGCAAATGTCAAAGCGGTTGACGGTGTATCGTTTGATGTCCTCAGAGGCGAGACCATAGGGCTTGTTGGTGAGTCGGGCTGTGGTAAGTCCACACTCGGAAGAACCATCGTTAGACTGTACGAGCCAACTGAAGGTGAAATCATCTTCAATGGCAAAGACATCTCTGGTCTCAGAGGCAACGATCTTAAGCACCTCAGACAACAGATGCAACTCATATTCCAGGATCCTTATTCATCACTCAATCCGAGAATCAACGTCATGAACCTTGTCGGTGAAGCGATGCTTGCACATGGTCTGGCTAAAAAGGGTCAGGACCTTGCGGATAAAGTGACAGAAGTCATAGAAATGTGCGGACTTTCAGCATACCATGCCTACAGATACCCACACCAGTTCTCAGGTGGACAGAGACAAAGAATCGGCATCGCAAGAGCCCTTGCTCTCAATCCCGATTTTGTGGTCGCTGATGAGCCTGTATCGGCACTTGATGTGTCCATTCAGTCTCAAGTTCTGAACCTTATGATGGATCTTCAGGAGAAGATGGGTCTCTCATATCTTTTCATATCACATGACCTGAGCGTCGTAAAGCACATCAGTGATAGAATCGGTGTCATGTACCTTGGATCGATGGCTGAGATGGCAGATAAGAAGGACCTTTATAACAATCCATCACATCCTTACACCAGAGCACTTTTATCGGCGATTCCGGTACCGAATCCGAACAGGATCAAGAAGATGGAACCGATCATCGGCGAGATTCCGAGCAACGTGAATTTGCCGGAGGGCTGTAAGTTCCATACAAGATGTCCATATGCGAAAGACATCTGTAGAGAGCTCATACCACCGAACAAAGAAGTGGGCCCAAGACATTTCGCGGCTTGCCACTTTGCAGGAGAAATTTAAACTGATATAATACTAGTAAAATGATAAACGAAAGAATCGTTGGAAAGAGGTTACCATGTTTCAAAAAGTCAAAGATGTTCTAAGAAAAAAGGAACTTGATCCTGACAAAGCGGATGTCGAACTTGAAAAAGGGGATTTTCTAGCGCTGTTCATTGCGGCGTCAATGACCATGCTTCCGGTTTTGATTGGAATATTTGCACTCTTTGCACTGTTGACGTGGATCATATTCTAATCGATTTAAGTTAAAACAAACCCCAGGTTGGCACAAATCATGCCATCCTGGGGTTTCTTATAAAATGATATTTAAGTAAATGTTAATAACTTGGTAAGTTCGATTTAATGGTTTTAAACTAAAATTAAAAAAACACCTTCAATGTGAATCGAAAGTGTTTTAAGAATGGAGCCGACGGAGAGATTCGAACTCTTGACCTACGCCTTACCATGGCGTTGCTCTACCTGCTGAGCTACGACGGCATGTCCTTAGTTATTATAAAGGATTTTTGTAGAAATAACAAGAGTCATTTTACATCAAAGTTTCAATGGTGATGGGGGATCATATGAAAAAAGAGAAAAAAGTACTATGGATCATGTCTTGGAAATTTTGGTTTATTCTTGCAACGATAATTATGCTCGTGGCCTTTACATGGTCAGAGAAAACAATAGAAGAAAAGCAACCCTCACCATCATGGTCAATAGGTGTGGAAAGCGTAACAGGACTGACTTCGGATTACAGAAAAATTGACATCAACATCAATTATGATCAAACTGGGTTTATACTCACTCATATAGATAAAGAAGGTATAAAACTACATAAACTGGATTGGTATGGTCGAATAATTGATGAAAAACTGTTTGTGCATGATGAACTCGACAAGTTGAGAGTGATTGAAATAGAAAACGTGGACGCGGGCTACTACATCTATTTGAGTGACAGAAAAAAACTGGAACGTCTCACGGTGGATGCTTCCACAATGGAAGTCATAGACAGACAAATCGTATCTGAACATTCCGAACATTTTTCAGCATCAGGAGAGTTTTTAATCGTAGGGGATGACGAGATTACTGAAATCTACGACGGACTGGAACTCATAAATACAGTTGATGCCTATGTGAATTTGAAAAGCCTTACACTTGAAGTCTCAGACAAAAGTATTGTGGCGGCACTCAATGCCGAAGATGGTGGCAGGTTTGTCAAAATATCGGATGGCGTCATGGAAGTCATTGATGCGACTACAGTCGCCGAGCAGAAAGCTTATGGATATTACAAAGACATTTATATCGAGAATGGCGTAATCACCATAGCAAGCAGTTTATTTGATCATTTGTCACCGGGCACACCGACGGTCATGGGCATATGGCAACTTGATGAGAGCACTTCGAAGGAATTATCATTCAGACCCTTCTATCATGTGAGAACCGATCTTGATCCAATCATTACAAGCGTTGAGGACAATCAAGTCAGTTATGTGCTCGGTGCACTTCAAACCCTGGATCATATCAATAAAGGACTCTCGAGATACCCTCAGACACGTGGTGGACAATTCACAAATATCTCCCAGTATTCGCGCGATGGGGATATCATGATTGAAAATTCCAGACTCACGATCACCAGAAATTATCCTGTTGGTTATCACTATTTTGAAACACCAAATGGACCTGTACTGCTTTGGGCGGATAAAGTGGGTCAAACCACAAATATTTATTTGGCAGGTGAAGGCTCAGAGTGGATCAGTTATGCCAAACAAATGCACAAGACAGACTATGTCATGCTGATTCTCGCATCGGTCGTCGCATTTGCGAATAATGTATTTTTTGGACTTGTGACCCTGATTACCAAGATTTCACCAATCCTTTGGGTAATCGTATTGGTCACAGTATTAGCTCTTTTATATCAAAGATTTGCACCATTTGATGATGAGCGCAAAAGACAACAAGTTTATTATGCTTTGATTCTGTTTACTATTGGATTCAAATTCTATATCACAGCTATAGACAACTCAGATTTTCTGTTTTATGGACACATATATCCATTTTTGTTCGGTAACCCTGTGGTCATGACAGTGTTGCCTCTTGCAACGTCCGCATATGCGCTTTGGATGCTTTATCTTTGGCGTAGGGAGCATCCTTATTATACGAGTCAAGCACTGAACTACAGCCTGTTTTTAGGCTTTGAGATCTATATTTATATGTTTGGTTTTATGACCTATTTTGTATCGGCACTTGTAAAAAATAATTTCATGATGTAGTTTGAGTGGATCAAACAACAAACAAATAAAAACAGCCCTTTCAAATTGAGAGGGCTGTTTTTTAAAATTATTCGACAGTATACATATGACCTGAATCTTTTAACAGTTTTTCAACGGATTCAAACAGCGAATTATTGGCCATCTCATCCACAAGAATGAACAAATGATCTTCTGGTGCATCTGTGATGATGGACTCCAGTGTCACCATCAGAATGCTTTCATTTTCGTATATGATGTTGTTGTCATTGATCAATATGGTGGACTCGGTACTGCTGACTGTTTCTGGATTTTCAGTATCGGGTGCATCCGAAGGTGAATTCAGAAAAAGTCCATCTCCAAGGCCGAACCTTCCATCAAGCAAGATGAGCACTAGAATTAGAAGTATAAGAATCAATATGCTTTTGAACCATCGTCGTTTCTTTTTTTTATTGTCTGAGAAGCTCATGGTAACCACCTTTCTATTTATGGTTTGGGGAGGAAGAATGTCTGATCGATGCCAAGTTCCTGAATCAATTCGGTAATGCTTTCAGAAACCAGTAGGTATGCGTAGCGATACACATTGCCATCCTCTTCAAGAGTGAACAGCGTCATGATGTTGGATACTTTGTCGGCTTGCAGTTCATCCATCAAGGTCTTTTTTATGCGACTCTTTTGAGCAATCCTTGCATCAGGGGTGCTTTGATCTGTATATAACAAGTAGAGATCTGTTGGTTTATCGTTGATCCATAGACGGTTGCCTGTGGTTCTCAGCGAAACGTCCAGAACGTTGATTTTATCTTCAAGAAAACCGTATTTGACCAAATCGAATGGTTCGATTTCGGAAACAGGTGTAGTGGACTCTATAGCTTCAAGTTTCACTTCCAGGGCGTTGATCTGACTTTGATAGTTTTCGATGGAGGTGTCATATGCCTCCGATTGATTCTTTGTCTCGATTTGTGAATTCAACAGTATGACAAATAATAAAATGAGAAATACATCAATCAGAGGTGTGAAATCCATCCAATTGTTCTTATGCATGAGCGTCCTCAATTCGACTCACTTGATCCAATCTTTCTAGAATCAATTTGAGGTTCTCCTGATTTTGCTCGACGATTGGACCGAGTGCAGCGTCTATGGCTTTGAAGACGAGTGCGAAAATCAGTCCCCAAAGGGTCGATGTGAGTGCCACTGTAAAATTGAGTGCGACTTCCTGTTGTGATAGATCGAGCATGCCAAGCAGCGAGATGATTGTTCCAAGCATACCGAGCATTGGAAAAGCGCTGTTGATAGAAGTGAAAATACTGTAGAAGTGAATCTCATCAGAACGCATGCTTTTCATGGCATTGAGATCCATTTTCTTATCGTTCTTGCCACGTATCCTTTCCATTAGAAGATCAATGGGAACGTAGACCTTTGGTTGAAGATGGTCTCTTAACTGGATACTGGAGCGTTTGGCGCGTGGATAGATATAAAAGCCATTGATCAACGCCACCATTATAATCAAAAGATCATAACCGAGTAGATTTGTTGCAATGATTTTTAACATAGTTGGCCTCCTCTTGATGGTCTATTACTATTTTACCACAAATTGAAATGTTCAATTGAGTAAATGTGACAAATTTGGTATAATTGAAACAATAAATGCGCAACCGATTGCACGTGGGGGGAGAAGGGAATGAAAAAAAAGATAAGTATGTTGTTGCTGCTGATCCTTTTGGTGACATCAGTTCCGATTCATAGCTTTGCTGCTGACCAGACCGAGATGATCATTCACTACCACCGTTTCGATGGTAATTATGAGGGCTGGAACGTGTGGATCTGGCCAAGCGGGCAAAATGGGGCTGCCTATGAATTCAGTGATGAAGATGAGTTCGGCAAAGTGGCTAGAGTGAAGATAGAGGATATAGCCGATATCGAGGAAATAGGATTCATAGTCAGAAAAGGGGAATGGGAAGCAAAGGATGTTGATTCAGATCGATTTGTTCCTACAAGCCGGATCGATGAGGAAGGCAATCTCGAATTTTATTTAATTCAAGGAAGTGAGACCATCTATTTTGACGAAAATGAAATCGATCTCTCACCAAAATTTCTCGCAGCGTCTTTCATAGATGAAAAGACACTTAAACTAACGAGCTCCAAACCGATAGAAATCGCTCAGATGAGAAGCGAATTTACCATTTCAGATCAGGAGGGTAACGCCATTGAGCCTGCGGCCATAAGCGCCGGAGGGGGAGCTATGGCTCAGAATTTTGTGGTGCTGCTAAAGGAAGCTGTAATCATAGGGAACAAATATCAAACCGTATTTCAAGACTATGTGCCGGTGGGAATCGATCTGGCAGGGCTCTATGATTCGGAAGCTTTTGAAAGTGAGTTTGGATACGATGGGAAGCTTGGAGCGATTTATTCAGAAGAGTCCACTGAATTCAAAGTTTGGTCGCCAGTGGCAGATGAAATCACACTGAATCTATACGAATCGGGTGCGGGAGAAACATTGCTCGAGAGCATTCCGATGATTAAAGGTGGCAAAGGCGTATGGAGTTCCATCAAGGAAGGCGATCTTCACGGTGTATACTATACTTATTCAGTGTCCACAGATGGCACCACAAAGGAGACTTATGATCCTTATGCAGTGGGTGCAGGTGTGAACGGTGACCGTTCCATGGTTGTGGATTTTGATAGAACAGCTCCGAGTGGATGGCTTGATGACAAAGGTCCTGTGTATAAAAAGATGAATGATATGATAGTCTATGAAATGCATATCAGGGATTTGTCAATTCATCCTTCGTCGGGAATAGAAAATGCTGGAAAATATTTGGGTGTGGTTGAAAAGGATACTCAGACGAAAGATGGTGTTCCAACCGGTCTTTCACATCTGAAAGAACTTGGTGTCACTCATGTCCAGATACTCCCTATGTATGATTTCAACAGTATCGATGAAAGTAGTCTTGAAGACAATGTCTTTAATTGGGGATACGATCCTAAAAACTATAACGTCCCAGAAGGATCCTATTCCAGTGATCCTTTTAATGGTGAGGTCAGAATCATAGAGATAAAACAGATGATCAAGGGTCTTCATGATGAGAATATTGGGGTGATCATGGATGTGGTGTACAATCACACCGCACTCAGTGGCGATTCCAATTTGACGCTGATCATGCCAGATTATTATTATCGAATGGATAATGGTGCGTATTCCAATGCTTCAGGTACAGGCAACGAGACCGCATCAGAACGCATCATGGTGAGAAAGCTCATTTTGGATTCGCTGAAACACTGGGTGATGGAGTATCACGTGGACGGATTCAGATTTGACCTTATGGGTGTCCATGACATTGAAACCATGAAATGGATCGAATCTGAACTCCGAGCTATTAATCCTGATATCATATTATACGGTGAAGGATGGACCGGAGGCGCGTCGACATTACCGGACAGTAAGAGACTCATAAAAGCAAATATGCAGGCTGTGGATCGTATCGGTGCGTTTGCAGATGAAATGCGTGACGGTATCAAAGGACATGTGTTCAATGCCGAAGAGGCTGGATTTGCAGGCGGTGCGGAAGGTTTTGAAGAAAGTGTGAAATTCGGAATTGTAGGCGCGGTCTTTCATCCTCAGATCAATTATGACCTGGTGAATTATTCGGAAAAACCGTGGGCGTCACATCCATCACAGTCGGTGAATTATGTTTCAGCGCATGATAACCTCACGCTCTGGGACAAATTTCTGGTTACAAATCCTGAGGCGACTGATGCTGAACGTACTCAGATGCAAAAACTGAGCAATACAATTGTCATGACCTCACAAGGCATGCCTTTCCTTCATGCGGGAGTGGATTTTCTGAGAACCAAGTCTGGAGACCATAACAGTTACAAATCTCCAGATGCCATCAACCAACTTGATTGGAACAGAAAAGCTGAGTATCAAGAAGTTTTTGAGTATTACAAAGGACTCATCTCACTCCGAAAATCATATCCAGCTATGAGACTTGAGACTCAGCAGCAAGTTGAGCAGTGGATCACTTTCTTCGATGATACCGAGGAATCTCTGATAGAGATTGAAGACCAAATGATCGCATATATGATCCACAAAGATGCTGATCTGGATAAAGACGAAACGTTGCTACTTCTTTTTAACGGTGGTGACAGTGATCTTGGTGTGAATTTGCCGGGAGCGGATTACAAAACACTATTGAATCGTGATCAGGTCACTATTGGTGGTGGGGTGAAACTCAAAGGTGGCATTACAATAGTGCCCGCACAGTCTGCTTTGATCCTATCGACAGCGGATGTGTTGATTAAAGGTGAGACACTCGAACTCTCCCAAAACGACGGACCAGACAATTCAATTTTCATATATGCGGGAATATTGGCTGTGGTCGCCGTAGGAGGCATCATCATCGCAAGAAAAAAACACGTCTCATAAACGTGTTTTTTGTTTGGTCAAATTAGCTGAAAAAGCCCTCTCCGAGCACTTCCCTGACATTTGATGTCATAACGAAGGCATTTTGATCAATGGACTTGATGTAATTTTTAAGGCGGACAAATTCTTTTTTGTTCATGACAGAATTGACAATTTCCTTATTGGCTTGAGTATAAGCCCCTTTGGCCAGATAAATGGTTGCACCCCGATCAAGCTGTTCAACGATGAACTTTTGAATGACGATAGACTCTGTCGATATGATTGAAACAGAAATTTTAAGGTTGAAACCTTCGATGACATTGTCGACGATGAGACCGTTGAATATGATGCCGAGGAATGCGTAAATTGCCAGTTCGATACCGAAGCTGAATGCCGCGAGCGAAACCACAACAAAATCGGCGATCAATAGAGATTTTCCGATTTCGATGCTGAAAAACTTATTGAGTACCTTTGCGATTATATCGGTTCCACCAGTTGAGGCGTTTTGATTGAATACGATTCCAAGACCGATGCCCGATATCAGTATGCCCACAATCAGGTTGACCAGCAGATCATCTACGAGAGGGCCTTCAAGTACGACAAAGGTATCAATGATGTAGATGATTCCTGTAAGTAGAAAACTCGCATAGATGGTCTTTGCTCCAAATGCTTTTCCAATGGCCAGAAATCCGACAATGAAAAGTATTATGTTCAGCACCAGCAGTGCGTTTCCAATGGAGATTTCAGGTAGGACTTTGTTGATGACCATTGCTAGTCCTGTAATGCCTCCTGTAGCCAAATCCGCTGGAATTAGGAAAAAGCTGATTCCAAATGCGACAAATAGAGAGCCGATTGTGATCCAGATATAAGATTTGATGCTTTGCATGATTTGAACCTCCCTTTTAATTGCCATTAATTCATTATAAGATGATAAAAATGTGGCGTCAATGGGTGAAAAGGTGTATATTATTACATGAAAAAGGAGGGCATTCACATGCATCAAATCAAAGCTTTTTTTAAATTCGTAGAAATCCAGACAAAAGTGGCAAGTTTCTTTCCATTTTTGATTGGGACACTATTTGCGGTATACATGGATCTAGCGATCGACATTCCAAACCTGCTGCTCATGTTCTTTTCACTGCTGATGATCGATCTTTCGACTACTGGACTCAATCACTACATGGACTTCAGACGTGCAGTGCTCAGAAGTGGCTACCATTATCAGGAACACAATCCACTTGGAAAAGGTGATTTTAGTGAGAAAGCTGCTAAAACATCCTTATTGGTCATGTTGTCTCTCGGCGCGATTTTTGGAATCGTCTTGGTGCTCCGCACTGATTTATGGGTGCTGTTGCTTGGATCGATGGCTTTTTTCATTGGAGTCGTTTATTCATTTGGACCGGTTCCGATTTCTAGAACCATTTTAGGTGAACTCATGAGTGGAGTGTTCATGGGTGGACTTATTCCTCTATTGTCATTTTATATCCATGCGTATACAGCCAGGCCACTGGAATTATCATATCAGAGTGGCACTTTAAGTCTTTTTGTCGATATCGAGCTATTATTGCCTTTATTTATACTCAGCCTGCCGCTTATTGCACTCATTTCAGGCATCATGCTGGCCAACAACATCTGTGACAGAGAAGAGGATTTCATCAACAAGAGGTATACTTTACCAGTCACAATGGGGCTTGAAAAGAGTTTGACGCTCTATAAGATCCTGGTCGGCCTGTCATATCTGTCTATTGCCTTTGGGATAGGATTTGACACTTTACCGATCGCATGTGCAATTGTCTTTGTGACCATGCCCGCCGTGACCAAGCAGACCGTAGCATTTACAAGTCGACCTGTCAAAGCGGAAACATTCATCAATGCAGTCAAAAATTTTGTTTTTGTAGCCGGAAGCATTGCCTTGGGATTGCTGGTGGCAATTATTACAAAATAAAAATTGTCTTTAAAAAATGTTTATCTTCCGGTATGATAGTTGTTGGTGTTAAAAACAGATTCAGGGTATCAATTCATTAAAATGGGGAGGCGAGGGACATGCAAGAAATGAAAGTGAAGCGCAGTATCCGTAGAACGGTTCTGATAATTTTTGTTATAGTAATGGTGATTTCTCAATTGATAGTTGGAATAGGCACTTATGTGCGAGTTTCAAATGTGATGACCGAGAGTCGAATCACAAGCGCAGAGGATCTCAGTGATCAGATTGCTATTTCAGTAACCAATTATTTGGCAGGTTTTGAAGGCATCATCAGATCGATTGCCGACCAAGCTGTCGTGATGGACATTATGACATCACCACAGGTGGAAGCAGAGCTTCTTGAGGTGCTGGACAGTTATGCGGTAAACAATCCTGGAATCGCGTTTATTTATATGGGAACTGAAGATGGACGTATGATTATGAAACCGGATGATGAACTGCCATCTGATTACGATCCTAGAACCAGAGATTGGTATTTGCTCGCAAAGGAAGCGGGAGAATTCGTCTGGACGGATCCATACTTTGACGATACGATTGGCGCAATGCTTGTCAGTGCTGTCCAACCAATATATTCCGATTCAGGTCGATTTGTAGGTGTCATATCAGTAGACCTTACTCTGACAACACTCAACGATCAGACAAAAGATATTCGAATTGGTGAGAAAGGGTATCCAATCATTTTGGATTCCAACAATATCATCATGGCACACGCCGATTCCGCGAAACTCGGAACTGAGCTTGTGACTCAGGAAATTAAGGACACTATCGCAGATACAACGAAAAAAGGTGTTGAATACGAGTATGTTGAGGAAGGCAAAACCAAGAAGAAATATGCCGCTGTCTCAAGACTTGACGAACTGGGTTGGTCTGTGGTATCCACACTTTATTATGATGAGATTCAAGGGGATCTGAACGGTCTCATACTCATTTTGGTGTTGGCATCGCTGCTTGCCCTTGTAGTCGCATTTGTTCTCGTCATGGTATTCACTAAAAAATTCAATGACAATATTAAACGTTTGCTCGAGTCGATGAAAAGAGCGAGAACCGGCGATTTGAGTGCCGTATCTGCAATTGTCTCAAGTGATGAAATCGGTGTTCTCAGTAGATATTTTGATGAAACATTACTTGATCTAGGAAAATTGGTCCAGAACATACAGGAAGTTTCCTCACAGCTTACCATGGCTTCACAGAGCCTGGCTGCGACCAGTGAGGAGGTCAGTGCCTCTGCAGATGAAGTGGCGAAGACAGTTGAGGATATCGCCAAAGGTGCGCAAGATCAAGCTCAGGATGCTGAAAACAGTACAGTAATCGCTAGAGCATTATCGGAGAAATTTATTAAACTCAATGCTGTGACAGAAGAAATGCTCGGTTCATCGAAAAATACAGGAGAGGCTTATTCCTCTGGTCTTAAATCCGTAAATGATTTGAGTGACAAGAACAGAGAATCGATTTCTGCAAATGAGGAAATTGAAAAAGTGATTGTCCAACTCAATGACAGGACAATTGAAATAGGAACGATTTTAGATTCCATTTCCGCCATATCTGTTCAAACCAATTTGCTTGCGCTTAATGCTTCCATCGAGGCGGCCAGAGCTGGAGAGCACGGTCGTGGATTCGCTGTTGTAGCCGATGAAATCAGAAAGCTTGCTGAACAGTCTTCAAATGCTGCAGAGCAAGTCAAGGAAATCGTCCAAGGCATCCAAACAGATGGCGCGAAATCTGTTTCAAGCATGAGCACGCTCAAGGCGATCTCACAAAATCAAAATATTGCGGTCACTAGCGTGATCCATGCGTTTGAGACCATCAAGAAAGCTTATGAGCAAATCGCTACTAACATCAATGCCATTGGAAAATCAGTCGGCGAGGTCAATGATGACAAAGAACGTATCGTCAGCAGCATTGAAAACATTTCTGCAGTGTCAGAAGAAACAGCTGCCGCTTCAGAGGAAGTGACGGCATCTATGGATCAACAGACAATCGCTGTAGATGAAGTCGCAAGATCCGCTCAAAGCTTGAATCAAATATCAGTACATTTGAGCAATGAAATCAGCAAATTCAAAATATAGTTGCATTTTAGAGGGAATTTCCCTATAATGTACATGAACCAAACAAATGAATATATAGTTTTAATAGGTGTCGAAAGACTTAATAGGGAATCGAGTAATCGAGCTGTCCCAGCAACCGTATAGCCGACGAAATTCACATACCACTGCAATAGCGGGAAGGGTGAATGGAGGAAGAAGCTTAGCCGGTAGACCTGCCTGTAAAATTCACTATCGTCTCCTGGGGGTGAGATGGAAATGGATCAATACACTTGACTCATTTTCCGATTGCCGGAGAATGAGTCTTTTTATTTGCAAAAAAAAACGATCAAAGGAGTAACTCATGAACAAAAAAGTTATGTGGATTATCATTGTAGTATTGGTGGCACTTGTGTCATTATTCATGTACAATCAGTACTTGGCACCACAAGCGACAGAAGGTGAAAAGGCTGTAACTGTCGAAGTGATTGCTGAATCTCAGGGTATCGAGAAAATTTATGACCTCAACACGGACGCAGAATATCTTTATGATCTATTGATGGAAATCAAAGACGATGTCAAGCCTGAGTTTGAGGAAGCAAGTTTTGGAATTTACCTCACTGGGCTTGAAGGTTACACAGCTGATGAAGCAAAAAATGAGTTTTATGCCATCAAAGTCAATGGAGTGGATGCTGTAGTGGGTGTCAAGGAATTGCCGGTAGTCGATGGTGAAGTGTATCGATTTGAACTGAGTAACTGGTAATGAAGGCCAGTGACATCACCTTGATCGCCATACTCTCGGCGTCACTTACCGCTGGAAAATTGGTACTGAGCGTTGTGCCAAATGTGGAAGTAGTGACATTTCTGTTGATCGTCTACACGGTTATGTTTGGAATCAAACGGGCGATGTTTGCGACATTCGTGTTTGTGACCACAGAAGTGCTGATGTATGGATTTGGTACGTGGATCATGGGGTACTATGTCATTTGGCCAATGTTGATCTTACTGACGCATTTGATTTCAAAACATACAAAATCAGAATATGGGTTCGCCATACTGGCGTCGATCTACGGTTTTTCATTCGGGCTATTCTTTGCTTTGTTTGAATCGATTTTCTACGGCATCAGTTACGCGATTCCGTACTGGATCAGTGGATTGCCGTTCGATATAGTACATGGGGTTTCAAATTTCATAATTGTGCTTGTTTTGTTTAATCCGATCACTAATACAATTGAACATTTAAAAAAAGAATGAATGGCGACCTGTCGCCATTCATTTTTTTTTGCTATAGTGATATTAAGAAAAATAGTTTGGAGGCACGATTAACAATGGGCATAAAATACGCACTTTTAGACATCGCATGCATGTTCATAGCATATGCCGCACTTGGATGGGTCTGGGAAACCACATATGTCTCCTTCAAATTGGGACGGTACACCAACAGGGGATTTCTACGGGCTCCAATCATACCAATTTATGGATTCGCAGCAACCACCATCATGTTGATGATGAGCCTGGTGGAATCTTTATTACCGACAGACCCCTTTTTATTCTTGGTCATGTCGGTTGCATATATCGCGATAGTGGCTTCCGTTTGGGAATATACCACGTCATTTGTGATGGAGTGGGCCTTCAAAGCGAGATGGTGGGACTATTCAAAAAGGGCATTCAATCTTCATGGACGTATCGCTCTCGGGGTCTCAGCATTTTGGGGGCTTGGAGGTTTTGCACTTTGGTACTTCGTGAACACAGAATTGTTAGGTGCTTTCAGGGCTGTACCGAATGTAATATTAAGAACGATTGTATCGATTTTCTATTTTGGAATACTCATTGACGCGACATTTACACTCAAAGAGCTTATCAATCTTCGTGCTGTCGTCATAAAAATGCAAGCATCCATAGGTGAAGTCATCGATGAGATTGGTGATCGAATTGAAGAATTTGAAGAGAATATCGATGGTTGGATGGATGAAATCGAAGAACGTGTGGCACTTGGCAGAATTATTGAAAAAGGTAAAAAGTATGCCCGTTTCTATCGCAATTATCCTAACGCAACGACGAGAAAATTACCACTGGTTTTGAACATATTGAGAGAGAAAATAAAACGATGAAGCATTGATTTAACCAATGCCTGTTAAGTGGCTTCAAAAAAGGGTAAAAACACATAGAACTATACTCTTTTGAGGTGTGCTTATGTTCATGCGATGGGTTATAAAGACCGGTAAAATTGCATTGTTGACCTATATTTGTCTCGTGGTTCTGGCGCTGCCGGGATTCACAGATGAAGCGCGTCCAAAATTGATATTTGGCGATGACATCTATTACCCACCATACAGTTATCTGGATGAAAATGGTGAACCTACGGGTTACAATGTTGAACTTGCAAAAGCTGTAGGTAAAGCCATGGGGTATGATGTTGAAATCAGGCTTGATGAGTGGCATCTTATCAGAGAAGCCCTTGAAAAAGGTGAAATTGAAGTCATATCTGGAATTTTTCATTCCGTGGAGAGAGAGAGCTTGTATAGTTTTTCAATCGACCACAGCGCAATGACCGGCGATATCTTTACAAAGCAAGGCGTATTTTTAACTACGATAGAAGAGCTCAGGGATCAGACTGTGGCAGTACAAAAAGAGGATATTGTTGCAGAGTATCTCGATGGTCTTGGACTGAATATAGAGTTGATAGAGGTTTCGACAGTAAAAGACGCACTGATGATGGTTGAAGAAGGCACTGTGAAGTATGCGGGAGTCCTTAAGGCACCGGGGCTCTATATTTTGAATGAATATGGTATCACAGATCTTAAAGCGCAGGAGTTCGGTTTTCTCAGCCAAGGATATGCCATGGCTGTCAATAAAGGCAATGAGGAGCTCTTAAATATTTTGAACGGTGGTCTTCAACTGGTAAAGGCAACTGGCGAATATGATCTTATTTATGAAAAATGGCTGAGTGTGTTCGAGGAAAAGGGAATAGAATACTTTTTCAGACGCTACAAGTGGGTACTGGTATCATCAGCTCTTGTATTGATTTTACTGATCGGAACGAATCTTTTCCTCAGGTATAAGGTGGAACAGCGGACAAGGGCTCTAAAGAAAATGAATTTCAACCTACTGGAAAGTGAACATAAAAACAAAGCAATTCTCAATGCACTTCCGGACATTGTATTCACTTTGGATGGCAATGGCACGTTTTTGGATTGTCAGCAAGGTGAGGGAAATGAACTGTTTTTGCCAAAGGAAGTGTTCATTGGAAAAACCATTGAGGAAATCATGCCTCCCCAGATTTCCAAAAGTAGTATTAGGGCACTAAGAGAAGTCATGGAAACCGGGGTCATGCAAATAATCGAGTATGACATGGAAATGGAACGTGGAACGGTATCCTATGAAATGAGGATGGTGAAATCGCGCTCAAATGAAGTGATTGCCATCGCCAGAAATATCTCTGAAGATAAAAAGAGACGTGAACGCGTGGAGTTTTTGAGTTATCATGACCAATTGACGGAACTTTACAACAGGAGATTCTTTGTGGAGGAGCTTAATCGACTCGATGTGGAGCGCAATTATCCACTCTGCATTATCATGGCAGACGTCAATGGTCTCAAACTGATCAACGACTCATTTGGTCATGTGGTTGGAGATGAGCTACTCGTCAAAGTAGCTGAAGTACTGAGGGAAGCCTGTCGTGCAGATGAGATTATCTCAAGAATCGGTGGCGATGAGTTTGTCATACTGATTCCTAAAATAGAGAATACTCACGCCGAGCAATTGATCGATAGAATTCAGACGCTTGCTGCAGGTGTCAACGTGAGTTCGGTCAACCTTTCGGTTTCATTCGGATGGAATATCAAAAAAAATCCTGATGAAGAAATCCAGGAAGTATTCAATCAGGCTGAGGACATGATGTACAGAAGAAAACTCGTTGAAGGTCCAAACATGAGAGGCAAAACGGTAGAGACCATCATAGACACCATCAATTCTAAAAGCAAAGTGGAAAAAGAACATTCGGAAAATGTCGCCAAATTATGCAAAGCCTTTGCCAAATCACTTGATTTTACTGAACGCGAAGTGGAAGCGATGAAGACCATCGGTCTTTTGCATGACATCGGAAAAATCGCAATCAATGATGAACTGCTTTATAATAAAGTGAATCTGACAGCAGAGGAATTTGAGGATGTCAAGAAACATTCTGAGATTGGATATAGAATCCTGAGTTCGGTCAATGATTTCGCCGACATCGCAAATTTTATCCTTCATCATCATGAACGTTGGGACGGTACGGGATATCCATTAGGCATCTCCGGTGAAGCGATTCCACTGGAATCCAGAATCATTGCCATAGTAGATGCGTATGATGCGATGATCAATGATCGACATTATAAAAATAAAATGTCAGTGGAAGAAGCGAAAGAGGAATTGAAAAGAAATGCGGGAACACAGTTTGATCCACGATTGGTATCGTGGTTTATCACTAAAATTAATCCCACAGAGCAAAAGCCCTTCTCATGACAGGTTGTCATGGTTAGGGCTTTACTATTTTTGTGAGATGGAATGCGCCAGTTTTTTGATTTTGTTCCTGGTCTTAGGACTTATGAGCTCAATTGTTGTACAATATTTGTCAACCAAAGAGACGACCAGCGACTCTTTGTATTTTGGAATTTTGTTCAGAGTCAGAGGCCACATATGTTTTAAAATGATGTCTTCTTCTATCTCTGAAAGATCGAAATGCGACTTGGCATTTTCGAGTGCAATTTCGGGATGAGCAAAGCCGTGCAGTTTTTCGCTGCGGCGCTCTTTGTGCCAATCGTATAGGAAAAAGTCGTGAAGGAGTCCTCCTCTAGCCGCTGCAATTTCATCACAATGAAGTCTTTTGCACACCAGATAACTATTATAAGAGACAAAAATAGAGTGTTCCATACAACTGAGATCACGGTGTTGAATGTAATTTTTCATGTCGTGCAGGTGATCATTTTCTAGTATGTCTTCAATGGTCGAGCGGTAGAGTTCCAAAAAAATGCTCTTCAAGTTATGTCACCTCCTATTTGATATTTATACCCAGTTTAAGTGCCGATATGATATAATCATGAAAGATTATTGAGAAAAAGGTGAAGAACATGAATTTATTGTCCGTAGAAAATTTAACCAAATCCTATACCGAAAGAAAGCTTCTGAATGGGGTGACTTTTGGTCTTGAAGATACAGATAGAGTGGGCATCATAGGTGTCAACGGCACTGGAAAATCCACATTCCTGAAAATAATTGCGGGAGTGGAACCCCCTGATGCGGGTAAAGTCACCAAAGGGAATCAAGTGAATATAGAGTACTTGTCTCAGGTCATCGATTTTGACCCGAATCAGACTGTGATTGAAGAAGTATTCAAGGGTCATTCGAAGAATCTTCAACTCGTCAGACGTTATGAGGCAGCCATATCGGATGAACACTCACATTCAGACCTTATTTTGAGGTTGACAGCAGAAATGGATGCTACGGGTGCGTGGGGACTTGAAAGTGAGGCAAAGACAGTCTTAACAAAACTGGGCATCAACGATTTCAATCAAAAAGTGGGGACGCTATCAGGTGGACAGCGTAAACGTGTTGCCTTGGCATCGGCATTAATCAATCCAGCAGAAATTCTCATACTGGATGAACCGACGAACCACCTCGATTCAGAAACCATTGATTGGCTCGAAAATCATCTCAAATCGAGAAAAGGCGCATTGCTCATGATTACGCATGACCGTTATTTTCTGGATCGGGTCGTCAATAAGATCATTGAAATCGATGTCGGCAATCTGTACACGTATGAAGGCAATTACAATTATTACCTGGAAAAGAAAATTGAGCGTGAAGAACGTTCCGTATCCATAGAGTCAAAAAAGCGCAATTTGTTCAAAAAAGAGCTCGCTTGGATCAGAAAAGGTGCACAGGCGCGTTCGACCAAACAAAAGGCTAGGATTGACAGATTTAACGATCTCAGTGACAGTCTGGATTACTCACAAGGAGAAAAACTGGATATGTCTGTTGCGGGAACACGCCTTGGCAGAAAAATCATAGAGATTGAAAACATATCCAAGAGTTTTGGGGATCTTCATCTGATTAAAGATTTCACCTATACTGTGCTCAGGGACGACCGTGTCGGTATACTTGGACCCAATGGAATGGGGAAATCCACTTTAATCAATATCATAACAGGAAAACTGAAACCGGACACTGGAACCGTCGACACCGGGGAAACAGTCAAAATTGGACTTTTTTCTCAAGAAAACCAAGATATGGATTCAGAGATGCGTGCCATAGAATTTATAAAAGAAGGCGGAGAATATGTAGAGACCTCAGATGGATCGAAGATTACAGCCGCCCAAATGATGGAGCGGTTCCTGTTTGACAAGACCCTTCAGTGGACCCCGATAGGAAAACTCTCCGGTGGTGAACGAAGAAGACTCCAGCTTCTGAGAATTCTTATGGAAGCGCCTAATATCCTAGTGCTTGACGAGCCAACCAATGACCTGGACATCTCCACTTTGACGGTACTTGAGGATTATATTGAAGGTTTTCCTGGTGCTGTGATCATCGTCTCCCACGACCGTTATCTACTCGACAAAGTCGTTGAAAAGCTTTTTGTCTTTGAAGGGGAAGGCCAAATAGTAAGTTATACAGGCAATTATGCTTACTTCAGTGAGCTTAAGGCCACTGAATCTGCAAATGCACCCAAAGAAAAGAGTGAGGTTAGAGTCAAGGAAAGATCCAAATCCAGTTCAGACAAAGTCAAATTCAGTTTTGCTGAACAAAGGGAATGGGATGAAATCGACAGTGTGATTGAAAAACTCGAAACAGAACTGGGCAACGTCAGTACTGCAATAGAACAGACTAAGACAGATTATGAGGCGCTTGAGCAATTGCTCAGCGAAAAACATGCACTTGAAAAAGCACTTGATGAAAAAATGGAGCGTTGGGTCTATCTCAATGAAATTGCGGAGATAATGTAAACTAATGTATTGTCAAAATAAATAAACAGCGGGTTCATTTTTAACTTGAGCCCGCTGTTTTTGCAATTACATTTTGAGTTCGAGACTGTTTTTTGGACAGACATCAATACATTTGAGGCACTTTGAGCAACTGAAAGCTTCAGCAGGTGTCTCTTTGTTTTTTTTGTAAAGACTCGTCGAAGTGTTGAGGGATGAGATGTAGCAAGCTTTGTCGCAGAGTCCGCACGATGTGCAAGTGGCTTCATTGCGTTTGATTTTGAAAAGGGAGTATTTGTTCAGGAAACCTTGTACCCATGAAATCGGACAACCAAGCTTGTAGTAATTGTACATGTGCGCTTTGGATTGATCTTCATTCATATTTCGTGTCATGAATTCCATGAATAGCCCCATGGGACACATCCATTTGCAGAACATTTTCCCGAAGACCGCTCCTAGAACAATGGACACTCCAAAGACTATCGCAAGTCCATTTGAAAATACTGAAATCACATAAAAGACCAATCCGCTGAATGCAAATTGTATAGGTCTTCTGTATTTTGACAAATTCATACCATACCCCTTTCGCCAACCCCCTATAGGTGGGGGTACGAAAAAAAGTATATCATATCCTATGCGGTTTGTAAAACATGAGATGCATCCAAATGACGCATTTCTATTACAAGGAATAGGGCTGTGACAATTGAAGCAATTAAGTCAGCTGTAGGACCTGCATACCATACACCCATAAGTCCGAAGAATTGTGGCAATATGATAAGCATTGGGATCAGTACTATGACTTGCCTAAGCAGTCCTAGGAACATGGACTTCGGCGCCTTACCAACAGCTTGGAAATAGTTCGAACTGATGATTTGGAAACCGATGATCGGCAACATGACCAGAAAAGTTCTCATACCGACTGTTGCGACGCTGATCAGTTCTGGATCGCTATTGAACATTTTAATCATAGCCACCGTAAAAAATTGAGTCATGATGAATCCAAAAGTAGATATGATTGTACCACCTACGATGGCATATTTCAGTGCTTCCTTCACGCGACGATATTGTTTTGCGCCATAATTGAAACCGATAATAGGCTGAGCCCCTTGATTGATTCCAAAAATCGGCATCAGAAAGAACATAGCAAGTGAATTGATGACGGTCATCGCACCAATTGCGATATCACCCCCATTGGCTTTAAGCGCATTATTGGAGATGATGGTCACAAGACTCGCAGCAACTTGCATGAAAAACGGTGACATGCCTATAGCCATTATGCTGCCCACGATTGCGGCATTCGGCTTGAGATTCTCTTTTTTGAGCTTCAATTTGCTTTTCCCCGAAAGGAAATATTTCATCACCCAGATGGTCGTCACGAGCTGAGAGAGAATTGTTGCTATAGCGGCTCCTCTGATGCCCAGACCGAAAGCGAAGATGAAGATCGGGTCAAGTATGATGTTTGTGAGGGCTCCAAGGATCATGGTGTACATGGCAATTTTCGGATTGCCCTCGGCACGTATGACATTGTTCAGTCCGAAACCTATACCCTGAAAAAGTGAACCCATCAGGATAACGGTCATATATTGATTGGCGTATTCGTAAGTTGCAGGGCTCGCTCCAAACAGATACAGCAGAGGTTCTTTAAAGGTCAGACCGATGATCATGACACTTCCCATGATTAGAATTAGCATGGTAAAAGCGTTCCCTAGAATTTTCTCGGCGTCATCGTGACGACCTTCGCCAAGCCTTATGGAGATGCGAGAGGCAGCGCCGATACCTATGAGCATACCGAATGCCATCATCAGGATCATCATTGGAAGAGATAAACCGATACCTGTCATTGGAAGTGGCCCGAGCCATCCAATATAGATCCGGTCTACGACATTGTAAAGAGCGTTGACCATCATTCCCACTATAGCAGGGATAGAGAATTTGAGCAGCAGTTTCCATATTTTTTCAGTCTGTAATAATTCATTGTTTGACATATCGTTCCTCGTTTCAAATGTTCTATTTTCTATAAGCCTTGGAGTTTTCGGACAGCTTGCAGATTAGGGTTTGTAGTGTCGTTCGTTCATCAGTGCTCAAATTCTGAAGTAAAATATCGTCCCAGTCCATGGCGACTTTATATAATTCTTTTCTGAGTGCGTTGCCCTCATCAGTGAGGAAGACATTGTTGATTCGGTGGTCGTCCTTATTACGCTCACGCTTCACAAGACCATTGGTCTCCAGTTTCTGAAGGGCTCTGGTTGTTGTGGCTTTATCCATATCCAGTGCTTTACTGATTTCATCTTGTGTAGATCCATTGTGATTATAAAGAAAAAAGAGGAAAGCATATTGTCCGCTACCGATATCATGATGGCTCATGGCTTGGTCAATATATGCTTTGCCATTACGATATATCATGGAGATGGATTTGCTGAGCTTGAAACAATTTGGATCTTGACTCATGATAAGTTCCTTTCTATGACAGAATAGTTGCGTTTACAACTATTCTAGAGGCAATTGGTTGCGTTGTCAACTAAAAATAAAGATAGAATGTTACCCCATGGAATGGTAAAATAGACTCGAAACGTTCACAAATCTAGATAAATGACGGAGAATAGGCGACATGAAGAAATGGGTTCATAACGAAATTTTAATAAAAATGGTGTTTGTACTTGGTGTGGTAGCCTCACTTTGGGTGAAAGCATCATACCTTCATTACTCAATAGGACTCAGTCCTGAACTTATAATAGGAAGAGTTCATATACTGCTTGCTCTCAGCGCACTGATTATAGTGTTTTTAAATAAATTGGTTTTTCAGAGGAAAGCGATTTACAGCCTTATTGTCACGGACATCATCGTGTCATTCGTTTTTTTTGCAGATACGGTCTATGGAAGGTATTATGGGATTCCACTGACCATACCGATTTTGTACCAACTGGGTTTTATGGATGATGTGGCGGGCAGCACTTTTTCACTGCTTCGCGCAAAGGACTTGATCTTTGTGGTGACTATACCTGTTTTGATCACCTATGCGTTTTATTTCAGAAAGACTTTAAAGGAAAAGAATACCTGGAAACGAAATGTGCTTATTGCGATTTTGCTCGTGGCATCTGTAATCGGATTCAAATGGACTGCCAGTGATGTGAATAGAATGCACCACGCCTATGAACGGAAGAATATCGCAAAGGATCTCGGCGTATATTATTTTCATGGTTACGATATTGTGGATTTTGCCAAAAACAAATGGTTCACCAGCACCTCTATGGATGAAGCAGAGCTGCAGGTCATAACCGATTACCTCTTGGCAAAGCCATCGGGACCTGGTCCTGTGGCACTTTATGATGCCGATATGAACCTTGTCATCATACAAGTGGAAGCCATGCAAGAATTTGTGGTCGACCTGGAGATAGAGGGAGAAATGGTGACTCCTTTTCTGAACAAACTGAAAGAAGATGCCCTTTACTTTGAGAATATTTACCACCAGGTTGCAGCAGGGAACACTTCCGATGCTGAATTCCTGCTCAATGTTGGACTTCACCCGGCTCCTGTAGGGGCAGTGAATTATCTCCATGCGACCAATAAGTTCATCACACTTGGAGAACTTTTAAAGGCCAAAAGTTATGAGAACACTGGTTTCCACGGATATCAGGCGAGTTTTTGGAACCGTGAGGTCGTCTATAGCAATTACATGTTCGATGATTTCATCAGCAAGGAAGATTTCGAGCTTGATGAAATTGTGGGATGGGCCATCAGCGACGTGTCATTTTACAGACAGGCTATGGATGTATCCATTCAAAACAGCCCGTTTTATAGTTTTCTGGTGACACTTTCAAGTCATCACCCTTATGATGCTTTCATAGGATATGAGCCATTTACAGGCGAATATGAAAATACACAGGTAGGCAATTATCTTAAAAGCATGCGCTATGTGGACGAATCGATAGAAGGTTTGTTTGAACGACTGGAGACTGAAGGCGTACTGGAAGAGACCATCGTTGTGATCTATGGAGATCATTCCGGGCTTTACCAAGATCAAAAGGCAGCATTATCAGGACTTCTAGGTCTGAGCGACCACTACGTCGCATGGGAAAGCATCCAGAAGGTACCGCTTTGGATTGTGATGCCGGAAGCCGCAAAGACTGGGACCATTTCCAAAACTGGAGGACAAGTGGATATCCTCCCGACCATCCTTGACATCATGGGACTTGAACATCCACTGACACTTGGAGAATCCCTTTTGGTTGAGGGACCAGGTTATGCCATCAAGAGAGATGGTTCCATTTTCACAGACGATTACTATTACAACAACAATGAAGACAGACTATATGATCTGAAGAGCTATGAACCAGTAGAGATCACTGAGTCAATGAAGGAACACCTTGAAATGATCAAAATGGACCTTAAAGTTTCAGATCTGATTCTGAAGAAGAATCTGTTCAATAATGAAGAGTTTATGAAGTTGGTTGAATGATATGATGAAAAAGGATTTTAGAGAGTATAGTGTGCTTGCCATTATGATCGGCACCACACTTTTCGGAAAAATGCTCGGCATGGTAAGAGACATGCTCATTGCGAACGACTATGGCATTTCCTATGAGGCGGATGCTTTTTTCGTCGCATCCAGAATACCGAACAATTTCTTCGATTTCGCTCTCAGTGCAGCCGTGGTATCGACGTTCATACCGATTTTCAACCGGATCATGCATAGGGAAGGCAAAGCGGAAGCGTTCAAGTATGCCAGTCATTTCCTTTCTTTTGCGATGGCGATCGCTGCGGTGGTCAGTGGTATTTTGATTGTTTTTCCGGGACCGATCGTATCTGTTTTCGGACCAGGACTCAGTGAGGAAGCGGTAAAGCTCGCCACGACTTTGACGCAGTACATGGCACCTGTGGTGATCTTTGCGACAGTCACCTTCACCTATGTAGGTTTGATGCAGTCATTTTCACATTTCACATTGCCTTCTGCCATCAGTATCTTCTCTAACCTTGTGGTCATACTCTATCTGATATTTCTGAATCCAAGATTCGGACTTTATGGTCTTGCGGTCGCCTTTTCTCTCGGGTGGTTCATACAGGCTCTGGTTCAGATGCCTATGATGAAAAAGGAAGGGTTTGTTTTTAAACCTGCACTTCATTTGAAAAGTGAGGCGATGAGAGATACTCTGAAAATGACAGGTCCTGTACTCGTGAGCACCTGGGCACAGCCGGTGAATGCGATGATCATCACAATACTGGCCAGCTTCTACGCCGGGGGTGTCTCGCTCATGGAATATGCCAACAGGGTCTATATCATTATTTCTGGTGTACTCATTTACACCATTACCAATTATATATTTCCGAAGCTGTCAAAGACATTTTCCTCCGACAATCATGTCGCTTTCATGGGTGTCGTTCAAAGAAGTGTCATTCTTTTCCTATACTTCGGCATACCAATAGTCTTTTTGGTGACGCTCTACAGTGGTGAAACTGTTCAGATTCTTTTTCTGAGAGGTGCATTTACAGAGCATGCCGCCGAGACGACCAGTGTCATACTCATCTTTTTCATATGGGGTTTGATTGGCCTCGGCATCAAAGAGATACTGAACCGCGTTTATTTCGCAATGGGTAACACCAAATTACCACTCATCATCACTGTGATCGGCATACTCATCAACATTCCCCTCAGTTTGCTGCTCAGCAGTTTAATGGGACTTAACGGACTCGCACTCGCATCGACGATTTCCATGACACTGGTCACAGTGGTTATGATGGTTGTCGCCATGAGACAGAACATTGTGAGCAAGGTGGGGGCTCTGGTGAGGACCCTCTCGAAAATATTCATGGTGGATTTGGCACTATTTTTAGCCTTCAGTCTACTTGGCGTCACTTTTGGAGACAGGCTTTTAGCGCTTCTGGTGGAACTTATATTTAAAGCGGGAGTGTTCATGGCACTTCATGTGTTGATCCTCCGAATGCTTAAAATAGGCATACCAGTTATTCAAATGAGGGAGTTATAATATGGAATCTGTTTTTCTGAAACTTGGCATGAGACTAGTGCATGGCATACGGGATGCTTATGAAAAAAGTGCGACATTCAGAGGGATCAATCATCTGAAAACAGCACTGACGAACATACTTGCCAACAGCATGATCTTAAGGTGGTTATCTGACAATTCTGGACTTGAAAGTGATTTCAGGAAGAGTTTTGTGAGTTCACTTACTTTTGAAAGTAAAAAGTCGACACTTAATCACTTTCTACTAAGCAGTATACTGCTCAGGTTCTTCCTTGATCGAAGGGTGCTTTCAGTGCTGGTCTTTATACAGATTTTTTCGTATATTTTTCTTCCGACGCCGCTGAACGTACTTTTATCAGTAGGCCTTGTGGCAATGATGTTTTTGAGAAGATGGATTTATGAGGAAGTCAATAGGCCTAAAAATCTGGTGGTTGTCGGACTTTATCTTCTGATGCTCTTTTTCATTGTGAGTTATTTGTTCAGTCCCATCCAAGGAGACGGACTGACTATTTTGATCATCTATATTGCAACACTGCTGTTTGCAGCGACTTTACTGGGAACATTTGGTGACAGACGTTTCCTTGAGCAGATGATGCATCTGTTTGCAGGAATTGTTCTACTCGTGGGGCTTCACGGTATATATCAGCGCATAGTTGGCGTTCCTGTAGATCCTGCGTGGCTTGATGAAAGTGCCGGTGGATCTGGCATCAGAATCTACAGTGTTTTCGGAAATCCAAACGTGTTCGGGGAGTTTCTGGTCCTTTTGCTTCCAATCGTTTTCGCTGGTTTCAATACCTTCAAAAACAAATGGATCAAACTGATCTATGCTGGAATTTTCGCAATCGGCGCTCTGAATGTATTGTTGACACTCTCAAGAGGGTCGATGCTCAGCCTGGGATTTGCGATTGTTCTGATCATTATCTTTAAAGATAGAAAATATTTGCCGCTTTTGGTTTTGGGGGCATTTATGAGTCCATACATTGTACCAGAATCTATCATTGACCGTATCATGACGGTATTTAGGGGAGGCGACACTTCGACGTCCTATCGTATGTCCATCTACACCGCATCAATTGACATGCTTAAAGATGGATTTGTGGAAGGGGTGGGGCTTGGCAATTTCAAAGTGCTGTATAAAGCCTATGCATATTCAGCCGCGAAATCTTTTCATGCCCACAACACACCACTCATGTTGTTCATAGAAATGGGGATCATGGGGATCGTGGCCTGGGGGTATTACGCCTTCATCTGGATGAGGGAAGTCTTTTCTGCGCAAAAGTGTAAAAACGCATACAGCTATTACGCTTTTGCTGCGTTTGCAGGCGTTGTTGGATGTTCCATCCAAGGGATGGTCGATCATATTTTCCACAATTACGACATTTTGTTCTTCTATATCATCGTGATGACTTTCGGAGTGATTGCGGCAAAAAATGCAAAGGACGTGGCAAATGAACAGGAAGATTAGAGTGATGCACATCATCTCGGATATGAATTTCGGTGGCGCTGGTCAATACCTGAGGTCGATTGTCGACGGGCTGGACAGGAAGGTGTTTGAGGTTACCGTGGTGATTCCGAGAGGCAGCATCCTGAGGCAATATATCAAAGAAAAAAACATTATCGAAGTGAACGGCATGGCAGACAAATCTTTCAGCGTCGGGGGGACGATGTCCCTGGTGAAACCGATCAAAGATTTCAAACCTGATGTGGTCCATACACATGCTTCGTTATCAGGAAGAATTGCAGCGCAGATGCTGGGAGTAAAAACCATTGTTTATACAAAACACACGCTCAGTGACCACTCAAATCCGGTGAAAAATAGTGTCAGACTGTTTCTAAACAAAAGGCTGAGAGCGAAAGTGATTGCCATTTCAAATGCAGTGGAAATGAATCTTTTAGAGGAAGGGATCCAGGAAAGCGATATAGTGAAGATCTATAACGGAGTGAAGCCCGCTCATAATGTGAAGCCGGTGCATAACGAGGTCCCAGTGATCACGCTCGTCGGAAGACTCGAACCCATCAAAGGACAGATGCACATGATTGAGATTGTAAAAACATTGACGGCTAAAACCGCAAAGCCATTTTTAGTGCGTTTTGTGGGGGCGGGATCAATGGAAGCAAAGCTTAAAGCTGCAGTGGAGCTGGCAGGTATTCAGGTGGAATTTACAGGCCACGTCGAGGACATCGACAGCGTTTATGCGAAATCCGACATCATCGTGAACACATCGAACTCTGAAGCACTCTCATATGCAGCCATCGAAGGCATGAGCATGAAAAAGCCTGTGGTCGCATTCGATTTGCCGGGCATCAATGAAGTCATCGATCATGAAAAGACAGGCTATCTGGTGGAGTTCAAAGACTATGAGACTTTCGCTGAAAAGCTGCTTAATCTAATCGAAAACCCCAAGCTCAGAAATCAAATGGGTGAAAAAGGGTATAATAAAATTCTGGAAGTCTTCACACTTGATAAAATGGTGAAGAAAATTGAAGCGTTTTACAAAGAGGAGGGCATATGAAAACCACTAAAAAACCCGGAATGATTTTTGGGAAAATCAGTATCATAGATATCGCCATTGTCGCTTTAGCACTTGTGGTCGTGGCTTATGGTTTGTCTGTATTCACGAATAGAAGCGTCACTGGGGATCCGAGCAGTGTGAAAATACAGTATACCTTCGAGACGAACTCCGTCATCGAATCTTTCGGAGACCAGTTGTTTGTCGGAGCGGACCTTTATAATTCCAGCAGGAATCATTATTTGGGTAAACTCGTCTCTTTTGAGATCAAGCCGTATGAAGTGGAAGTGAAAAATCTTGAAAAAGGGGTCATAACCAAAGAGGTCGTCCCTGAGCAATTTGTGGCGACGCTTGTCATTGAAGCGGATGCAGTCTCCGATGCCTATCATTACAGAGTGACGCAAGAAGACATCAAAATCGGTGCTTCGATTCCGGTCAAAGGCAAAGGGTTTGCAAGTCTCGGGTATGTGGTTGGACTTAAGGAGGTGGAATAATGCGTAAATTAAACAGATTCGATATCATCATCGCATTGTTCATTATTGGCGCACTTGTCATTCTTGGAATTAAAGTGTCAAATTTTAACACACCTACTGAACAACAGATCAGCACCACCATGAAACCTGCACTCGTCACTATTCAAATAGAAAATGTGAGAATCATGACGGTAGAAGGATTCAACGTTGGGGACATGGTGCTTTCAGACGAAACCAACAGCATCATAGGACCAATTGAAAAAATTGAAGTGGAACCCTATAAAGACGATGTTGAAAAATTAAATGGAGAAGTTGTACTTGCGGAAGTACCGGACAAATATACGATTTATATCACGGTCAGCGCACTCATGAGTGAACGTGAAACCGGATATTTTTCAGAAGGCATCACAGAAATAAAAGTCAATTCCGAACTAAAAATCTATACCAAGACGGTAGCACCTATTGGTAAAGTCAAGGAGATCGTTTGGCAATGAAAAAAATAATGCAATGTTTGATGGGTCTTGACATCGGTGGAGCAGAGACACATGTGGTGGAACTTTCAAAAGGACTGGTGGCCAGAGGCTATGAAGTTATGGTCGCCTCAAATGGTGGGCTTTACGAAAAAGAGTTGATTGAGGCTGGTGTGCAGGTTGTTACCATACCGATGCACAGCAAAAATCCTGTATATGTCCTCAAATCACTAACACTTCTGTACAGTCACATCAGGTCGTTCAAACCCGATGTGGTGCATGCGCATGCAAGAATTCCAGCTCTTTATGTCAGCATTATGAAAAAACTTCTGAAGTTCAAAATGATGACTACTGTGCATGGCAATTTCAAAATCAACTGGGTACTCAAAAAAATCACCCAATGGGGTGAAGAGATTTTTGTGGTCAGTGAAGACATCGAAACTTATTTGCGTGAAAACTATGATTTGAAAGGTGCAACCATCTATCAAACTATCAATGGCATAGATACCGAAAAGTTTAAAAGGGATGCGGTAATATATCCTTATAAAAGATTGATTCATGTAAGTAGACTCGAAAAGGACACCAGTAAAATGGCTGGACTGCTCATCGGACTAGCAGCCGAAACCGATCTTGAGATCACCATAGTGGGTGGGGGTGAGATGCTGTCCGAACTCAAATCACGCGGTGTGGGACTTGCCAACTTAAGCTTTACCGGTCCGACGGATCAGGTTGAGGAGATGCTAAGGCAGGCGGATATTTTTGTGGGCATTTCTCGCGCGGCACTCGAAGCCATGAGCATGAACATGCCTGTGGTCTTGTCGGGAGAATACGGTGCGATGGGCATTCTTACCACGGACAAGCTTGAAACAGCAATCAGTAATAATTTTACAGCTCGGGTCAAGACGGAGCTCCAGTTTGATGAGTTGAAGAAGGACATTGAAGCGTTAAGACTCATGCCGCCCCAGGCATTTGAATGGGAACGTGAATTCACCGAAAAGCATTATTCGGTTGGAAAAATGGTCGACGATTATGTCGGGGTGTACGCCAATGTCTAAGAATATATTAATCATTGGCTATTATGGTTCCGACAATCTCGGTGATGAGCTTTTGCTTAAGGAGACACTTAAACTTATAACGCCCTACGTCAATCGCTCAAACATTAAAGTGCTCTCCTATCATGTGGACCAAACTAAGAAGTTACATGGTGTTGAAGGCGTCAGTAGAAACAAGCCATTTAAGATACTCCGTGCGATACGGGGTGCGGATATCATCATTGGCGGTGGTGGCAGCATGCTACAAAATGTGACTTCCAACCGCAGTTTGATGTACTATTTGTCACTCATCAATTTCGGACTGATGCTGGGGAAAAAAGTGGTTCTACTTGGCAATGGCATCGGACCAATCAATGGTGGATTCCAAACTAGACTCGTCAAACGCACACTTGACCGGATCGATTATCTCCACCTCAGAGATAAGGATTCCTACGACTGGATTGATGGCAGTCAAAAGGCGCATATTCACCTCGGCCAGGATTTGGCACTTGAAAATGTCGCATCAAATGCCGATATTAAACGTAACAACGTCATTATCAATCTCAGAATGTGGAAAAGTGTGGAGTCTTTGCAGGCGGTAGTGAAACCGTTCATTCAATATGTTGAGAAAAAAGAATATACTGTCACTTGCCTCAGCATGCAAGACGGCAATGATGACAAAGCCATGGCAGATCTCGGGCATGTCAAGAGATTTGAAACCCTTGAAGCACTGGAGGAAGAAGTACGGACCTCAAGATTTGCGATAGCCATGCGCCTTCACACCTTGATTCTATGTTCAAATTTTGGTGTACCGTTTATAGGACTCTCTTATGATCCCAAAGTCAGCACCTTTTGCAGACAGATGGATATGCCATACTACGATTCTTTCGAATCTCTCAGTTTTCAGGATCTCGTAAAGTCATTCGATCTTCTGGAAGCCAATGAAACCGTTTATGTGTCAGACCTTCAGGAGAAAATGTCCGTAATCGATAAAAAAACAAATCCACTGAAATCATTTCTGTGCAACTTGCTTGAATAGTTTTGTTTTGATTCGTGATATAATGTGATGATTTTATTAATAATACAATAAATTTAGGGGGAAACAATGAAAAAAGTCACAGCAATTATACTAGCAATGCTCATGATCATCAATGTTTCAATGATCTCAAGCGCTGAGCAAAAATTGCCATCCGCATTTTGGGGGCTTACTGAAAAAGAAGTGGCTCTACAGACCGCGGGCGATGTGGAAGGCCTGATTGATATCAGGGTTCAAATCATCGACCTTTTCAAAACATGGGACTTTGGCAGCCAACAAAGGCTTGAAATCGTCACTCCGAGGTATCTGAAAATCGCTCAAGCCTATGAATCGTTGAATCGATTTGATGATGCGGTCCCATACCTTGAACTGTATATTGAGAACGCGACCATATTGGTGGAAAAGGGGCTTTGGAATGCCGACTCGACCAATTATGCTTCGAGCAAACTCAAAAATCTCGCATTTGACATTGAACTGTATGCCAAAACGGAAATCACTGACAACAGTACATATCATGGTGCAAAATTCGAACCCGTATCGGGCATCTACTTTGGAAGTGCTTATGATACTGATCCAGGCGTCAAAAGTTACGATTGGGACAAGGTCAAAAAACTTTATCCCAAAGACAATGCAGCTTATCTGATTTACCTGAACTGGGAAGATGACATCCGAGATATCGAAATTCATCTCAAAGCTGCAGCCCAAGCGGGCAATGCGGTTCAACTCGCATGGAACACCTATGATACTATTCCGGATATTGAAGCGTCAAAAGCTTACATTGAAGATACCGCCAAATATTTGAAAGCACTGGATATTCCGATTTTTCTCAGATATGCCTGTGAAATGAACGTTGGCGAAAACGGAGAGAATCCAACTATTTATGTGAAAAATTTCAGATATGTCGCGAAAATCATGGAAGAACTTGCTCCGAATGTGGCGATGGTCTGGTCACCAAATGACATAACAGACGCTGAGCGCAAGCTAGAAAGCTATTATCCTGGCGATGCCTATGTGGACTGGGTGGGCATCAGCTCATATACGACATTCTACTTTGGCGATAAAACGGACTGGGGAACACTTCAAGATTCAATCGACAGCAATTTCTTCACTGGCGAAAATGCAAACCCACTGGCCAAAATCGCAGAAATCGTGGAAAAATACGGTGACAGAAAACCGATCATGATTTCTGAAACAGGAGTTGCACATTATTCAAAAGTGGCAAAGGAAGATATGACGGACTGGGCAAAAGTTCAAATGAATCGTCTATATGGCTATTTGCCTATAGTTTACCCTGAAGTCAAAGGCATCTATTACTTCAATGTGGACACTGAACAAGCCACTAAAAAATCATCATTTGCCTTATACACCAACGCACAGATTGCAAAGCTATACAACCAACTGGTCTCAAACAGCTATTATCTGTCTGACATAGGCGATGAGGCAGGATACCGTTACGCCGAGGTGGGCTCGATCAAAGACAAGTCCGTAAGTGTAACGGGTGGATCACTGGAACTCGCCACTTACTCCATCGTACCAAAGATGCTGAATCCTAAAGTTGCTTACATCCTCGATGGCAAGACGCTTTCAACTGTGAGCAGCATACCATATGCATACACCATCAACCCAAACACAATAACAGCAGGCAATCACAAACTCACAGTTGCTGTGATCAGCCCGGAAGGTATGACACTGAAAACCAGAGACTACCTCCTTACCAAAGAAGGTAACACTCTTAAGATTGAAGCAACTGAACTCAAAGACATAGCTTTTTCCGACATCGAAAAATCATGGGCGAAAAACATGATTCTAGAAATCGGAAAAAGAGGCATCGTAAATGGCAACGAGGGTAGATTCGAGCCAAACAACAACATCACGCGCGCTCAAATCGCATCTATCATCAGCAACTTTGTAGGCAACTCCAGATCAGCAGCTGTATCAAACTCGTTTGCGGATGTAGCATCGGGCAAGTGGTTCGCACAGCCTGTCAGCGTAGCTTCAAAGTACCTTAGCGGTTACGGGAACAAGTACTATCCGGATCGTGACGCGACCCGTGAAGAATTCATTAAAGCTGTGATCCTGCTTAAAGGGTATTCAACTCAACTTTTGACAGAGGCTGAAAAAGCTGAACTTGCTGAGAAAATCACAGATTTTAACAGCGTCAGCTCCGACCACAAAGATTACATGCTTCTAGCAGTGAAGTATGGCATCATCAGTGGCTATGAGGATGGTTCAGTCAAACCGAAGAACAACATCACCAGAGCGGAAGCGACTAAAGTGCTTTATTATACTTTTTTTAAGTAAATAGGTACATTATGTATATGCAAAAGCCAGCGAAATCACTTGGATTCGCTGGCTTTCTCATTGGTACTGATTGGGGACAGGTACAAATTGGTACCTGGTTACATAGTTAAGTGGTTTTTGGCTGACGCCAAGTTGGTTTTTGGACAGCGCAAACTGGCTCTGCCAGATTGGCTGGTACCAAGTTGGTTGGGAAAAGAATTAAGAGCAGGGTGATGCAGGGAGAGCAGGGAATTCAGGGAGAACAGGAAATTCAGGGAGAACAGGAAATTCAGGAAAACAGTAAGGAAAGGGAATCATTATCTTGATCTTTCCCTGCACTCCCTGCACCATCCTGCTCTTCCCTTCCCTTCATGATCCTGTGGATTTATAATGTTTCACGCCAAAGTTCCAAAACAGGAGACTTGGGAGGATGAACAGCACACCCATGAGCGGTATGAACGCATACACCGGATGGTCATATGGACCGCGGTCGAGCAGATACATGAGTGGAATGTAGTTTACCACACCAAATGGGACGATGAAAGTGAAAAATTTTTGGATGGGTTTTGCGTAGATGAGCAGAGGGTACTGCGTCATTTCACGGCCACCATCTGTAAATATGTTCGCGATTTCAAGCCCTTCGATTGTCCAAAATGAAAACGTCGCAAAGATGATAAATAGTCCTGACATGATGAAGGTCGCACCGATGACCATGAAAGCCACAGCTGACATTTTGAGCAGTGTCCACTGCACATCGATTCCGCTGACTCCGATGACGAATATGATAATTCCTTGAAGCAATCTTCCAATCCGAGTAAACTCAAACTTTGACCCGAGCACCTGTAGTGCTGTTGGGAGAGGTCTCACCAGTAGTCTGTCAAAATCTCCGGTTCTGACGAGTGTCGAGAATGAATCAAAGCCACGCACCAGACATTCACTGATGGAAAAAGCCATGTGGACCACACCATATAAAAGGGCAATCTCACTGAAAGACCAGCCGCTAAGCGTGTCGAACCGGTCAAACAAGAGGTAGAGTCCCACGAAAACGAAAAAAGGTACAAAAAACTGCCCGATACATAACAGGATGAAAGAGGTCTTATAGACCATTTGTGATTTCAGCCACATTTTCGCATATCTTAAGAATATTCTCATGCTAACCCCCTTGAACTACGAGATGTTTCAGCGCACTTTGCATAAGTTTCTTGCCAAACAAAATCAACGCTGTGAGCCAAATAATCTGAATCGCTATGCCGAGGAAGGCTTCACTTGGTGGAATGTTGCCTGAGTAAACCCTAAAAGGCAAGTCGCCAACGTATCGGAACGGCAATACCATGACAATGTTCCGTAGCCACTGCGGCATCAAAGGAATAGGAATCACAAGTCCGGCAAAAAATTCGCCGACGACACTGAAAATGAGCAATGATCCCATAGGAGAGAGTGTCACAAACACAGAAATATAAATGAACATGGAGATTGCCACATTGATGGCGAGTCCGAGTAGGAGTGTCACGGCAAAGAGCATGAACGATTCGGTGGATTCTGGTAGTGACATGCGGTACTTTTCCGGGATGAACATGGCGACTATGAGAATCGGCATACATCTAAGCATCGCGTTTGCGATTCGGGTGGCAATCAGTTTCGTGTACCAAAAGCCATATATGTTCAGCGGTCTGCACAGTTCATAGGCAATGTTACCGGTTCTGATGAGCTCAAACAGCTCCGTATCCCTAAGCCAAAGTACAATGAATGATAGAAATGCCTGTTGAAGCCAAATGTAAGTCACCAGCTGAGTGGTTGAAAATCCACCCACTGAAACACTATCTCCATAGAAAGCAAGGAACACCATGATCATGATGGTGCCCCAGAAAAACTGGGTGGCAATCCCCGCGAGTGCCGCAATACGGTACTGGAGACCGTGGTATACCCTGAGTTTGAGCAGTGCCATATAGACTCTCATATCTGGTACTCCCTGTATAGATTAACGATGATCTCTTCAATCGGCTGGCTGTCGACCGAGATGTCTATGATGCTCTTTTTATTGGTGAGTTCATGAATCACACTGGGCACATTCGTCTTCTCAAGATCGACGAGAAGAACCGCTCGTTCACTTGAAGCTTGCAATACCTCACACCCAAAAATGTCGAGAGGTATTGTGTTTTCGACGTAATCCACCGTTACTCTTTTGTGTGAAATGAAGTTGCCCCTCAAATTCGAAAGGTCCCCATCATAAAGTTTCTCTCCCTTTCCGATGAGAATAATCCTACTCGCAAGCGCTTCTATATCACTCATGTCATGCGTGGTGAGTACTACAGTCACCTGGTTTTCCGCATTGATTTTCTTGATGAAATTTCGTACAGCGATTTTAGATACCGCATCAAGACCGATTGTCGGCTCATCCAAGAATAGAATTTTGGGTGAATGAATCAGTGCGGCCGCAATTTCACAGCGCATGCGTTGTCCAAGGCTGAGTTGTCTCACTGGTGTACTTAGCAGTGGAGCTAGATCAAGATAGGTGATGAGCTGGTCAAGAGTCCTTTTATAGTCCACTTGTGTTAGTTTGTAGATGTCTCTCAGTAGATTGAAGGAATCGATGACGGGAACGTCCCACCAGAGCTGTGTACGCTGTCCGAAGACGACACCGATATTACGGACGTGTTCGATTCTCGATTTCCATGGTGTGATGCCCAAGATCTCACATTTTCCAGTGTTGGGAACGAGAATGCCACTCATGATTTTAATCGTAGTAGATTTCCCTGCGCCATTAGGACCGATATAACCGACGATCTCGCCGGGATTCATCTTGAAGGAAATGTCCTTCAGCGCATGGATGGTCTCATACTCACGAGAAAAAAGGCTACCAAAGGCTCCTTTTTTTCGTTTGGCAACTTGAAATGCTTTTGAAAGATTTTCAATTTCAATCATTGTGCCTCCTTTTTAGTTGGGTGGGGAGATGCAGGGAAGAGCAGGGTGGGGCAGGGAGTGCGGGGAAAGCAGGAAAAGATAAGATCAAAGTCAAGGGCAGAAGATGGGTTCAAAAATCATGAAAACGACTTCCATGTCTTCAGTAAATGAAAAATTCAAGCCCTCAGCATCTTGTTTGAAGAATTTGAGGTGCTCTTCACGCCAATAGTCCAGTGATTTGTCGCCTTCGCCTTCGATCTCAGCATGAGCTTCCGTGACTTCACTGAAAGGCAATATCTCGACACTTTTTACTTTGATGACGCAAATGCCATTGCCGTTCCAATCTTCTATGATATGTAATTCTCCCACTTTAGCTATGGGTTCGTTCTCAACCTCATAAGACTTCAATAGCCCAGTGGTTGCTCGCTTGATGCCATTTTTGGTCAATTCCGCTAGTGCGTTGGCCTCTTTCTCATTATTACAAAAATGCCATGATTCGTACGTTTTCTCCGTGCTTTCCATTTGCTCTCCTATAGAGTCTAGATAATTTTTCCATAGGTCTTTTACAGTCAAAACAATACCTCCTAGGGTGTTAATTTAGTTACTTGAATATATTATCATAATAATCTGTGATTTTCACTAGTAACTTCAGGAAAAGATGGAATTAAAAAAAGCACTATATTTCTGAGATTTCAGCAATACAATGCTTTCGTTTTTGTCTTATATGGTTTCCCCAATCCTTTCCTGCACTCCCTGCCTTCCCTGAACTTTTACAAATCCTGAATATTCATCTTATCGAGTTCATCCTTGTGGGTTTTACCCCGTATCGCAAAGTAGATCAATAGGAGTATGATTGAAGGAATGGACAGCATAAAGAAACCGATAAGAATCGGTAGAATTTGACCATCATAAATCATAAGTCCGAATGAGCCAATAGACGCTATTATCAGGTGGAGGGTTGGAAGTACTAGGCCAAGCCATTTGTTTTTTTGTTTGGACAAGAAAATTTGTAACAGTATGATCCCGGTGAATACTATGAGGCCCAAAATAACCAAAACTAAAAATTTACTCATATCTATCATTCTCCTTCATAATCTTTTTATACTCTGAAATCAGAACCTTTGCGGTGTCAAAGTCGAGTTTTTCACTCACTGCCATGCGTTTGATCAATGAAATGTAGGGTTCGTTCGAATGGTCTTCACTGATCTGAATCTTCTGGATCAAACGATCCAGTCTCAGTCTTACAGTCGGATAAGTAACACCATATACTCCGGCGACCTCTTTGAGTGAGCCCGAAGCCATAAGAAATTTTTTGATGAACACAAGGTCTTCATCATCCAGATTGACCAGCCAATCCGGTAATACGTCAATTGCCACAGTGGCACCTCCTTTTACTTTGTTTTTAATAATATTAAATATAACACTTAACATTGTTAAAGTCAATACTATATAAATAGCATTTTCCACACAACTAAGATACAATGTACCCATATCGAGAGGAGGCAATGATGGAGTATTTGGAATTCGCCGGTTCAATTTTGATGGTTTTGATTTTTTACATTGTTACAATCAAAGTATGGATGCTCATTGCAAATTTTATAGGAAAAAAAATTGGAATCAGCAAATTGGTTTACATAATACTAAATAGAGTCACTGGAAAAGACCATATCGCATGATTACAAATGGGGACAGGTCAAAATCGGTACTTCCATTTTTGGAAGTACCGATTTTGACCTGTCCCCATTTGTTAGAGTTCCAAACTGCCCATATTGGAAATGATGGTATGTTTTTCCTCTTCTTTATCCTTCGATTTGCCCTGATCTGTGGTGATGACACCGAAATTCTTGCGAGTTCTTTCACCGACTTTAGCGTAAATGGAATCGTTGCACCTAATTTTGCCATAGTTTTCGATGTATTTGACCGTTTCATCGAAAAGTTCAGGAGTGACATCATCTTCAATGACGAGCAATCCGTAATTGGAAATGGCAAGTTTGTTGGAGCCTTCCAGATATGCTTTGTTGAGCTTCAAGATAGTGGTGTTTTCAAGCATTTCGGAATCATAGATTTTGATCGTTTCGACCTTGTCCATGATTGGCATGATGTCGTCTAGATCTTCCTTGCGAATCACCAGTTCGTTGCTGATGATGTTGTCGCAACATTTTAGAACCTCTTTAGCAGAGGATTCTATAGTCAATTTATTTTTCACAAATATTTTCCGATGTTTTAGAGTTCTGAGTTTCATATCGTCCAGGGTGAGGTCTTTGTAATACACAAAACCGTCTGGGACAATTACTTTGTCAATGGTGTTGAAGTTGGTGATGAGCGGCATAAGAATCTTCAAGTTCTCACGTGTGACAACCAGAGTGTTGAGTACCTGAATACTTGTAAGAGTCTCATGGAGCAAATCCTTGTCAATTGTTTCAGTTGCTATGATGCTCGGAACTACAATTGAACTGCCCTGAGTGAGACCGATCAGATTTACTTCATTCATTTCGAATGGATATTCAAGAATCACATCGCCAGCTGAAAAAGTGACTGTTTTTCCATTGACAAGTGACAGGGCTTCTAATAAAGGACGATTTTCATCAGTGATGAACAGCATACCGTTCACTAAGATATTTTTGATTTTTTTAAGCAAGTCGGTGTTGCCGATTGCTTCGATGATCATTTTGCCATTGACCGCGAAATAGGCTGGATTGACCAGACCGGAAAGATATTTCTCGTCCACTTTGAGTGAACCATTTGCGGAAATGAAATCCACTTTTTCTTCTGCGGGCAAAGTGATTGTGACTGCTACATTTTCTTGATGAATATTTGAGAGCAGTTCTTGCTGGTTGGTGAGACTGATGATAGCACCAATGTTTTCAAATTTATAGATATTTTCAAAAGTTTCAGGTTTAGCTTTTCTGACATCCAGTACCCCGATATTGCGATAGATTTTCATTTGCGACCTCCTCGTGTCCATTTTAGTATTCTTCCCGTAAGGCATCTTGCAGTTGCTTTGTGGCCAAACTCAACCTTGATCTTACTGTAGAAGGATTGGTGTCGGTGATTTCTGCGATTTCGGTGCTGTTGTATCCCATGATATACCTCATTGTAACCAGTTGCCGTGAGGATTCAGACAACTGCTCGAGTGCACTTTTGAGAGCGAAGTCCATTTCAAGGGTTTCAGGGGCCGCATTTTCTGCAAACTCGTCATAGAGCACAATCCGCTTTTGCTTTCGATAATCGTCTATGAATGTCCTTTTGATGGTAGTGAAAAACCAAGCCTTGATCTGCTCCGGATGCATCGTATCAAACAACTCGACCTGATCCAAGGATTTGAGATAGGCGCTTTGGACCAAATCCTCTGCAGACTCCCGTTGATTGGTAAGTGACCGTGCAAATCTGGTGAAGTCGGTTTGATAGTTTTTATAAATCTCAAATAGTTGCATTCAGAAGTTTCCTTTCGCGCGCAAAATCGCTTCTACATCAATACAACGGACGACAAGAGCAAAGTGTCCAAATATTTTTTAAATTAATACAATTTTAAGGATATCTTTAGAGTATCTTTTGATATTAGGAATAAAATAACGGTATAAATTGGCGAAATAGGGAGGTATACATGAAAAAGATTCTTATCATCTTACTCATATTGACATTGGGATTCACTACAGTGACTGCTTGTAAGAGCAAGGAAGTAGTGGAAGAACCAGATGCCAATGGTGATGGAGATCCCGAAATTGAAAAAGTCCTCGATGAAGAAGAAGCTCAAATCACAGGAAAGGCGTTCCTCGAAAATTTTCTATCAAAAGACTTCGAGAGTGCTTACAATGAATATCCAATGGATGAAGCAATGGCAAAAGCATTTTCAGTAGAAATGATGTCCTCAATTCATGATCAATTGATTACAGATTATGGGGCTTTCCTTGAACTATCGGGTCAAATGGAATCATCATCACAAGGCTTCTACATAGTTTCTTTCGGTGCAATGCATGAACGACAGACGCTTGCATACAATGTGGTATTCAACCAAAAGGGTGAAATAGGTGGTTTCAATTATCAGGAAATTGAAAGTCTAGATGTATTTGCTACAACTGAGAAACCCGCTGAAGAACCCACCCCAAATGGCAAAGCTGTAACATTTGGAAGTGAAGATTTTCTTCTTGAAGGCACACTTTTATATCCAGATGGAGAAGGTCCTTTTCCATCTGTTGTTCTGGTGCACGGGTCTGGTCCAAATGACCGCGACGAGACCATCATGGGCAACAAACCTTTCAAGGATATAGCTGAGGGGCTTGCAGCAAAGGGCATCGCAGTACTCAGATATGACAAAAGAACTTATACGCATGGACTTAAATATGGAGACCCAAAAGTAGCTGCGGAGGTCACTATATATAACGAAGTTATTGATGATGCAAGATATGCAGTAGAGTTTTTGAAAAATCAGCCGAATATCGATCCAGAAAAAATAATCGTCCTAGGACATTCACTTGGAGCAAATCAAGCGCCTAGGATTGCGGAGGGGCAAACTGACATAGCAGGTATTGCAATGCTCGGTGGCAATGTTACTCCACTTCAAGACCTTATGGTCTACCAATACGAGTATTTGTTCGGTCTCGATGAAACTGCTGATGAGGTCACAAAAGCAGTTCAAGACACACAGCTGGGTGAAATAATACTCGCTGTGAAGATGATCAACTCAGAGGAACTCTCACTCACCACAGACCCTTTATTGACAATGGGCATTCCAGCGAAATATTGGATGGACCTCAGAGATTACAATCCTGTGGACATCGCCAAGAATCTTGAAATTCCGATGATCATCATGCAGGGTGGAAGAGATTATCAGGTGCCACCTACGGAATTCGAACTGTGGAAAGAGGGACTTGGAGATCAGGCGGAATACCGCTATTATGAATCACTCAATCATTTGTTCATTCCAGGAGAGGGCACACCTTCACCAGATGAGTATGCTGTGCCTGGAAAAGTTGATCCGCAGGTCATAACTGACCTCGCTGAATGGATCAAAGGTATGTAAATTTAACCTTCGTGAATACCTTAAGTATATAGGCAAAACGGAGGCATATAAACAATAAAATCCTAATGAGGTGTAAATATGTTAAAACTTAAAGGCGTTACAAAAGTATTCAATGGCACAAAAATCGCAGTGGACCACTTGGATCTGGATATCCTAGAAGGTGAAATCTTCGGATTCATCGGCCCGAACGGTGCTGGAAAGACCACCACACTTCGCATGATTACAGGAATCATCTCACCGACCGAAGGTGAAATCACTATAGGTGGACACAACATCAAAGCGGATGCCATCAGTGCAAAAAAGCAATTCACGTTTGTTCCAGATCAATCTGAAATATATGATGCAGTAAAGGGCATCGATTATCTCAATTTCATCGCTGATATGTACGAAGTGAATATTGCGGATAGAAAAGAACGCGTCGAGCGTTATACAAAGCTCTTTCAAATAGATGACGCGCTCACGCAAAGCGTCAACTCTTATTCTCATGGTATGCGTCAGAAACTTATGATCTGTGGAGCGCTACTTCCAAATCCAAAAATATTCATTCTTGACGAACCACATGTGGGTCTTGATCCTCACTCTAACAAAATTCTTAAGGACCTCATGAAAGAACACTGTGCAAATGGTGGAACCGTACTGTTCTCTTCGCATGTACTAGAAGTTGTTGAAAACTTATGCCACCGCGTTGCAATCATCCACAAAGGAAAGCTTATAGCCTGTGACACACTTGAAGCGGTTAAACATAATAGTACCTCTTCACTTGAAGAAATATTCTTGGAGATGACTAAAGATGAATAAATTACTCGCGCTCACGCGCATCCAACTCAAAGACTTTTTCAGTAAATATACTCAGCAGCTGAACATCAAAAACAAGTTTCTCGGTAAATTGATGATCTTCTTACCCATACTTATATTGTTACCGGTCATCCAGATCATAAAACAACTCTATGATACCTTTCTTTTGATCGGGTATCCGGAACTCATCATCACATACGTTTATGTGGGAGCCACCATGCTTGCATTTTTCATGGCGATTCCACTTGTCATATCCATCTTCTTTTACTCGAAAGACCTCAGTCTGATCGCCACACTGCCTGTCAAAGAAGACACTGTTGTCTTTTCGAAACTCGCATCTGTCTATGTTTATCTTTTCGGGATGGGAGCACTTTTATTCGGCACGAGCGTTGTTTTTTACGCTTTTGGGGATGGATTCAACTTGTTCTACTTCTTGATGGGCATCGTCGCACTTTTGTTCCTGCCAGTACTACCTATGATCTTTGCAACTTTGGTAATCATGCCTTTCATGGCAGTCATTGGAGGCAGAAGCAACAGAAACATGATGGTCATCATTGGTAATATTGTGCTTCTTGCAGTGATTTTAGGGATTCAAGTCGTATTCACAAGAGTAGAGATGGATCCGGCGTCGCTTCAAAAAATGGTAAGCCAACAAGATGGTCTGATCTCACTTGTAGGTAGCAAATTTCCACCGAGCATATGGCTCACAAAAATGGTCAGAGGATCGCTGCTTGATACCATTTGGTTTTTGCTACTCAACCTTGGTTTTGTGGTCACACTAAAACTCTTTGCAAAGCGACTTTATAAAAATGCACTGCTTAAATACAATCAACAAAGTAATACTGGAAAAAAAGGTGTCATCGAGTACAAGCAAAGTTCTAAAAAGATGCTGTTGATCAAACGTCACCTGGGCATCATCATTCATAACCCTACGTTTTTACTCAACACTGTGATGACACTATTCATTCCAATTCTCTTGTTTGGAATCTATACAGCAATGGGAATCATGAGCCTCGAGACGCTCAGAAACCCAATGCTTGAGCCATTTGCAATATTCATCTTCATTGGAATTATTGTGTCACCAAGTATTGTAGGTAGCCTTTCAGCTACAGCCATCACCCGTGAGGGCAAGGCGTTTTGGGAAACTAGAGTACTTCCAATTTCAGCAGAAGAAAACATCAGCGCTAGGATTCAAACGACCATACTGATCAATGGATTTGCGACAGCATTACTGGCACTTGGTACATTTTGGATTTTACCGCTTGGTGCGCTCGACATCCTTCTTGCAATTGTTGCAGCAGCAGCTGCGATTGTATGTTTTGCCACTATCGATCTCATCATCAACATAGAACGACCTTATCTCAACTGGTCCAACCCAACTGCGGCGGTCAAAAACAACCTTAACATCATGATCTCATTGATATCGAGAATTGTGCTCGGCGGCATTGGATATGGACTTTATAAACTCATACCAGATTTGTCATCCCGATGGATGATTGGCATATTTACGATCTTATTATTGGCAGTTTATGTCCTTGGTAGAAAACTGGTCTATGGACGATACAAGCAAAAATTCATTGACATGAACATATAACTAACTTAAGTATGAAAGGGGAGAGTTATGAAGAAAACTGGTATGTTGAGCCGTTTGGGTTCGATGAAAACATTAGCGATTTTAGCAGCAGTCCAAGCATTCTTTTGGTATAAGGCAAGCGATTATGAGAGCCATTTTTTTGTCTGGAGTGTGATTTGGCTCACTTTTTTCATTGGCTCGATATTTAATACTTATGGATTTTTCAGAAGTATGGGACGAATTAGTGCTGACATGGCGTACCATAATCCAAATAATTCAAATGATTCAAATGTCGACCTTGAATACAACCCCAAATACCATAAATGGCATCCGAACAATCTTGGAATGAAATTAGTCTATGGCATACTACTTCTAGTCAATGTTGTGGGGTAT
>JAGXHV010000166.1 GCA_024636005.1 Bacillota bacterium
GATCTTTATGATGTCCCACCTGAACAGCGTCAAGTCTTGGTATTTGACAGGTGAGCTGTTGACGGTCTTTCAGACCGGAGCGGTGGACACGGAAACAACTTATGAAGAAAAAATGTCGAGTTACAATGAGGATGAGACTGCGGATCTAATGGTCTATCTCAGAAAACTTGCACATGTCATCGAATATATGATTCTGGGCATTCTCGTTTATTTTGCGCTCTCAGGATCTTATGCAATTAGAAAATCTGCAGTCGGAGCAATGAGTGTCGGATGGTTTTATGGCTATCTGGATGAGCTCCATCAATTGTTCGTACCCGGGAGAACTGGTAGTCTGTCGGATGTGTTTTTAGATGGAATTGGTGTGACCCTTGGAGTAGCATTTTGTGTCTGGGCGAATGTCAGATCGCGAAAGGTAAGAGAAAATGAAGCGTAAAGTGGTCCTCATAGCAGAAACGGTAATGGATGGGGTCGGAAAGCACGTGGTGGACCTCATCGATCAATTGAATAAGGATAAATTTGAGATCCATGTCCTTCATGGAACGGGTAGAACGGACTACCGATTTGACGATATCGTAAAAAAATGGTCAAATGAAGTCCGATTTTATCCGATTAAATCCCTAAAAAGGGAAATTGAGGTGCCTATGGACATCAAGGCTTTTGGTGAAATCCGTAAGGTAATCAAGGGAATTCAGCCAGAGCTTGTTCATTGTCATAGCTCAAAAGCAGGAGTTGTTGGTAGACTCGCAGCAAAAACATGTGGCGTTAAAAAAGTCTTTTACACTCCGCATGCCTACGCCATGCAAAGTCAAGACAACTGGACACTCAAAAGGCGTTTTTACTGGTTCATTGAAAGAGCTTTAGCCAAATTCGCAACAACAAACACCATCAATGTTTCAAAAGGAGAAAGACAATTTGCTATAGATCTCGGACTTGAAGCTCCAGATCATTTTTTAGTGGTTTATAATGCACTTGATCATAATGTCAACGCCTATCAGATTGAAAATCTCAGAGAGACACTTGGCATTTCTGAAGAACATTTTGTGGTTGGATGTGTGGCAAGGCTTTATTATCAAAAGAATCCCTTTGAATTTCTAAGAGTGGCCAAAGCACTCAGTTTGCTAAGAGAAGATCTTCATTTTGTATGGGTCGGTACTGGTGAAATGATGGTAGATGCCCGTATTTGGTGCAAAGACAACGGCATTTTAGACCGATTCCATTTTGTGGGTCATCAAAAAAACGTGGATGCTTATCTGAACATATTTGATGTGTTTTTAGCAACCTCCTATTATGAGGGACTCCCTTATACTTTGGTGGAAGCCATGAGAGCGGGATGCCCAATCGTCGCAACTGATGTCGTAGGCAACAATGAAGTGGTCGTCCATGGAGAAAATGGCTTTCTTTACAAACTGGGGGGTGTCAATGAGGCAGCCAATCAGATTTTAAGATTGAAAGAAGACGATGCACTTAGAGTTGAGATGAAGGAAAAATCAAAAGAACGATTTGAAGAACTCTTTACGATAGAGAACATGATCAAAAAAATCGAATCTATTTATGAGCAATAAAGAACATTGAGAAATGTTCTTTTTTTTTACAAAAAAGTGTGCAAATTGCATAAGTATAATCCGCAAGCTTCAAATATAATGGGAAAGTATAGGTGTAGTCCTAGGACAAAATACACATAAGGAGGTATTCAATTGAAATTTTTCAAGAAAAAAATGACTTTAACTCTTGCCATTATTTTAGTTCTTTCATCTTTCACAGCATCATTTGCAGCAGTAAATATGACTGATCTGAACGAAGTGAGCTGGGCAAAGGCGACCATTGAAAAATGGGCGGGCATCGGACTAGTCTCTGGTTACGCGGATGGAACATTCAAACCAGGAAATGCAATCACTCGTGCAGAGTTCACTGTGATCGCATACAATGCTTTTGAACTTGAGACAACTTCGCGTAAGGCTTTTGATGACGTCAAGACATCGGATTGGTTTTATCAGCCAGTAAGTCAAATGGCGGCACAAGGATTTATAAGTGGTTATGGAGATGGTTCATTCAAACCGAACGCACCAATCACCAGAGCAGAAGCTGCTATCATTTTAGTCAACATTCAAGGTCTCAAGGCAAATCCGGAAGCAATCAGTGTTTTCGAAGATGCAAATTTGATTCCACCATGGGCAGCAGGTTATATTGGCGCGGCATTTGAAGCGAAAAATATTTCAGGTTATCCAGACGGCACTTTCAGACCAGGTGCCAACATCACCAGAGCAGAATCAGTAGTGATGCTCGACAATGCCATCTATGGTGAGAACATGTATGCCAACAACTGGATTTTGAATGAACCAGGCGTTTATGGTTCTAGTTCAGAAACAACAGTTGTTGAAGGCAATGTGTACGTTAGATCTGAAAGTATCAGCCTCAATAACTTTGTCATCAAGGGCGATTTGATTATTGGTAAAGAGGTTGCTGAAGGTACAGTTTCTCTCAATACAGTAACTGTTGAAGGCGACACCGAAATTTACGGTGGTGGTATGAACTCGATCTACATCAGAAATTCAAAACTTGGCAATGTAATGGTTAACAAAGCGAATCAACTCATCAGAATAGTTGCTGTAGGCAATTCTACGTTCGGTACTTTGACGGCTTATTCAGGTGTCAAACTTGAAGAAAGCAATATCATCTCTACTGGTGGTTTCGGTGAAATTATCATTGAGGCAGGTGCTACTGGTCAAATCATTCTTGAAGGTAACTTCAGTAAAGTAACGATCAGAGCGACAGGTGTTGAAGTGGTTGTTCCTACAGGCACTGTAATCGCTGAACTCAACATTGAAGCAGCTGCCAGTGTAACCGGTGACGGAACAATAACCAAGGCGATTGTAGAAGTGAATGGTGTCACATTTGAAAAAGCACCGACTGAAGTTGTCGCTGGATCAAAAGGTAATGTCACTGTCACAATAGGCGGCGTAGCAAAAGAAGTGACTCAAGCTCCTGTTGCTCCTGCTCCTGTACCAGGACCTGCACCAGGTGGTGGCGGTGGAACGGGTGGAGGAACAACACCTCCTCCGGTGGATACAACAAAGAATTATGGTTTCACTATGATCAAAGATGGTCATGAAATATTGATGAAAGAAATGAGATATGAACCGACAATGCAAGTTTCATTTGCTTTAATTGGAGATGTCTTGGACTACAATATTGCTACAGGTGGAATCAGTGTTGCGATTCTAGATGAGTACACAAATTTCATTCAGCGTGCATTAGAACAGGAATCGGCTGAAGGACATCCATATGCATATGGACTCGCTAATCGTATCAATAATGCTGATCCATCGAAATTGTTAGTATTCAAAGGATCTGAAGTTGATGGTTTGGTGGAAGCTATTATTAGTTCTGTGGGTCATAATGCTACTGAGGCACAATTGAAATCATTGGCAGAGTTGATGGCTACAGCAGGATATAGGAATGTTTTCACTGATCTTCAAACACTCTATCCAGGATTTGGCACCAACCCTTTACATGAGAGAATCCCAACAACATTCCGAATCGAGTATTATAATAACGAGATTGGTCTTGGGTATACGGTCGCTTATTTGGAAACTGAATTCAATTTAGCTTTAAATTTTCCGAAACTTCAAGACGTTGCTGGTGAAGAACTCTTCAGAATCACTTACGGTGATGAATATATCGCACTCAAAATCACTGAACTCAATGAGTAAATGAACACTCCGGGAACCTACGGGTTCCCGGCTTAAAATTATAACCGGGGGAATCGATATGGCGTTCAAAAAGGCAATGGTAGTTATGATCATACTGTCAATAATCACATGTTCAGCGGGCTTTGCAAGTGGTTTTTCAGATATTGGACAGGTGAGTTGGGCGCAAAGCGCAATAAATTTCATGTCAGTAAAAGGATTCGTCGGGGGTTATGCCGATGGAACTTTCAAGCCCAATCAAAAGATTACAAGAGCTGAAATAGTAACAATAATCAACAAAATGAACAGTTTTGAGGAAACAGGAGAAATTGTGTTTTCAGATGTCAGTTCGAAAGACTGGTTTTACAAGGAAGTTCAAAAGGCGACTAAAGCAGGTTATGTAATGGGATTTCCAAACGGTAAATTTGAACCTAATGCATATGTGACACGAGAACAGGTAGCAGTTATTATTGGTAATCTATATAAAATCGAATACTCAACTGAAAGTTTAATAATAGACGATATTGACCAAATATCCAATTGGGCAAAGTTAGCTGTTGAAAAGATGATCAAAGGCGGCATCATGTCCGGGTATCCTGATGGAACGTTCAAAGGAAGAAACAATATCACTAGAGCGGAAGCGGCAGTAGTCCTTTCGAAGATCCATCAGAAGTATAGTGGTATGGATATAGTTAAGGAAGAAGTTGTAGAATCACCGGTGTCAGTTGATGAGGTTGCAAAACCTGCACCAGTTGAACCTGAAGGGGATAAAGCGGTTAACGAGACTTTGGAGACGGTTTTAGGAAAACTTGAATCAAGAGTTTTGCCCAAACTGACGACCACACTTCAAAGGGATGCGGCAAATATAGTCATTGATAGCATTGCAAAATATCTGAGTAATCCTTCTTACAATTTTGATGCCGATGTAACCAGTGCCAAGGTTTTGGTTTCAAAAATGACAGACAGTGAACAGTTGGCATTTGAGAATGCGATTACATCCAGCATCCCAATTTCAGAGCTTAATACACTCAATCAGAAGTTCAGATTGATCAATTACTAGAGAAAATACGTTTTCATTTGGAGGTACTGATGGAAGAAACCATCGAATTGAGGGAACTGTTTGAAATAATATTGAAGCGCAAATGGTTGATTATTGCCATAACCGTGTTAGCGCTGATCATAGGCTCAGTGTACAGCATTTACATGGTGACACCGATGTATAAGTCGGATACGACGCTCATGGTCAATGGGTCCAAAGGACTCAGCGCCAGTGACTTGGCAGCGAGTTTCGATCTTGGTAGCATCAATCTCAGTCAAAAATTGGTTGTGACATACGGCGAAATCGTCAAATCGAGAATTGTCATGGAACAAGTCATAGAAAGACTCGAACTGGATCTCAGTTATACGGAACTCTTGAGAAAGACAACTTCCCAGCAAGTGGGATCAACGGAAATACTCAGAATTTCAGTGGAAGACCAAAATCCGGAACAAGCTGCGCTTATTGCCAACATGATTTCAGATGTGTTCGTGAAAGAAGTCATGCGCATCCTCAAGGTGAACAATGTTGAAACCATTGATGTCGCCATACCGTCTGTATCGCCATTCAACATCAAGACGACACTCAATATTGCTATAGCTGCTGTACTGGGTTTGATGCTCAGTGTATTTTTAAGTTTTCTCATGGAGTATATGGACCAAACCATCAAGACAGAAAAAGACGTAGAGAAGCATTTGGGACTCCCTGTTGTAGGGGCAATTCCAGATTTCGCTCAAGCTGCAAAATTATAGGGGTGATCACATGAAAGACCTAATCGTAAAGAAACATCCAAAGTCACCTGTATCAGAGGCTTACCGTGCAATTAGAACGAATATCCAATTTGCAAATATTGATAAAGACACGAAGACTATTCTCGTCACAAGTGCGACGCCGGGTGAAGGCAAATCCACAACACTCAGTAATGTCGCGCTCACACTGGCAGATGCGGGCAATAAGGTTTTGGTCATGGATTGTGACTTCAGAAAGCCAAAAATCCATAAGACTTTCGAAATCAGCAACGCTGTAGGCATCACCGATTTGTTGCTCAGCGGAGAGGATTTTCAGAAACATGTGCACAAATCCATCCACAAGAATCTCCATATCCTCACAGCAGGAAGAGTGCCTTCAAATCCTTCGGAAATACTGGACTCAAAGACGATGAAACTATTCATTGAACATCTTAAAACTTTTTATGATTTTATCTTGATTGACACGCCACCTGTCTTACCAGTTACTGATGCGGTGATTCTATCCACCTATGTGGACAAAGTCATTCTTGTATGTGCATCAGGTAATGTGGCAATAGACTACGCCAAGCGGGCAAAAGAATCACTGGATAAAGTAGGCGCAGATATCCTTGGTGTAGTCATCAACAAAATCAATATTAAATCTCGTAATCATTATTACTACTATTATTATCATGAGAAAAAGAAGAGGAATAAAAATGATTGATGTACATTGTCATATCATTCCTGGAGTGGATGATGGACCCGATCAAATTGAAAAGTCGATTGAAATGCTTAAGATGGCGGAGCGCGATGGCATCAGAAAAATTATTGCGACCCCCCATCGCAATCACCCAATGGGGTATCCGAAGGGCAACGTGCAAGAGCAATTTGATGCGCTGAAAGTGGCCTCAAGGAATGCGGGCATAGATGTGGACCTTTATCTCGGTGCTGAACAATACATTGGTAAAGAAGATGTGTTCAGGGAGTTTGAGGCGTTTCCGTTGTTTGATGGGCGCTATCTTTTGGTGGAATTCAAAACACACATCGATCTCGAATCGCTTCTCACAATTGTCTACGAACTCAGAGTCAAAGGGTTCTGGCCGATTGTGGCACACGTGGAAATGTATCCCACAATTATTCGCAATGATGAATCCATCGCCAGAATCAAAGAGGAAGGCGGATTGATCCAGATCACTGCCTCAAGTCTGATGGGTGCTGTTGGTAAAAAGATCGCGACAAAGCTTATGAATGCGGTCAGAAAAGGGCAAGTGGATTTCATCGCTTCTGATGCACATGGGCTGAATATGAGGCCGCCAGTTTTAAGCACAGCTTATAAACACGTTCAAAAAAATGCAACAATGGAAATCGCCAACAGAATTTTTTCTGACAATCCTAGCAAACTCATGCTCGGTGAAGAGATTTTGACACCTAAGACTTTAAGAAAAAAAAGCTCTCATAGAAGGGCCTACATAATTGCGTCCATCGTTACAGTTTTAGTTCTGGTGTTTGCACTTGGGATGAAAATGATTCCTGAAAAAGAAGTGCAGAGTCAAAACGTGAGAGTCACTGAACCGGTAAAAGTCATCAAAAGTGCTGAAATCAATGAATCTGTTCAAGAAGAACCCATTCCAGTTGAATCTATTCCAACTGAACTAATCGAAGTTGAAGATATCATTTCCAAACCTATGCAAACAGTGGAGTACCCTTCCAAAGGATCTATTGAGTCGAAGTATGAAGAGCAGTTATTGGTGATGAAGAGTGAATATGAAACGGCACTGGACGCGTATGTAAATGAGATCATAGAAATCAAATCCACAGTTAGCGACCAAGACTTGAGGAATCAAAAAATCGATGCTATTATCGATGCCATCATCCTGATGGAACAAGAATCGGACAACATGGTATACGCACTGCTTTATGAAATGCAAAACGACCTTGAAAAAGAAAAATATTCGGTGGAGCAGGTACAAAAATTTCGAGATGGATATAATGACATCAAAGAAACCACCAAAATGACATATATGGAAAAAATCCAAAATTGAATCATAATGGACAATGCCTTGTTTATCATAGCCGCATTGTCCTTTTATTTGCAATAAGCTATAATAGAATAAAATCAGAAAATGGAGGTCAAAACATGAAAACTACATTGCCCCCAAAAGGGATGCGCGATTTCCTCCCGAAAGAAAAAGAAGTCCGCGAATATGTAATGAATCAAATCAGAGAAGTCTATCGAAGCAGTGGCTTTCAAGAAATAGAAA
>JAGXHV010000167.1 GCA_024636005.1 Bacillota bacterium
TTCAAATAAGTGAAACATAAAATCCTGTCGATGATTTAATACACGCACGATTTTAATCACGTCTTTGTCCACATGATAGAATACATAATTTTTATTTGTGACCAAGTACCTATAATCAGTTGGAACATCTATCAGTTCTCCTAAATTAACACCAGCGAATGGAAACTGGCTAAGTCCCTTAATGTCCATTATTAGTTTTTTCAAAGTTTCTATTGCAACCAAATCCTCTAAGGCTTCAGGTGAATATTCAAGTTTATACATATCATAACCCTAATATCTCATCAACTTGCTCAGAGGAGATCCAACCATTTTCCCTGGCTGATTTTTCACCTTCTTCAAGTTTAGCTAACAACTTTATTGTTGCTTTGAGTTGATCTAATTCTTTAATCTTTATAATTGCAAATTCACCCTTTCCATTTCTAGTCAAATATACAGGACTATTCTCGCGAACTTCATTGAGAACATCAGTATAATTTCGCAATTCAGATATTGGTTTAATATTTGGCATAAAACCACTCCTCGTTTTATTCTAATTATACAGAACCACGCTGTATATATCAATGCATTTTAGCACGTTAATTTACAGCGAATGGATATCCCCCCATCGGGCTTACAAAGATATCAAAATGTCGATATAATGATAACCAAACACAACAAATTTTATAGAGAGAGGTTCAATATGTCAAAAAAGACTCACGCATTAATTCTAGCAGGTGTTTTCATAGCACTTGGAATAGTACTTCCTATGGCATTCCATATGATCGGAGGCGCAGGCCCGATCTTTTTACCAATGCACATTCCCGTGCTCATTGGAGGCTTTTTCTTAAGTCCAATATTAGCACTTTCTGTTGGCGTTATTACACCATTGCTTAGCGGTTTTATTACAGGCATGCCCCCACTGTTTCCAATGATGCCTATAATGATGCTCGAACTCGGCATTTATGGCTTGACCATCAGTGTAATCAAAAATAATGTCTCAAAAAACCCATATATTGCCCTCTTGATATCAATGCTCCTCGGAAGAATTGGGGCGGGTTTTATGGTATATGTTCTATCAACATTCTTTGCAGCAAAACTCCCCTCATCATTTGTATTTATTACTACAGCAGTGACAACCGGAATTCCAGGCATAGTCATACAGCTCCTAATAATCCCAGTTGTGGTAATTGCCCTTAATAAATCTAATCTCGCCGCTTTTGAAGGAGCCAGATAATGACTTCTGATAGAGAGTATTTCAATGCTAGAGCGAGTGAGTGGGACAATAATTGTGTCCATGATGAAAATAAAATCGCTTATATCATAAGCCTCCTCCAGCTCAAAGCTTCAGACCTTGTTCTGGATGTTGGTACTGGAACTGGCGTACTTATTCCACATCTTCTTAAATACCTTGACGATAGTGGGCATATTACCGCTGTGGATGTCTCTGAGAAAATGCTTGAAGTTGCTGAGAGCAAATATTCAGGAAAAAATATCACTTATAGGCTTGGTGACGTCTTAGAGATGCCTATAGATGAAAAGTTTGACTTGATCATCTGCTATTCCATGTTTCCTCATTTCAAGGAAAACAAGCTTAAAGCCATTGGCACGCTTAGTCAATTATTAAAAGATGGCGGCAAACTTTGCATTGCGCATTCGCAAAGCCGCGAGGCCATCAACAATCTGCATCTCAAAGCTGGTGATGTAGTAAAAGATGACCGTCTGCCAAAAATGGACAACCTGAAACAGGTCTTTATTGATCAAGGCATGAATACTGAGTGCGTTATAGACAATGAAGACTATTTTCTCATTTTAGGTAAGAAAGAAGTCTAAAGATATTGTGATTTCAGAGAGAAAAGTATAGCATTTACTAACTCTGATTAATGTTTTCTATGGTCTCCACTATTATTAATGTACATATTATTACAATTGAACATAATACAGATATAGCACTAACTATAATACCTGCCTCAGCGGGTCCTGAGCCTAAGAAACTTCCCACATTTATTGATATGAATTCAACAATCACAAAAACGATAAAACCTACTATAAAATGACCAATTCTCATATGTAAACCTCTCTCATTGTTTCGCATTTTACTACTATTTTGTTATCAATCAATTATATAACAATATCGTCCACATAACAAAATTATATATATATTGCTTCTCTAATTTTAACTCAACTAAAATAGAAAAACCACGAAAAATCAAGTTTCGTGGTTTTTTTGTATTCACTGAGTTACGAGCTACATTTTCTCAAGTCCCTCAATACCAAGCAGCCAGAGGCACTGGCGCAGAACCTTTTCTGTCAATGTAAGAAGTGAATGATAACTGCTTTGCTTCAATGGATCCTTTTCAGATAAAATATGGACCTCATGGTAAAATTGATTGAATGTTTGGCTAAGATCAAAAGCATAGTCGCATATTTTTGAAGGTTGATAAGCGGATTTGGCAAAATCGACCCATGCACTGAACATGGACAGCTTCAGCATGAGTTTGCGCTCAGTGTCAGATGTTGGCGAAGTGATTGGACTCAGATCCACTCCCTGTTCAATGAGTTTTTTCTTGATGGATGCGATTCTTACGAGAGCATATTGCACATAGGGTCCGGTTTTGCCTTCAAAACTGGAGAACTGATTCAAGTCAAAGACGTAATCGCGATCAGGTAGATTGGATAAATCGCCAAATTTGAGTGCGCCAACTCCAACTGCAAGTGCAATTTGTTTATTGTCTTTCTGCTCGTCTTGTTCTCCAAGTCGTTTTGAAGCAGCTTCAACCAGTTGATGAATTAAATCGCTGAGCGACATCACGCCACCGTCTCTTGTTTTGAAAGGTTTTCCATCCACACCATTCATGGTGCCAAAGCCAATAAAATTCAGCTCAGTTGATGGAGGAACGATTTTTGATTTGTACGCCACTCTGAAAACTTGTTCAAAATGAAGCGTCTGACGATTATCGACAACATAGATGATCTCATCGGGATTATAATCTCTCATGCGCTGGTATATGGTCGCAAGATCGGTGGCTCCGTAGAGTACCGCACCATTTGATTTCTGAATGATGCAAGGAGGCATCGGTTTATTGTCCGTCTCTTCTTCGACAAAAACGACTTTAGCGCCATTGCTGGTTTGCAGAAGTTTTCTGTTTTCCAGCCATTGCAGTACAGTAGGGATAGAGGCCTGAGAATCGCTTTCACCAAGCCATAAATCGAAGGTGATTCCCAGTGCGCCATAATTCTTTTTTAAGTCCTGAACGGAGATGTTCATGATGTGTTTCCAGAGTGCGCTATAACCACGATGTCCGTATTGTAACGCCGCTGTCACTTCGGCAGCCTTTGCTCTGAATTCAGAATCTTCTTTGCTTTTGATATTGGCATTTGTATAGAGCTCGGTCAATTGATGGATATCAAAAGGCGGTGTATCCGGATAAGCTTCCAGGACACTGTCTTCAAAATAGATCAAGTTGGGCTGATCCAATCTCAACATTTCTATGACCAGTCCAATTTGTAATCCCCAATCTCCAAGGTGTATATCACCAAGTACCTCATTGCCCGTGAAACGAAGAATTCGAATCAGACTTTCTCCGATTACTGCGGATCTAAGATGCCCCACATGGAGTGACTTCGCTACATTTGCCCCACCAAAGTCTACTATGATGGTCTTGGGCTGTGATGCATGTTGATAGCCCAAATGTGAATCCATAGCTATTTCATTAAGGTTTTGGACTAACCATTGATCGGTTAATGAAATGTTGATAAAGCCTGGAGCCTCGGCGACGGCAACATATGTATCCGAACAATTTTCATTGATCTGATCCGCAACTTTCTGTGCGATCGTGGTTGGTGAAACGTCATACTTGCCCGCCATTTTCAGTGCACTGTTGCACTGGAAATCACATAATTCAGGTCTTCTGGACAAACTCACTTCTATGTTGTCTTTGCCATATGACGCTTGTTCAAACGCCATCAATAAATCCTCTTTAATAATGTTTAATATGCTCATACGCCCTCCAAAAAAATAAAAAAACCGTCTCCAAAAAAGAGACGGATAGATCCGCGGTACCACTCTAGTTGACAAAGTTCTGTCCACTCAAAACCTTAACGCGGTTAACGGATAACCATAATAAACAGTTATCATCTCCGAGGCCCTCTTCACCAATGGTTCATTACAGGCTTCCACCTTACCCTGCTCGCTTTAATGATTGCCATGACTACTCTTCTCTTCATCGATTATTTGTTATAAATTAATTATGAGAATAACATATTTTTATATCGGTGTCAATTTATTCTATTTCTATAATATGGTATGATTAATTGAGCTTTGCAACCAACAGTTGCGTAATTTCCAATCATAGTTGGTGGTCTGCAACTATTGAAACTGCTATGATAATCACATAAACAACCGTTGAGTTGCTGAAAGGAGCACAAAATGAAATTAGCTGATAAGATTATTAAACTCAGAAAAAAATTGGGTTGGTCACAAGAAGAACTTGCAGAAAAATTGAACGTATCCAGACAATCCGTATCCAAATGGGAAGGTGCACTTAGTATTCCCGATTTGAATCGAATCATTAAATTAGGAGAAATATTTGGAGTTTCTACAGATTACTTATTAAAAGATGAAATAGAAGACGTGGAGATTGGACTTGAGGATCAAGACGACAGATTAAGTGTTGTTACTCTTGAAGAAGCGAATGCTTATGTTACAACGACATATGAAAAATCAAAAGCGACTGTAAAAGCTGTAATTCTCTTTTTGACATCAATTGTTCCTTTACTAATGACATTGGCATTAATAAGAGGTGGTGCTGTAGAAATATCAGAAGCCCAAGCAATTAGCATCGGTTTTATTGCCATGTTTGCAATGATCGCATTTGGCGTTGTCATGGTCATCCACATGAATCAAAAGTACAAACTGAATAAAGTTGTTGATTCTGTATATTTTGAACTAGAATACGGCGCACAAAGTATAATAAAAGAAAAGATGGAAGCCTTCAGTGGCACCTATTCAAGAAATACATCGATTGGTATAGCACTTATATTGTCAAGTTCTCTACCGCTCATAATCAGTGCGATTTTAAGTGCTTCTGTAATGGTCATTATGTTTATGGTGATTCTCTTATTTGTGTTGTTGTCTCTGGCCCTATTGGTTTTAATTCCATCATCGACAGTAAATGAAGCTTATAAAAAACTTTTACATGAAGATCAATATGCTTTTGATAAAATAGTGAAAATCAGAAGAATCACTGGATTTGGTACTTTCTATTGGCCACTTGTTGTCGCTGTTTATCTCGGCTGGAGTCTTTGGACCATGGCCTGGGGAATTACATGGATTATTTGGCCAGTTGCTGCACTTTTGTTTGTAGCGCTTATAGGACTACTAAATTTCATAAAATCAAATAAGTAAAAAAATGAGAGCAGATCTCCAAAATAATGGAGATTGCTCTCATTTTATATTTATCCTAATTTACCATTCAACTTCTCCATGATTTCAACGATGTCCCCTTCAAGAAACGTGACATTGTCCCTGAGCACTGGAGGACTTTCATTATTGATCACCACCAGAGGAATGCTGTCATCCGAATAATTGACCAGTCCGGAAAAAGGATATACGGTCAGCGAAGTCCCGATCACTAAGATCAAATCTGCATTGCTTATTTTTTTCTCTGCTTCCAGAAAATCCTGTTCATTAAGCATCTCTCCAAAGAGCACAACACAAGGCCTAATGATTTCATCATCTTGCATATAGTTTATTCTTCCTGATTCATCCACCACTTCATCCGCTGGAATCATATCTCTTCTGTATGGATTCATGTATTTGAAAGTCCTCGCGTGGCCGTGAAGTTCAAGTATTTCTTTTGATCCTGCCCGCTTATGCAGGCTGTCAATATTTTGAGTGATGACTGTGATATTTTTGCCGCGTTTCGTTTCCCATTCGGCGAGTAACAAGTGAGCTGTGTTGGGCTGTGCCTGATTGATACCAAAAAGCATTTTTTCAAAGTAATCGTAAAATTTTTCCGGATTAGACTTTAGCGTCCGAATTGACAATGTGTCAAACAAACCTGGATCTATAACATATACGCCATGTTCGCCTCTATAGTCTGGAATTCCAGATGCTGTGGATATTCCAGCTCCAGTAATGACCACGATGTTTTTGGCATTCTTGATCATATTAGATGCTTTTTCCAAAGTGTCCATAATGCACCTTCTTTCAATACTCTCGGAGTGAATATATATTTCAGTTATACCCAATAAAATATAATATGAACCGATGGGGCTTGTTGGCGTTTTATTTGCAAATTTCTTAATCTTTTCTCAAAAAACAAGATCAACTCAACGATTGGTGCTGCTGGAATTTCTGCTTTCCCGATGTCTGCTCGAATGGTTCAGAGACTTAACAAGGCTGAAGATCTTCATAACATTATCCTTATACAGACTGTTGGTGCCAACGTAGTAGGTCAATTGGGTTCAATCGTAGCTGGCGGTTTGGTGCTTGCAATGGTACCATTTTTATTATCTTAAGGTATTCAACTAATGGGCATGGGCCTATTTGGTGTTTTTTCTGTACTGATACTCTTTTATGGAACAATTCGTTTGATTATGAAACTCTTTCCACATAAATAGCAAGAAAAGGGGCTCCGAGTCCCTTTTCTTTGTTGTGTCGCTTATTTAGTCTTCAACCATATCAAAAAACAAAGTCTTTCCATATTTCTTTTTTCTCTTATTGGCAATGATATTCATGACATATTGATCTCTCACTATAGTATACACAACTCTTATTCCAATACCTTTATATTTGGCTATGTTAAATAACAGTATTGATAATATGACAATTTTTAAGTGAAGCCATTTTTGGCTTCACTTAATTCACATTTTTAGAAAATTGAGACCAAAGACACCGTAAAATTCATGTCTGAATAATACGATGTTTATATAAATTGTTGGGTCTTTTCAGTTGTTAAGTTAAATATTAAAATTACATATTAATCATATCTTTTATTAATTTTCCATGTAATTCCTCATCTTTAAGAATTTCTTGAATATTAGGAAACTTCTCTACAAGTGAATAATATTTCTTAGCAGCCTTAAACTCACCTTCTGCAAGCATTTTAATCGTAAACTTTAAGCCAAAGATTTTATAAATGCTAATAACAATAAACGCTTTAAAATTTTTAGGTTTTAAATTTTCACCTGTATATTTTCTTAATATACCAGCATGTTTTCCTTCATCAGCAGCAATTTTTAAGAAAATTTCTTTGTTTTTAATTTCTCTAATTGTTTCTGCTAATTTAAGATATAGTATCACCGCATCTAATTCACCCTGCTGTGCTTTTATAATTTTTTCTTTCTCTGCCTTTGTAATTTCTTTATATGGATTAGTTTCCATTAGATTGTCTCCTTTATAATATATTTTCCTAAAACTATTTAGATAATTCTACTATCAAATGACTACCATCTCCAACGTTATTTTTATATTTATTATTCTGTAATTATAACCTTCCTATTTTCATTAAACTAATGATTATTTTTTAACATCGCATTATTAGATTTTTTAGGAACATCATTAGTATTTTAAGCCTCTATTATTTACGTCGCCATTAAATACTATTGTGTGCATATTTAATTATACTTTATAGTAGTGTAATTATCCATTGCTTCCCTAATTTTAAAATCTTTTAACTTTGTATCAGAATGAGATGTATGCGACTGGACTAATAAATGTTTGGTTTTTACAGTATCCTTCTCTGTATTAAAAACCTGTAACCATTTAAACCAATACATGTAGTTAGCAAGGTGTTTCGTAGCAACACGTTGAAATCCATACATCCATTCTTTTAGTTTGCTATGAAACGCATTAATATGTTGTATATGATATATGCCTTCCTTGTGCTTTCCACGTTTAATTTGCTGTAATTCAACATCTAAATTTTTAGCGAATTTAATATAACTCTTAATTGAATCAATTTTAGAAACTGTGTATGTTCCAAACCAAGAATCGCTTTTTCCAATATATACTATATTGTCATCGATGTCTTCAACACAACTTCATTATATTAAAAAAAACCTCATCAAAA
>JAGXHV010000168.1 GCA_024636005.1 Bacillota bacterium
GTGTTACTGCCACATGCTACGAGTGAAAACATGAGTAGCATCACTAGTAATAAACTCATAAACTTTTTCATTTTAAATCCTCCTACATCTCCCAATTAATAACTTCGTCTGCTAAATGTGTTTCTAATGGAAACTTACAATTGAGGTTGTGCAATTCTTTTTGACTATGTGAAACTTTTGCGCACACGCTTGCACACATTTTCAAAAAAAATAACCTCTTTCCAGCTTATTATACAACGAAATTGTAATATTGGCAACAATAAGTTCACAATTAGATACAAAAAATCAACACTTTTAATGCAACCGATAGCACAATGTTTTCCATTAAGAATAACATCGTGTGAAATTATTACCCCAAATCACTGCATTTAAACTCAATACCTATGCAAATGTGAGCATATAACGATAAAAAACTAGCATACCAACACCGTAATGGCAGTCAGTATGCTAGTTGTATTTAATCTTTAAAATATTCAATGATCGTATTTGAAAGCACTTTTGCAAACAATTTCTGTTCATTTGAATCCGTCATCCATTCATAATCACCTGGATTAGGTAAAAATCCTGTCTCAATCAAAATTGAAGGTGCCCAGGTTCCCCTGATCACATAGAAATTCGCAGTTTTCACTTTTCTGTCTTTTCTAGAAAGCTCAGTTACAACTTTTGATTGCATGAGGTTTGATATTTCAAGAGCAAGTGGATCCTTGTAGAAAATTGAAAATCCAGATATTTTACTGAGATCCGAATCATCCCCTACACTATCTCCATGTAAGGATATGAATAGGTCTATATCACTGGTTCTCGATGCACTTAACCGATCCCCTAGTGACAGGTACATATCATAATTTCTTGTCAATATGACTGTTGCACCTAGATTTTGAAGTTGATCTCTCAAATTTTGTGCGATTCCAAGTACAACACTTTTTTCAGGATAAAATGTACCCATTAGTCCGATGCCACCATTGTCCTTGCCACCATGTCCCGGATCGATCATAATCCTGCTGCCATAAAGTGGCAGATCATTGTTTGTGACAACAAATTTTTTCTTGATGGCAAGTGACAAAACACCATCCTTCTCAATGAGCTCATAACCACCCAATTCAGATGGATTGTTTAGTTCGAAATCAATGTAGCTATGACCATTTTCGTATTTTGAAAGTACACTTTTCACCATGGACTGATTGGACAAATCAACAGTGCTTGAAATCGTTGTGTTACTGATCATAACCCTTATGGTTTTTCCATTATAAGTCGCGCCTGATACAGGCTTGTGATCCGTAACAAATTTGAACAATTCAACATTGTCTTCATGTACATGAGTAATAGTTCCTTTTTTATCTTTGATCGTTTCCAGTGTCGATATATTTAAGTTCTCTTGTTTAACCCAAATATTTGATGATAATCTGACGAAGTCACCACGTTGTCCAGTTACATAATCCCTCATTCCTTTTGTCAAAATGAAATGTGATCCTTTTGAAGTTGTAGCGGATTGATAGGAATCTACATGATCATTTGCAACTGTAGCCACAAGTGGCGTTTGTTTCATAATTGCACTAATAACGCCTTCAGCGGTTTTGCTGACAACAGTGCCATTGTAGTTGAGCGTGTATACCGGCTTCCCTACTGGAATTTCCCGTGCATAACCACTGTATTCAGGAACTATGAAATCTACTTTAAATGTAGTTGAGTACATTCCATTGGTAGCGGTCCTCTCTGTTCCAGGCTTAAGTGAAATTTTCTGTCCTGCAATACTAACAGTCACATCAGCACCGACCGGTGCTTTGCAAGATAGCGTAATGGTTTCTCCTGGACTGACTCTCACTAGAGATTGAGGCCACTCAGTACCTTCGACTATTTGAACACTGGCAAGAGGTTTAGCTGATGAATAGCCAATTCTTGTCACAGTTCTAGTGACAGATTTTCCATTTTGTTCGAACTTGAACGTATTGACACCCATTCGAAGGGGTTGATAACTACCGAAGAAACCTTTTGCAGTTCTCACGAAAACTTCTTTTCCGTTAAGATATAATGGTAAGCTATTGTCAGATGACCCTCCTATGAAATAAAATGCGGATGTGGTAGTCACATCTATATAGGGTCTTCCAACCATCAGTTGATTCTCAGAAAAAGCCGTACTTGCTTCATTATAATGGGTACTTAACAGCATGCGCAAACTGGAATAGGATTTGATGTGGCCATATCTGAAGAAGATGCTTCCGTTAACATTTTTTGCCGATTGATTCAGACTAAGTTGTCTGGAGATCTCATCTACTCCGTGCCAAGCACTTTTGGGATCGGAATTTCCGGAGCGGTAAGCCGCATGTCCAATATAAAGGTTGACGTCTGTGCCTTCTGCCACATCATCCCACCATTTGAGAAGCTTACTGTAATCAGCTATAGAATAACCAATATTCCAATAGATTTGTGGTGCTATATAGTCGATCATGCCATCCTTGACCCATTTTCGAGTATCTGCATAATGACTTGTGTAAGATTCAAGTCCAGCTGTATCACTGCCTAGTTTATTTGTTTTAGAATTTGTCCAAATACCAAATGGGCTTATTCCAAACTGAACTTTCTCATCGATGGATTTGATTGCACTGTACGTCTTCGATACCAATGCATTTACATTGCTTCTACGCCAATCTGCCACATTGGAAAAATTTATGCCATATTTCGCAAAAGTTGCAGCATCATTAAAATTTGAATCGGGATAAAAATAATCATCGAAGTGAATTCCATCTATATCATAATTAGTGACTATTTCAGTTACTCCATCAATAATCAAGTTCATGACTTCCGGAATTCCAGGATTGAAATATAAATTGCCATCACCATGTTTGACAACCCATTCCGGATGCAATCTGGCAGGATGATCCACTGCCAATGAATTTACATCATGGGCTGTTTCTGTAGCTGTCTTTCTTGTGATTCTGTAAGGATTGATCCATGCATGGACTGCAATATCTCTTTTGTGTGCTTCATCAATCCAAAATTCAAGTGGATCAAAGGCATTCAGTGGTTGAACTCCTTGTTTTCCAGTCAAATATTTGGACCATGGAAATATATCAGAAGGATAAAATGAGTCTGCTGTGGGTCTTACTTGAAGAACAACAGCGTTAAGGCCTAAAGCTTCAACCTGATTCAGAATTTCTATGGCCTCTTTTTTCATTAGTGTCTCTGAAACTCCTTGTTTTGAAGGATAATCCAGATTGAGAACTGTCGCAACCCATAAGCCCCTAAAATCTTTATTGATTTCATCGAGTCTTTTTTCGCTTAATGACTCCGCATAAACTGTAGAATTGGATATGAAGATCAATACGAATGTCATTACTAAAATTGCAATTTTCCATTTTTTCATTAAGCTTTCCCCCTTGTTCAAGATAGTTATCATTCTATATGATTATTTAAATAAAATCTCATATTTCATAGACTTTTAATCCGTTTGTAATCAAAATAAAACCATCACAAAAAAATTGTGATGGTTTTTACATGGTCGGAGCAACAGGACTTGAACCTGCGGCCTCATGACCCCCAGTCATGCACTCTACCAAACTGAGCTATACCCCGACGTGTATAGACTCATTTTAGTACAATTTAATCCATATATCAATTAAATTAAAACGCTTTTATTTAACAATCAACCAAATACCTACAACTGCAAAAAGCAAAGCGAAGATATAGAAAAATATCACTGTTCCCTTTTCTCCGAGAACTTTGATGAATAATTTGATTTTTGCCATTCCCCAAATTTTGGGTGGCTGCTTTACTGCAATCCAAACCACTAGTGCCGCATATACCACCATTAAAATCCCTAATAAAGCCCATCCGTTCATATACATCCTCCTTTTAGCTTAAACCATTTTGAATTCTTCTTCTTAATCCTACAAATACCAGTGCTGTAATCACTAAAATGATTCCACTGTTCATAAAAACTTGACCCCAAGTCGCTTGGACCAACAAAATATCCTTGATCACATCATAGGCCCAATAAAACGGAGACCAATATAAAATAAAAATCCACTTTGTCGGTAAATATATAGCACCAAAAATCGATGCCAGAACTGGAACAAACACAATTTTCATACTTGCAATTGCCGCAATGGGTTCATCACTTGTAACTCCGATACTGAACCCGATAATCGCTCCGATAAAAGAAATTGCAAAAACGCTTACCAATAGCATTGCGTAATTGATCCCTTCAAATCCAAGAATTATGACGACTGCCGCACAACCATAAAGAGTTAAAACGAACCCCAGCAATCCTTTTCCTACTATAAATTCTTTCCTTTTTGTAGGTGTGACATTGATTGCACTGATTGTGTTGCTCATTTTTTCTTCGACAAGGTTCAGTAAAATCAACATACCACCCAAAATGGTATTGAATATGATCATTAAGTTTGCACCTTCAATTTTCATCGGTGACATCACCCAACCGATATCTGTAAACTCAACTTCAACTGGAAGGTCTATTGTCCGCTGATCATACCTTCCAATAATTGTTTTGAGCAAATCCACAGTACCTTCCATTTCATTGCCTTGAGTTACAATTTCAATCCTTTCGTCATCTATGACAACACCGAATACATCATCCATTCTAAGAACACGTTCCTCTAGGTCATCAACTTTAATCACCTTTGCATAAGTTTCAAGATAAGTAACTACTGCTGGAGGTGTATCTTCATAAACCGCTACATTGAGCGTTGAATCCCCGACACTTGGGATTAACATTTTTAGAATCAGTGCAAGCAATATGGGCGCTCCCGCGAGGTAAATCACTAACCAGTCTCTCGTACCACTTTTTATGTCTCTTCTCACTATGTTTAATATTCTTCTCATATCCGCCTCCTATACCGTTAAAGTTTTCTTGAATCGATGATTGGCGGCAACGAATAAAAGTAAGCCCAGTACCAAATAAATTCCGATCTGCATCATAATATAACTCTGATCACCATTCTCAAATAAAAGTTCACGCATTGAAAACATCATCGGATAAGATGGAAACCACTTGATCCACATTGGATTGAACGAAGGCATCAAATAGGATATGACAGGGAGCATCATAATCATAATGAAAACATACAGTACCCCCATTGCCTTAACCATGGTGTTAAAGAAACTTGATAAAAAAAGTCCAAGTGCTGAACCGAAAGTATTGAAAGCAACAATTAAACCAAATAAATAAAGATAATTGACACTAAATCCGACTATTGCAAGAACGGTAATAAACGATGTGATCAATCCCATCATGAGCATAATCATCATTTTGCTCGCTAAATATTGCCAAACCGCAACCGGTGCGACTGCATATGCTTTAATAACGCCTTCTTCCTTGTCAAGAAATATATAGGCAGCTATTATGAATAAGCCCATCAGTCCAACATTCATAGTCAAATAAATTGGAATAATATTAATTCGATCTGACAATTTTTCAGAATCCATTTCCAATGTGCGCACAGTTATTTGCGATGAAAAACCTGGAATCTGCGTTAAGATTTCTCCTTCGATTCCCGCTTTGATCAGGTTTTTCATGCTTTCGTTTTCATAGCCTTGAAGAATCATTTCATAAACAATTTTATCATCATTTTTCCTAATGATAGCACCAACAGATGAACGATCTTTCTTCATTGCATTTACAATTTCAGAACGGTTGTCTAGAACCGTTACATCTTCTGAATTTCCCATTAGTTGCTGAAATGTTTCTGTATCTGCAGTTTCAAGTTCCATAGCAATATAGAATTTCTGAGAGCTTTCAAAGTTTTCAGGGACAACAAACAACAACACAGCTACAAATATCAAAGCCATCCCTATTTCCATATAGAAGTAAAAACTGTTAAATGATAATTTGGCATCTTTCAGAAAGGTCATCCATAATTTGCGCATTTATTTCAACCCCCTACCGGTCACTTTAATGAAAATTTCTTCTAAAGTGGCTTCCTTTGTATGCATGATTTCAATCTTTCCTGTACTGATGATTTCGTTCAATCTAGCCTTGTCCCGATCTATGATGAGTGATAATTGCTCTTTCTTTATAACATCGTTTTCCAGATGTTCAACAACTACGAATTTCTCTCCGTGTTGAAGTTTGAGATTTCTAGGTGAATCTATGAGTTTTATTTCTCCATCAATTATAAATGCAACCCTATGACATAATTCATCAGCTACATACATATTATGAGTAGTCAGAAAAACAGTTGCGCCTTGTTTGTTCTTTTCTTTCACAATGTCTTTGATTTGACTGGCAATCGCAGGATCCAGACCGGTTGTTGGTTCATCCAAAAACCATAGCTCGGGGTTGTTAAGCATACTTCTTATGAAGGTCAATCTGTGTTTCATTCCTTTAGAAAACTCACCAGCTTTTTTATTGGCTACATGATCAAGACCAACCCATTTCAAAAGATCCATAGAATTCATAGTTTCAACATCGAATAATTTTCTATAGAACTCAAGATTTTCCAGAGCCGTCAGTTTCCCATAAACGTTGGATTGTTCAAAAGATACTCCGATTTTGTTGAACATTTCCCTTTTAGGATGACGAATGTTATAACCGACAACTTCCACTTCACCCTTTTGAAGTGGTAATAAACCTGTCAAAACACCTTGGGTAGTTGATTTTCCAGCACCAGATGGACCAAGAAAACCAAAAACCTCGCCTTTTGAAATTTCAAACTCCACATTCTTAACTGCATAATTTTCATCATTGCTGTACGAATGGTACAGTCCATTCACTTTAATCATTTTTTCCCTCCGTTTTTTTTATGCCAAAAGCCAGCAAATTCATCAGTTTGTCTAAGATTTCAGTTAAATTTTCGGTTAGTGTTTCATATGAACCATTTGTCGTCAAAGTGACAATTTCAGAACTCATGATAAATATGATTTGTGCAGTGAAATCTATGTCGATATCATTTCTAAGTTCTCCTCGTTCCATTGCATTCTTTACAAGTGCACGATAGGCCTCAAAAGCACGTTCTTGATTTTCTGCGATTATTTCCTTATAAAGGGAATGATTTTTATCCTGCATCAATCTAGTACCTATCTTTAAAAATCTTGGTTGATCAAGAGCGAATCGGAGGCCTGCCTCATTCATATCATGTATGACTTCAAAAAAATCATGATTAAATGGATTTTGCATAGCAGGTGTGATGTACTTCAGTTTAGCTTCGACCATCAATTGGATCAAATGTTTGTACAAATCTTTTTTATCGTCGAAGTACTGATAAAAACTGCCTTTTGAGATTCCAGATTGTCCAATGATTCTATTAGTACTGGCCTGATCAAAAGAGTTTTCCTCGAACTCCTTTAGAGCTGCTTCAACAATTCTTTCTCTTTTTTCAGGCGGTAAATTATAAAAAGTGTCTTTTGGCATTTTCACCTCCAAAAATAATATGACCACAGAGTCATGTGACTCTATAGTCATATTGTAAATTCTTATATCTATTTTGTCAATATTAATTTGAGACTCAATTATTAAATAACCATTAAGCACTATTGGCATACTAAATCCTATCAAAAACTTCAACGCAGTCTTTTGCCCACGCTTCAACTTCTGAGTCATCAGTGAGATTCATAGGAGTGCCTTTCTTTATTCCGAAAATCCATCTTGCAACCGCAGGAAAATCACTCCCAACACTGCCATTGAACATACCAATATTTTCTGGTTTGACAATATTTTTCACTTTGTTGAGGCTGGTTTGAATGCGCTTGTTCCAGAATGAATTCCCTACATTTAGAATATAGGACATGAAATAGTATGCGACTGCTTTTTCCTTAAGAATCTGTTTGTTTTTTGTTATAAAGCTCACAGCTTCCGGGTGCCATTGCATGCCATTGATAGGCGCACCAATGATAATTCCGAAATAATCATCGATATGAATATCATCGCCGATCTTTTTAATTTCAACTGAATATCCATTCGACTCAAATACTTCAGATATGATTCTGGCGGCATGAAGTGTTGTACCGGTTTTAGTAACATATACAATTAATATACTTTTCATAATTTCATCTCCCTTTTGTTATTGGTTAATCATGATTGAATCATTCAATATAGGATATATATTGATTATAGAATGGAGGTTATCATATGAAGCAGCTGGCTACTCTAATGAATGATATTGAAGTTGAAATGATTAAAGAATTATTTGAAGACAACGATATTCCACTTTTTGTACAACACAGGGAAACCGGAGAGTTTATGACTATTTATGCTGGAAATTCCATATTTGGGATTGATTTATTCGTTCAAGACGAAAATTTTGATCAAGCCAAACTATTGTATGACAGCTTTTTCAGTGGTCAATTTGAAGCTGAAGAGAACGAGTAGATTCATCATACATTTATCCTAAATTTTGAAAATCAAACAATAAAAGTTATCTCACGGTAAATAATGAGATAACTTTTTCACTTTTATTAATCACAGTTGCAGTCGCTTGAATCGACGAACCTCCATCAAATATTTTGCTATTTTATGCGTTTCTCAATTGTAATTGAATAAAAAAAATGTTTTAATATATACAACTATATTAATACTTTGTAACGAAAGGTGTGCTTATGAGTAATTCCAACAATTTTGAGCTGTTATTTCATTCATCTATGGATGCAATCGTAAAAGTTGATGCTCATTTCAATATTCTTGAAATTAATCGAAAATTTGAAGAACTTTTCAAATATAATAATGAAAATGTGGTCAACAAGAATATTGATGAGCTGTTTCATGGCATCAATGATTCTGAAAAAATCAAACTCAACTCTTTAAAAATACTGCATGGGGAACGAATTTTTGATGAAGGACAAAGAAATGATTCAATTGGCAACATCTATGATGTTGTCATGACCGGAATACCAATTTTTGACGAAGACGTCATTAAAGGTGCTTTTATTATCTATAAGGATGTCACTAAAGAAAAACAAGCAATCGATGCTCTAAATCGTCAAAAAATGATCTTTGAGTCCCTTTTTAGCAATTCATCTGATGCCATTCTTAGAATTGATAAAGAACAACATATTATTGAACTCAATGAAAATTATGAACGTTTTTTTGGTTACACTCTTGAAGAAGTTAAAGGAAAGAATCCTGACCCTTTGATTTCAAGTTCTGAACAACTTGATGAAAACACAGAAATAACCCATCGTTTGTTAAATGGTGAAAAAGTCGTCAAAGAAGGTCTCAGATATTCTAAAGATGGTACTGCAAGAGCGTTTTTAATTCAAGGCGTTCCGATTGTTCTCAACGGTGAAGTCATAGGTGGCTATGGTATTTATACAGATATATCCGAACAAAAAGATGCCAATAGGAAATTATCAACCCAAAAAAATATATTTGAAGCACTCTTTAAGAATTCGTCAGATGCCATAGTACGTTTGGATTCAGGTCAAAATATTATTGAAATCAATGATGTTTTCACAGATTTGTTTGGGTTTTATTTATCAGAAATAAAAGGCAAGAAAATAGATGAGGTCATTTCAACTCCTGTTGTTTATCAAGACAATTCAGATTTGACAGATCGCGTTTATTTAGGTGAAAAGATTATTTTAGAAGGTGTGCGATTTGGTAAAAACAATCAGCCAGTGGATGTTTTGATCAAAGGAATTCCGATTCTTGAAGGTGATCAAGTTATTGGTGGTTATGGAATTTATACCGACATTTCTGACAGAAAAAATGCAGAACGAGAGATTCTGTTCATTAGTTATCACGATCAATTGACTGGTCTTTATAATCGAAGATTTTTTGAAGAGGAACTCAGACGCCTCGATCGTTCACGAAATATCCCAATCGCATTGATCATGGCAGATGTCAATGGATTGAAACTGACAAATGATGCATTTGGTCACAATGTAGGTGATCAACTTTTGGTAAGAATTGCAGCTATTATCGTCGAGAACTGCAGAAAAGATGAGCTCATCGCAAGGCTTGGTGGAGATGAATTCGTCATTTTATTGCCTCACACAGAACTCAGAACCGCTGAGGAGATTGTTCATAGAATAAAAAATGCTTGCGAAAACGAAAACTTTAACGGTGTTGCATTTTCTCTTTCATTTGGCTGTGATACAAAATCCTCACTTGATGAACCCATA
>JAGXHV010000169.1 GCA_024636005.1 Bacillota bacterium
ACCATTAAGGGCTATGGTGAATGAACTAGGCGGTAAAATCGATTGGATAGCAGCGGAACGAACCATTGAATTTACAATTTCAACGGGTACATACAATTATAATATTGATACCGATCTGCTTACACGTCAAGGCATTGCTTGGCCAAAACCAATTGATCTGTCAATCGAAGATGGCGTGACCTACGTTGATTTCGATTTTATTCAGTCTATTCTAGGACTTGGTGGTAGCATTGTAGATGGGACTTTTGTTTCAAGTTCAGTGGACAACTTAGAAGGTCAAGATTTATCTCCTGAATGGCAAGAGCTAAGAGAACAACTCAAAACATATCTTGTGTTTGAGCAATGGCATCAGAATTTTGATGGTCAGGTTTTAGTTGCTGTTGGTGACGACATTTTAGTGCATCAAGCATACGGCAAGGCAAATCTTTTGACGGGTTCGAATGCAACAAACGAGAACACCTATAGCATTGGTTCTGTCACTAAGCAAATGACAGCCTACGCCATTATGAAGCTTGAATCAGAAGGCTTATTATCCTTTGAAGACACCATTGATCAACACCTTGAAGATGCACCTTATGGTAATGGGGTGACAATTCATCAGTTGCTTACTCACACTTCAGGACTCCCAGAATATACAGAAGCCCTATTTGCAGGGGAACCTCTTGCAGATTATGATGCAATTGTAGCGTATGTCAGTTCAAAGCCACTCAATTTTGATCCCGGCACAGACTGGTTGTACTGTAATACAGGGTATTATTTGCTTGGGCATATCGTGACATCAGTTACAGGAGACTCTCTAGAAGATTATTTGGAAGCGAATATTTTTGAGCCACTTGAAATGGATTTGACTGGTTGGGCATTTAAAGAAAATAGCCTTCAAATGACTACTCACGGAAGCATGCAGGGGGAAGTAGAACAAACGCTTGTTTATGATGAGCTTCTATTATCTGTTGCTGAGGGTGCAGGTTCAGTAATTTCAACTGCTGATGATATGTACCTTTGGCAAAAAGCACTTTATGACAATACACTTTTAGATGATGAAAGCTTGGCATTGATGGTCGGTAATCCTGAGAACATGAGCATTAATCCAAATTACGGATATGGCCTCATGAATATGGAAACACCATACGGCGTCGAGTTTGGTCATGGTGGCAACACTTTAGGATACACTGCGTCATCGACTTACCTACCTGCGATGGATACTCACATTGTTATTCTATCCAATCGAGGCTATGTGAATTTAAATGGGATTAAGAACAATATTTACACCCTTTTAACTGGTGGTGAAGTTTCTCTGGAAGTGACAGAAACGATCGACCTACCTCTAGAAGCGCTTGAGAAATTTGTCGGGGACTTTGAAATTCCGGATGTCCTTAAGTTTAAAATGTTCGTTCTTGATGGCAAATTGATGCTTCAAGGTGAAGGACAACCAGCAGTCGACTTGACACCGACCAGTGCGGTGAATTTTGAAAACAAGACTTATGGTATAGCCATTCAATATGATGATGAACTCAACCCAACCTCATTCACATTGTTCCAAAGTGGACTGAGTTTTGAAGCAATCAAGCTAGCCACAGAGTAAAGGTGAAATACAAAACACCTAATGTCAGACAAAAATCTGATGTTAGGTGTTTTGTATGTGTGCTTATGTACGATTATTTTTCTCACTGTTTATGCTCCCAGCATTTCTTGTCAAAAAGAATCCAACCATGAAAACACATAATACCGCAATCAATATAACACCGACTTTGAAATCTCCCAATATGAAAAATCGAATGGATGTCAATGCAATAGCAAGTGCCGTTAAAATGATCACTTTATAGATTTCAGCAAATCAATTTCAGCACCTACAACAATTCAAAACACTGCGTCCTTTTCCAAGTTGCCGCCGTTACCGCCTAGTTGGTATCTGGTTCTAATCGTCCTATAACGTCTCTCTTGCACAAGTTGCATCAGAAACATCACTTTATGTTAGCAGATGTAATTTTACCTTAAACTTGTTTAGTTTGATTAATTATAAAAATGACTCCCTAATTTTACTAATTACTTCTTTTTCAAATTCTTCTAGAAAAAACACACTGTAAAGAATATTTTCACTCCAGAAAGAATAAATTATTTTTTCTTTGTAACTATATCTTTCAACCTCAATATCTTCAATTTTATATAATTGCATATCGTACTCATTATATTTTATATAATCAACACCTTTTGAAATATAGGCTTTTACTTTAATTTTCTTGTCAAATGTGATCTCAACTGAAGGTGATGTAAATTTATCATCATATTTTTTTATTGAATTTATTTCCCAACTTTTAATAAAGTCATAATTAAAAGTATTTCCATAAAATATATTCTCAATTTCATCTTCTTTTATAACTTTTCTTAAAACAAAGGCAGGATATAAAATGTTAATGTATACAAAATAAATGGTACCCAGTATAACCATAACTTGAATTATTCTTTGTTTGTTTTTACTCACATGGCCTCCTACTTTTCTACGTTGTAGTATCAATTTTTCCCTGAGTTCATTTTGACCAACTAGAATCAGAGCCATAGGGTTCAGGGAATCCATCTTGCAGTTCAAGAGGAAGCTTATTTCCTCAAGTGTTTCTCTTTCGAAGAAATGGCTCATCTCAATAGTTACAACGGTTTTTCCATGGACACCTCTGATGACTTCCAGCCGCATGTGAAGCTGACGTTTGGAATCGCCTCTGTAAAATTTGACTTCTACTCCGAGTCGATCCAGCAGTCCTTTGTAAAACCAACGTGGTGTAAGTTTTGAATCCGAACGATAAAGCACTTGATATTTTTCAGAGTGAAGTGAATCTGTAATTTCATGATTGTAGTTGTCTTTCCATATCCAATGTCTACTGTGACCGCCGGGGTGGTAGCTGGTACTAATTGAGTTGGCTCTTGATCATTTATAGATTGGCTTAAAAGCATATACAAATTCTTCAAAGAAAATATCTGTTCCACGTTTATTAAAAACGCCTTCTTTTTCAACACTGAATCCAAGTTTTTTTAAAACAGTATTCGACGCAAAATTATTTTTAGCGACTGAATATGTACACAATATCCAAAATCCCACACGGTTAAGTCATCATTAGGAACCAAACTGCATGTACCAATATAATCATGTGATTCTTTAGAAACCGCAACAAAGTAATAACAGCCATCATAGATCTCCAGCCAATTCTCGTGGAGGATCTGATAAAAATCTGCCCATTTCTTCATCTAACCAAATATCAAGACAAAAATCAGTGTCTTCTTTTTTTGTGCTTCGAATGATTAATCTATTTGACTCAAGTTTTTTTGTCATTTAATTGCTCCTTAAATAAAGTTTCGTGACAAAATTCGTATGATAATATCCAACAATTGCAATCAGCCCCATCAGCATAAACCCAGAGGTGACTGTTCGAATCTCAATCAGCTGATATTTATAATACATCTCCTCAGTGATGAATCTCATAAATAGTCCTTTATCCAAGATCGCATATTTGCCTTGATACATCCCTGTGCCACCGTCACTTATAAAGAACATGTTGATGAAAAAGCAAATTGTCGTATACATGCCACCCGCACTCACCATTAGGCGCTCAGGTTTTGATAGCGCGCTATAAGCAACCGATAAATTGATTCGATTTCTAAAACTTCCACTACGTCTCGCTTCTTTGAAAAACAGAATTGTCGTCATGATAAAAACGATTACAAATGACACATTCAAGATCGGAAAAACAGAACCCAAATCCACACCTACATAAGTGAATACGTTGATTATGGCCACTCCGAAAAATGCGATTATAGTGATTATAAAAGCCACCATGCTTTGAACCTCTATTCTATAAGGAATTTGATCATTGTTGATGTAGTGAACAATGGGCTGGTCACCACGGAGTTGAATCGTTCGCCATTATCATTATACTAAAATTCAATCTTTATAAGCAAGTTATTGCCGATTCTCACTGGGTTTCATTCCCTCTCCAACAGGGAGTTCACTAAATTTAAGACTACTTATTTTCTCCTAAAATGGATTGATAGAACTTTCCATGTTACTGCCAGATTGGTTCTTGGCACCAAGAGTCATTGTCATGCATTTGCATCAATTTAATCATAATTTATATTAATTGTTAATTTATCGAAACAATTGTTGTTTGAATATTCAATAAATAGTATTGTTGATTTATACTTTGAAAGGGGAAAACTCAATGAAACAATCTAATACGATTACTTTATTCTTTATCATAGTTAGCACACTTTTGCTACATAGTTGTTCTTTAGGTACAACTTCCAAATCATCAGAAGTTGATCCAAACAGAAATCCAAGGCCAATATACAACAAAACCTACTCTTTTGAAAAAGCGAACTCACTTGATGATATTTATGATGTTTATACTGAATTCTACTTTGATTATTATCCAGAGGATTTGGATTTTATAGGCGATGTTAATGTTTATGGATATGAAAATCCGAAACTGTATTTTCCTGAATACTCGACTGAATCTGAAATCATTTTGAAAGATGTGACGACTAGGGCAGTAGAAGCTCTTAAATCCATTGAAGTAGAACCATATAGCAAAGATTTTTATGACAAAGAGGTATTGATCTGGTTTTGTGAAGATACAATTAACAATTTAAATCAACCGACTGAACGCTATTTCGCATACCAAAACTTTGGAGCACAATCATTGGTATCAACATTATTATTGGATATGCATGAAATTAACACCTTGAGTGATGTAGAAGCCTATATTGAGCGCGTGAACGATGCTGGTCGTTACTTACTTGATATTTACGATCAAGTGGAAGTTGGTATTGCATCAGACGTCATGATTCCAAAATCAAGTGCAATGAACCTTTTTTCTGAACTGAGAGCAGAACTCTACAGTATTGAAAAATACAAGGATAAATTAACAGAAGCTATGGACAAACTTGATATTGATGAAACACAATATGCAGAACTCTTAGTACGGTACGACGAAGCACAAGAAAACCATTTAAAACCAGCATTAGAGAAACTCATCGATCAATCCAATGGATTGATGAAGACATCATTATTTGACAATGGTCTTTCAGAACTTCCAAGCGGAAAAGAATATTATCAAACTTACATAATTCCTCACCATTTAGGGCTCGATTTGTCTGCTGAGGAAATCCATAATGTCGGACTCTCTGAAGTAAAACGCATCAAAGAAGAACTGAAAATTTTACTTCAGAGCATGGGACATGAAGGCGACATCAGAGAAGGCATACAATCTGTTCAACAATCCAGTTTGATTTTTCGTGGAAATGATGCCTTTGTAGAATATGAGCGTGTGATGGATGAAATGTTTTTACAGTTACCGAAGGTTTTCTATAAAGATAACATTCCAAAAAACAACCCAACGGTTCGCTATTTTGATTACAACAGTTACTTACAACCCACAATTGATGGCAATCGAGAAGCCTATTTCAACATAGTAAATACGGGACATGCATCATTTGCTATCACCGCACTTGCAATTCACGAAGCCTCGCCTGGGCACCATCTGCAAATATCAAATGTATTGGACAATCAAGATGCTCGTCTCTTAAGAAAATTGCTAAGAACAACAAGTTATACAGAGGGCTGGGCACTTTATTCTGAAAAAATTGCTCTAGAAAATGGATTTGTGAAGTCAGATGATGTCAAAGTTGGTATGCTCTTAAGTGAACTATTCCGAGCGGGGAGACTTGTTGTTGATACCGGACTTCACTATTATGGCTGGACACAAGAAGATGCTGAAAATTACTTAATAAATGAAGCCTATTTTAATCATCCCGAATTTGAAGTCCAGCGTTATATGACCATGCCTGGTCAAGCACTTAGTTATAAAATAGGTGAACTGAAGATCTTGGAACTAAGACAAATGGCGATGGACAGTCTAGGGAACTCATTCAATCTTAAGGACTTTCATGCAACCATTCTAGATGATGGTTACTTACCTTTAAGCCTGCTTGAGAATAAAGTCAGAGGATATATTAAATTCAACAAATAAAAAAATGATAATCTATAGTTTAAACTCTGGTGAAAAATAGAGAAAAAAATAATTTAGCTCCAACTCATGTTCTTGAAACGCTGTAATGTGTGAATATTTATAAATATACTGAGGTTACACTAAAATAGTATAAATGAGGAGTAAATAATGTCGTTAGATTGGTTAGATGGAAAAGAATTTTCAATTAATACATTTCTTTTAATGGATAGAGATATGATTAGTGTCATTGCTGATCAGAGAGATGCTAAGGTTGTTGAAGCGCTAAGCGTAATATTATCAAATAATGAAACGCTTAAGTGGTATTTAATCAATAAGTGCCCTGAGTGTAGGAATTATTTTGTAAATCTGGTTAATGAAGTACATCAGTATTATGATAAGGATACACTAAAAGAATATGAAGATTTCTTGATAGAAGCGTTAGACACTTTGATTGTTTATATGTATCCTGAAGTAATGGAAAAACTAGACTACATTGCTTTATGGGATGAAGAAAGATTACTTTCAATTACAGATTTTAGTAATAAAAGAGTATTAGATATTGGAAGTGGAACTGGTAGGTTAGCTTTTTCAGTAGCAGATCAAGCTGAATTTGTTTATGCAGTGGAACCTGTTTTTGAATTGCGTGATTATATGAGAAATAAATCTAAAGAATTGAAATATGAGAATGTATATATTATTGATGGAAAGATTGAAGCGCTACCATTTCCGAATGATTTTTTTGATGTTGTAGTATCTGGACATGTATTCGGAGGCGATTATGAGGCGGAATATTTAGAAATGTGCCGTGTGCTAAGAAATGATGGATACATAATTGATTGCCCTGGTGAAGATGAAAGAAAAAAACCAAATGGACCTTCAAAAGAATTAATAGACATGGGTTTTGAATACTCTCATTATGTTTCAAAGTCAGATGGTGATGTCTATAGGTATTGGAAAAAGATAAAAAAATAAATTATTTTTGCATGATCTAAGGGATAGCGAGTATTTTGCTATCTCTTTTGATTTGTCCAGATGCATCTGTCCAAGCACTCTCAATTGCTCCTGCAACATCGCCTGTCCCATCTGCAAAGGCCGTTCCGGCAAAAGCTTAGCCTGAACCGTTAGACGAAGTTATTTTATTGATTCATTTTAGTAATAATCCGATCTAATATGTTTGCTGACTGTTTTGCTGTCTCTAACTCAAATTCTTCATAATTCACAGTAGCATGATCATCTGCATTATCTGAAACACTTCTTATTATTAAGAACGGAATACCATTTGCGTAAGATACATGTCCGATCGCTGAACCTTCCATCTCCACACATAATGGATTAAATATCTCTTTTATCTTCTTTTTTTCATCACTGCAAGCAATAAACCCTTCACCACTCACAATTCTCCCCACATGATATCTTAACGACTTGTCTTCTCCTACTGCTTCTAAGGACAAATTTAGCAATCTTTCATCAGATTGAAATACTTCCTCAAATGGGTAAAAGTGTAGCAATTGACTTGGTCTTACATCATGGTGTACTACCTCACTTGATATAACAATATCTCCAATCTTTACTTCATCATTCATACTACCTGCGATCCCTGTATTGATAACACAATCTACTTTATATTCACTAATAAGTATCTGAGTACAAGAAGCTGCATTTACTTTTCCAACACCACAACTCGTAATAATGACATCAACATCATTAAGTGTTCCAATATAATATTTATTGTTTGCAGAAATTCTTTCTTTCATATCTTTTAGCCTATTTAGCAACTCATCTATTTCCAGTTGCAATGCACCAATTATTCCTACTTTCATTTTCAGTTCCTCTCCCCACAAAGAAAATATCTGTTCCGCGTTTATTAAAAACGCCTTCTTTTTCAACGCCGTTTGGTACCAGAACACTGCGTCCTTTTCTAAGTTGCCGCCGTTACCGCCTGGTTGGTATATGGTACTAATGGTCTTTGCTGTTACTCAGTTAAACTTTACCAATGACCATATAGGTTACAATATAAATAAATACGACTAAAGTAAAAATAATGTATTCATAGAATAAAAAATGTAAATAAGACATTGTTATTGTGGTCTCATATTCTCGGTTCCACCGATAGTAACGTACCATCAAATAATAAGAAATTATACTTGTAAATACCATAAATATATAAATATATGGTTCGCTACCTACCATAGGAGGCCTTAAAACAAATGTCCCCATCACATGAATAATATAATAGGTAAGAGATACCTTTAATGCCGTGTGAAGGATTGCAGACACAAGACTTTTTATATATTCCTTGTTTTTTAAATCTGGTAAAAACTTATTCATTAATATAAGCAAAAGAAAAGGAAGAATGCCAACTGCCAAGACATAATAAACAGTACTGAATAATGCAGCTAAGACCACTACAGTAAGAAACATGCCAATAATTCTAATGGGATTAATGGTTAGAGCCTTTGTTGTCTTTTCAACAAGGTCTTGATTGGATGATGAAAAATATATGATTTTTTTGTTATCCACTAAGTCAAAAAATACCAGTCCTTGATCATCACCAAATTCGAAATAACTTGAACTTAAACTTAATTTTCTTGTTTTTGTTAACGGTATAATTTCGGATTCTTGATCTTCCAACATAAGAACTTCTACACAGTTTACACCATAATGTACACTTTCTTGAAGTAATATTTTTACTTGATCATCCTTTACATCAATGATTGTAGGTGGGCTGTCATGCATAGAAAATGTTCGACGGTAATCTGTTAACTTTTGGGATGTGTGAGTGTCGTACTGGTGAACCGTTAGATTGTTTTCACCAGATATACGATCCGTCCAAACAAAGATACCTGTTACAAGGTCCTCTTCAACGTGGAGAGCTCGAATAAATTTTAAATAGGTATTGATTGAGCCTTCTTCTATAAGAAAGTTTTTTTCAACCTCTAAATCTTCATTGAACTGAATATAAACAAGATCCACTTGATTGGCGTTGCTGATAGTAGCCATCAAATGGTAGATGCCTGTACTTTGGTCCTGATCCAGCGCATATGATTTTATAGGACCTGTCAGTAAAGTCATGACTTTACCAGGGTCTTCAACATTCATACCATAAAGATCAGAATCATGCTGAAATACAATGGTTGGACCGTTTCTCAAAAAAAATTCCACATCTTCTGCAATTTTTGTCCGCCTGTATTCAAGGGTATCTAAATCAATTAAAACTTTATATAAATCATCTTCAAGGTAAATAAGTGTAAGGATGCCTTCATGGTCTATACTGGTTGAAAGCCCACTTGCATGAAATAAGTTTAAATCAAGGACATCTTCTTCAATGACTTTTCCTAATCTAGATACTTTATATAACTTGACTTGTTGATCATCAACTGCAGTGATGAGTATTTCCTCATCCGATAAAACCAAAGTATCTACATGACTATTTATATCGTTTTTTTCTCCCGACTTAACTTCACCAATCTCAACTTCCCGACTAAAACCCTTTGAAGGTGCAGCGGCTAAGAAGCTCGACATAGTAAACCCATAGAAACATAGTAAGATTAAAATAATAATGATCATGGGTCCTTTGTTGGATTGATTAAAAAATGATTTGATTTTAGACATAATATCCCCCAATTTATACAAACTACAATCTGCTCATAAAGTCATCGGTCTCATTTGGAATCAACCGCTTCTTGAGTAACAAGTATTACCAGTGGTTCGACGTCCTCATAGATAATAATGTGAAAAATATCAAAGTGATGTATCCGATGACTGCTACTATTGATGCCTCTACACCAAATGATCCCCCTGTGATAATGGATGAATCTGATAACAATTTATAAGAATAGATCACGTGATCACTATGCGAAATCCCAATATCCAAAATTCCACCTATCATCACTATATTCCAAATTCCATGGACTATAACACTAGCCCAAATTGAACCACTCGCATAAACAATTAAAGAAAACATGACTCCAACACTCGTGCCCGCTATGAAAAGTAAAAGTTTGTCAAGCACATTCAAATCCAGACCAATGGAATGTAAGAGTCCAAATATTACAGATGGTACGATTATCGCAATAATTTTTCCCCAGCGTTTTTCCAATGCCGTCATGATCACTCCCCGAAAGATCATCTCCTCAACAACACCTGCTCCCAAACCGACAACAAAAAT
>JAGXHV010000035.1 GCA_024636005.1 Bacillota bacterium
ACAATGTACCAATTGCCTTTTTTTAGTTCGGGTTCAAGTTCCTCAAACTCTTTCTTCTTGAGAAACGCCTTGCAAGCAATCGCATTGGTCAAATCCGAGAGAAACATTTTGAGAATATATTTACCACCTTTGATTTCTCTGGAATCGTATGAGATCAACTTACCTTCGATGGCATAGGTCTCCTCTTCCATATGGATATCGATGATCTTGGTATAACTTCTCTTGATTTTGTTTCTAAAAAGAATGTTTGATTTCTTTTTGCCAGAATCCACTTCACTTTTTTCTTTGATGGTTTCCATCTCATCATTGAAAGCTTGTGTGGATGCCGCGACTATATTTTCAATGGCTTCTTCCTGAGATTTTTCAAAATCTTCAATCCCTTCAAATGCCTCTTTTGCAGAAAAAGTAGTGATTGGAAATACTGCCTTAAGGTTCTTTTCACAAATGGTTTCTATCATTTTATCGGTTTCATATTGATAGAATGTGCTTTCAAAACCCTTATCTTCAAATTCAATATGAATGGTTTCGTCTGGAAAAGTAACCTTTGATCTGCGCAGAATACTTGCAACCGCAGGATTTTTACGCTTGATCACACTCAGAATGTTGTCCCAATGCTCTCCCACTCCTGTGGTCAGAGGATTGAAATCAACAGAAATATCAAATTGTTCTATGAAATTCAGGGTCTGTCTCAATGAGTCCTTCAAAATCTCAATGGCTTCTCCGGAGATCACATGATTCGTTTTAAGATCAATATTCAACAAAGAATCATTTTTATGAAATGCAATTCTTTTTATTTCAAACTGATTGGTTTTCAATGATTGTTGTATCAATTGATTAAAAGATATTCGATCCATTTAATCACCTTTCTTTTAGAGGGTTTCTATTGCCTTCATCACAGCATCGATTATTTCATCTTCTTTGAACTTTTGAACCACAATGCCTTTTTTGAATAACAGGAATTCACCTTTGCCACCAGCTATACCAAGGTCTGCCTCTTTCGCTTCACCTGGCCCGTTGACAGCACAGCCCATGACTGCCAAAGTGATGTCCTTGTCTATGCCCTTCACGCGTTCTTCAAGTAGATTGGCAATTTTCACAAGATCCACCTCGGTTCGTCCGCAAGTTGGACATGATATGATCTTTATGCCAAAAGATCTTAATCCTAAGGACTCCAGTATTTTTTTTGCAACCTTTATTTCTTCGACCGGAGGTCCGGTAAGCGATACCCTAATAGTACTTCCAATACCTTCATACAGCATAATTCCAATACCAATGGATGATTTGACAGTACCTGAAAACAAAGTCCCTGCCTCAGTGATGCCAAGGTGAAGTGGATAATCCACCATTTCATCGAGCAAACGGTATGCCTTTACAGTCAACCCTATATCAGAAGATTTTATTGAAATCACAATATCAAAAAAGGATAGGCTTTCAAATATTTTCACATGTCTCATAGCACTTTCAACAAGAGCCTCTGCAGTGACCCCACCGAACTTCTCGAGCAGATCTTTTTCGAGGGAACCACCATTGACACCAATTCTGATTGGAATATTTTTGGCCTTTGCTACTTCCACCACCTTTTCCACTCGATCAATTCCACCGATATTACCAGGATTGAGTCTGATTTTATCCACACCGCGATTCATCGCTTCAATCGCAAGTCTATAATCAAAATGGATATCGGCGACTAGAGGGATGTGGATACGGCTTTTTATTTCCGAAATGGCATAAGCTGCTTTCATATCTGGAACTGCAACACGAACAATCTCACACCCTTCATTTTCTAGTTCCAGAATTTGGGCAACTGTCGCATCAACATCTTCAGTTTTCGTGTTGGTCATAGACTGTATACGGACTGGATAACCACCGCCAATAGCCACATTGCCAATCTCAATGACGCGTTTTCTATTCATAAATACTCCTATAAATTACCAATATCTCTAAATACCAAGAACACCATCAGAGCCATCAAAATGACAATGCCGATGAAGTGAACATAGCCTTCTTTTTCGCGATCGATTGGTTTACCTTTAATCATTTCAATAATGACAAACACAATTCTACCACCGTCGAGCGCTGGAAATGGCAACAAATTCACGATTCCAAGGTTGATTGAAATATACGCAGCTATAAACAAAAGATTCCAAAAGCCTTGTTCAGATGCTTGTCCTATGATTGAAACAATACCAACAGGACCAACAAGTTCACCTTGAACTTCTTTTGATCCAAGTTGTGTAAAGAATTTAAATATGTCTGTAAAGAACATTCTGAATTGATCCCATGCTACACCAAGGGATTTATCCACTCTTTTTTCGAGCATAGTCTGAACGCCGACCTTATAATTACCATCAGGACCAAGTTCAGGCAACATCTCCAGGATTACAGTCAACTCTTCATCGCGCTCAACAACCACAGTGATTTTTTCGCCATTGCTTTCATTGATTCCATTGATCACCTGTTCCCAAGTCGTGATCTCCATTCCGTCAATTTCAATGATTCTATCTCCAGGTAACATCCCTGCACTTTCTGCTGGCATATCTTCAATAACTGCTTCAATTCTGTTAGAAGCAGAACCCATGCCGAACATGATGATGACCAAAAGTACATAAGCGAGTACAAAATTCATTGTAGCGCCAGCAACCAATACCAACAATCTTTGAAAAGGTTTTTTATTTGAAAAACTTCTTGGATCTTCAGAAGCTTCATCTTCACCTTCCATTTTGACAAATCCACCAAGTGGAAATGCACGCAGTGCGTATAAAGTTTCCGGACCTTGCCATTTTACAATTTTAGGTCCCATTCCTATTGAAAACTCATGAATTTTGATGCCGTTTAGACGTGCTGTGACAAAATGGCCCAGTTCATGTGCAATAACGATAATTCCGAATACAAATACAAAGCTGACAATTGTCATCCACATAAGATTACCTCTCAATTCTACATTTTAATTAGTGACTTGATAAATTTTCTAGTTTGTAAATCTGTTTCAAGAATATCCTCAAGTTTAGGCTTAACAATGTTCTTAAAAGTTGTTAGTGTATTTCCGATATATTCGGAAATATCATAAAATTTAATTTGATCCTTCAAATACGCTTCCACCAATATTTCATTCGCAGCATTCATTACAGTTGGCATGATGCCACCCATCTCGAGTGAGTCCATTGCAATTTTAAGGCAGGGAAAGCGATCATAATCCGGTTTTTCAAATGTAAGAGATCCAATCTCATGAAAATTGAGTGTATTTACATCATTTGAGTATCTCTCGGGATAGTCTAGTGCATATATGATCGGTACACGCATATCTGGAACACCAAGTTGTGCAACTATAGAATGATCCTTGAACTGAACCATGGAATGTATGATACTTTGTGGATGCACCAAAACCTCGATATTATTTGCAGGCACACCGAATAGCCAGTGCGCTTCAATGAATTCAAGACCTTTGTTCATCAGTGTGGCAGAATCGATGGTAATCTTTCTACCCATTGTCCAGTTTGGATGTTTCAGAGCTTCAATTGCTTTTTTGTTCGTAATTTCGGATCTTGAAAAATTCCGAAATGCTCCACCTGAAGCCGTTAAGATCAGTTTATCCACTGCACTCGGGTTTTCACCACTAAGGCACTGAAATATTGCACTGTGCTCACTATCTACGGGTAAAATTTTTACATTGTTTTTAGCGGCTAAAGGCATTATAATTTCTCCTGCTGTCACAAGAGTTTCTTTGTTCGCAAGAGCAATGGTTTTTCTTGCTTTTATGGCTTCAACAGTCGGTTCGAGTCCAATATTGCCTACAACAGAAGTCAAAACAATATCTACTTCAGGATGTGAAACAAGCTCAAGCATCCCTTCCATCCCGGAAAGTACTTTAATGCTTGTATGTGAAAGAGCTATTTTCAGCGGCTTCCTCATAGACTCATCGTAAACGACAACATATTTCGGCTGAAATTCCAGTGATTGTTCAATAATCTTATCAATGCTGGTGTTACAGGTCAAACCGAATACATCAAACCTATTTGAACTCCTGATTATATCCAGTGCTTGTGTACCAATGGACCCTGTGGATCCAAGTATGACTATCTTTTTCATATTATGCTCCATATAAAAATAAGCTTATAAATTATAAGCTTGAGTGATCTCATTCAATTATACCAATACAGTTCGGATGTATCCATATAGGACTATAAAATAATAAACCAATGGCAAAGTGATCAACAAACTGTCAAAACGATCCAAAACACCACCGTGCCCAGGCATGATTTTACCAAAATCTTTAATTTCAAATACACGTTTTATTTTAGAGGCAATGAGGTCGCCAACCTGTGACAGAATGCTGCCCACCAATCCTAAGAATATTGCAAAAACCTGAAAATCGGGATTCCAGATTCGAGCATATATAAAACTGAAAATCAAACATGCCACAATGCCACCAATAGAACCTTCTACAGTCTTATTAGGGCTTACCGAAGGAATGAGTGGTGTCTTTCCAATCATCTTTCCGGTGAGATACGCAAATGTATCCGTTATAAATGCTATTATAAAAGGATACCATATAAAAAAGTTGTTATCCACCTCTGAAATCATGATTATATGTGAAAGTGCAAACGTCACATAAAAGAAACCTATGAAAGTAATCGCCGAGCCCATAATATCCTGCTTGGTGAACACGGTCAGAGCCATGATGAAAAATAAAAAAAATGCAATTAGAAAAGTGAAATAATCATTTGAAAAATTGGCGAAATAACCTAAAAACCATGCTACTGTAACAATATATCCAGCATATTTGACAGGTTGATATTTTTTAGAAAATGCCTTGTAGAATTCATAAAGACCAATTAAGCTGAGTAAAAAAGTACTAACATACAAAGATATGCCACCGGTCAAAAGTACAAAAAACAATAATGGCAAAGCTATTAATGCTGATATGACTCTGGTTTTCATATTGCTCTCCTCAAAGTGCTCCAAAACGTCTGTTTCTCTCCTGATACAAATGAATCGCTTTTTTATAGGCATCTTCATTGAAATCTGGCCAGAAAAGAGGTTCGAAAATAAATTCAGTGTATGCAAGTTGCCACAACAAAAAGTTGCTAAGTCTTTGTTCTCCACTGGTCCTGATGAGCAGGTCCGGATCTGGCATTCCTTTAGTGTATAAGTATTCGGAAAAAAGTGATTCGTTCACTTCGTCCATTTGAAATTTACGTTCATCATAATCAGACAACATGGATTTGACTGCATGAATGATTTCATTTCTACCGCCGTAATTGAGAGCCAAATTAAACTGCATGCCATCGTTTTTCTTTGATTTCTCAATAGCACCAACAACCTCAACTCTTGCATATTCGGGAAGTCCATCAATATCTCCAAAAACATTGACCTTGATATTGTTCTGATGAATCTCCTCAATCTCAGAATGTACGAATTTGACGAGCAATTTCATGAGTCCGGTAACTTCATCATTTGGTCTATTCCAATTTTCCGTTGAAAAGGCATAAAAAGTAATATAACCGATGCCCAAATTCTGGCTGGTTTTAACAATTTTCTTGATGGTTTCTGTACCTGCATTGTGACCAACCAATCTAGGTAGGCCTCTTTTTTTTGCCCATCTGCCATTACCGTCCATAATAAAAGCGACATGTTTCGGAATAAGATTGTCATTGATTTCGATTTTCTTTTTAAAAAACATAGGCACCTCAAATGGACGCCCTCCGTACAGGAGGGCTCCATAAAATTAAACTTCCATTATATCTTCACTTTTTTTGGCAACGACCCCATCGATCTTTACGACTTGCTCATCAATCATTTTTTGAACTTCTTTTTCTGCTGATGCCAACTCGTCTTCAGAAATTTCTTTTCCTTTTTCCATTTTCTTCAAATGATCTATTGCATCTCTTCTTTCATTTCTGAGTGCTACTTTTGAGTCTTCACCAAGTTTTTTGACTGTCTTGACCAAATCTTTTCTACGCTCTTCAGTCAACATCGGAATGATCAATCTGATTACTTTGCCATCATTACTTGGGTTGATACCAAGATCTGCGATCTGAATAGCTTTCTCGATATCCTTTAAAATAGATGTATCATAAGGTTGAATTTGAATGATTCTAGGCTCTGGCACAGAAATGCTCGCGAGCTGCTTGATAGGTGTATCAGAACCATAATACTCAACTCTTACTTTGTCCAGGATAAGTGGATTTGCACGTCCAGCACGGATGTGGTTCAATTCATCTTTGAGTACATTTAAAGTTTTTTCCATTTTTTCTTGTAATAAATCGTGAACTTGGTTTCTCATATTTGTACCTCCTCAATTATTGTTCCGACATTTATTCCAGAACATGCCTTCAATATATTCTCCGGAACATTCAAGTCAAATACTGCAATTGGAATATGATTGTCCATACAAAGTGTGATAGCTGTAAAATCCATAACAGCTAATTTTTGACTGAGTACATCAGAATATGTCAATCGATCATATTTTTTTGCATCCGGATTAAGTGCTGGATCACAGTCATATACACCATCTACTCTTTTTGCCAATAATATAAGTTCCGCATCCATTTCTGCGGCTCTTAATGCTGCTGCAGTATCAGTTGAAAAAAATGGGCTTCCAGTACCTGCACCGAAAATCACCACGGTACCTTCGCTTAGATATGTCACAGCTTTTTCGCGATTATAATCATCCGCGAGTTGTGACATGGAAATTGCACTCATCAATTTGTTTTTGACACCCAAATACTTCAGGGCATCCGACATTGCAAGTGAATTCATTACTGTACCCATCATGCCCATATAATCTGCAGTGGTTCTTTCCATATTCTTGCTGGTTCTGCCTCTCCAAAAATTACCTGCACCAATGACGAGACCGACCTGGACACCATGATCTGTCATCTTTTTTATGGTTTGTGCCACATTTGAAACCACTTCATCATCAATTCCAGTTCCTTTTTTACCAGCAAGCACTTCTCCGCTCAACTTAAGAATTACCCTTTTATATTTTAGCTCCAATGCAACAACCTCCATTCAATTCTATTCTACAGTAATTTACATACCCATTCAAATATTTTTTCCTTAAAAAAGAGAACACAAAAGTGTTCTCCTGAAATTTTACGGATTTTTAATTAGCCTTTCAATTGTTTAGCAACTTCCTCAGCGAAATTCTCTGATTTTTTCTCTAAGCCTTCACCAACTTCAAAACGCGAGAATCTTCTGATAGAAAGATTTTCACCAATCTTAGCGATTTTTTCTTTTAACAATTGATCAACAGTTTTGTCTGGATCTTTAATGAAAGGTTGCTCCAAAAGACAAACTTCTTTGTAGTATTTAGCAATTCTACCTTCAACCATCTTATCAACGATTTGAGCAGGTTTTCCCTCATTTAAAGCTTGATTTCTAAGAATTTCCTTCTCAGCTTCAATAGCGTCTTGAGGAACATCTTCAATTCTAACATAAATAGGATTTGAAGCGGCTACTTGCATTGCTACATCTCTACCGAACTCTTGGAACTCAGCGTTTTTAGCAACGAAATCTGTTTCACTGTTGATTTCAACGATAACGCCAATTCTACCACCGTGAATATATGAAGCGATAATACCTTCAGATGCGATTCTGTCCATTTTCTTCGCAGCTTTGGCAATCCCTTTTTCTCTTAAGTATTTGATTGCCTCTTGCATGTTGCCATCAGTTTCAACAAGAGCTTTCTTGCAGTCCATCATGCCTGCGCCAGTTGATTCTCTTAATTCTTTTACCATCTGAGCTGTAATAGCCATTTTGTATCCTCCTTAAAATCAATTGTATTCATCTTAAAAAAGGTAAGAGATCGACTCTTACCTCTTTGAACTTCACTTAAATTATGCTTCAGTAGCTTCTGTTACAGCTGGAGCATCAGTCAATTGCTCACCTTGTCTAGCTTCAATAATAGCGTCAGCCATTTTTCCAGCAATCAATTTGACAGCGCGGATTGCGTCATCGTTACCAGGAATTACGTAATCAACTTCATCTGGATCACAGTTTGTATCTACGATAGCAACGACTGGGATACCAAGAACTTTTGCTTCTTTGATTGCAATTCTTTCTTTCTTTGGATCAACAACAAAGATTGCACTTGGAAGTTTAGGCATATCTTTGATACCGCCTAAGAATTTTTCGAGTTTTTCTTTGTCTGCTCTTAATTTAAGAACTTCTTTTTTAGGAAGTGCTTCGAATGTACCGTCGTTTTCCATTCTTTCGAGTTTGAACAACAAATCGATTCTCTTCTTGATTGTTTTATAGTTTGTAAGCATTCCACCTAACCATCTTTGGTTGACGTAATACATACCAGCTCTTCTAGCTTCAGTTTCGATAGCTTCTTGAGCTTGCTTTTTTGTACCAACGAACAATACTGTACCGTTTTCTTCTGCAACACTTCTGATGAATGCATATGCATCTTCAACTTTACCTACAGTTTTTTGAAGGTCGATGATGTAGATTCCATTTCTTTCTGTGAAGATGTATTCAGCCATTTTAGGGTTCCATCTTCTTGTCTGGTGACCAAAGTGTACACCAGCTTCTAGTAATTCTTTCATTGAAATTACTGACATGTTGTGTTCCTCCTCGTTTTTTAATAACCTCCTCACCTTTCATCTTTCATAAGGACCCATCGGGCAACCCCTCCTGAAATTGAAGTGAGTGTGTTTTAATTACCTTTGATATTATAACATAGCATAGTCAAAAGTACAACATCATTTTACTGTTTCAAACGCATTAACAATTGCACCTCTCCTACACCCATATCAAGATCTTTAGCAATTTGTGCAATGGGAATTCCGCGACTTCTTAGCCGGATGATTTCACTCCGTTTATCAGTTTTCTCCTCATGAATCTCCCTTGTGATTTCAATATCCTTTTTTTGCTCTTTGATTTGAGCCATGACTTTGATGTTTTGTTCTATCGCATTCACTGTGGGTGCTGTTTTTTCTGAAAAATGGTGTTGCAATTGAAATAAGGCTTTATTCAAATCTTCGATTTCTTTTTCATGTAAACTATATTTACCTTCCAAATCCTGTGCAATATCGTAAAATGCGGTATTCATTTCATCGATCGACAGTTGAAGATTTTCGAGCAATTGAAACAAATCCGCATCCTTGTAGACTCTTGATTGTTCAATCATCTGAGCTTGGCTATTAACCGCTTTATTGAATTCCCTTCTTATCATGAAAAGTGAACTGATCACAAGAATCAGTCCAATGATAATACTTACAAAATACATATCACACCTTCATATCAAAATGTATACCAAGAGGTTCAAGTTTTTTAACGACTTCTTTTTCCTCTTCCATGATATGCCCATCTTCATTTTCGAATTTTCCACTTTGTTGATTGCCACTTCTTGATTTTTTTTGCTCATCATCCTTAAGCTTTTTAAGTTCTGTCTTTTCGGTGTTGTTAACTCGTTGATTGTCTCTTAATGTGGTATGCCTGTTCTGCATTTGGGCTTGCTGAAGCTCATTGTCCTGTTTGCTGACAACGCTTTGTTTGGCGGGATGAATCTCTTGAGTTTTGTGAACTACTATTTGCATATCCACTGGTCTGATTCCCATAGCGCACCTTCCCCTGCAGATTTAATAGCCTGTTACGACAATTTCTCCTCTATCTTTGGTTACGATAGAATGAGACAACGCATATTTGACATAATAGTTTCCATTACCGATTTTGACTCTGGTACCTGGAAAAATTGTGTTGGCTTTGAGCTGTGCACCTCGAATGTTGTTGACGAGTTCATTTAACATTTTAAGACGTAAACGTTTTTCTGTGAGTTCAGTATCCATTTTTATGAAATTGGTACTATACTTACCGTACATGAAAACAGATCTTTGGTCTTCAGGATCCATATCAATTTTGGTTTTTAAGAGTTTCACGGACTTTTCGAGTTTGTCATGCATATCAATAAGTTCTCTAACCTCTGTGCTGAGCGCCTTCAATTCTTCTATGGTTTCAATGTCCACTCCGAGTTTGATGGATGTGATGATTCCCATCTCCGAGCCGACTGTATTGGCTTCTATGTCCGATTTAGAAGTAATTTCTCCTCCTACTATCAAACCTTTCTTTCCTTTTACAACCACACGACCATCACATTTGACATTGCTATTCATTATCGCACTGGCTTCAATGTTGCCTCTGACATATACATCTGCAGAATTGATGAAATTGACCGTCAAATCTCCAATACACCTGATTTCAGCATTGTCATGACCCTGGATACCACGTGATATGACCATGTTGCCACCGGATGTTAACTTAGCACCTTCAACTACTCCGTTGATGATCAAATCGCCATCACACTCCACAATATATCCGTTTGTGACATTGCCATTGATGATGACTTGCCCTTGAAAAGTGATATTACCTGTTTCAACACCGACATCATTTTTGATTTCAAGAGATTTGATCACAGAAATTCTGTCGTTGTCATAGACTATTGTTCCATCGGCGTCTGCAATTGCAGAGAGTCCATCTGCACTAAATCGCATATTTTTTCCTATTTTCAAAACCACTTCTTTGCCATCACGGCCCTTGATGGTTTTTCCTGTAACTGTTGTACCATTTTTACCTTTTGTAGGGGGGGTTTTGACGGCGAGTATATCACCCTCGCTTACCAGTTCGACAAAACCCATGTTCTTGAAGTCGACACGGCCATCATCAAGGATTTGAGGTTTTGCTTTATGCTCCTTACTCACGGTAAAATCAATTGTTGCATCTGTTCCATTTTCATGAGGAATTCCCTCGGCAATTAGAATGTTGAAATCTGATTTGCAGGTTTTGCAGATTTGCTCGACAACATTGTGTTTGATTCCAAAGGCAATGTTTTTCTCTTTGAGTAAATCCAACAACTCCTCAGACTTGATCTTGACAGTGCTACTGTTGAATTCTATAGAGAGAAATGCCATATAATAGTCGTCAGATATTCTTATGCTTGCTTCAAATCTTTTGCTTTCATCATTCATAATAGTCCTCCAAAATATAATCTATATTTATATTATCGGTAAATATGTATATTTTTATTACTATTATTTTAACACATAATAGAAAATCACAGAAGGTCTGTGATTGAATTGTCGATTTAAAAAAGATTATTTAATGATAGCTTGAGTTTCGATATAGCTTTGGTATGAATCTGTGAAACTCGAGATTCGGAAATACTTAAGATTTCAGCGATTTCCTTATAGGTGAGTTCTGAGTAATAATAAAGTTGCATGACGCGCATTTCTTTTTCCGGTAATTTTTCAATGGTGTTAGCAAGTATTTTTTTGACCTCTTTTTCTACAAATCTGTCTTCAGGTTGAAAGTCCACCGTATCGGAAGCAATATCAAAACTCATATTGTCCTCTATTTTTTCCTCAAGAGAAACAATGGAGTAAGTTGTCGCTTCACCCAGCATTCTATTGTATTCATATAGAGTGAGGTTGAGTTCCTCTGCAATTTGTTCATCAGTGAATTCACTTCCATGAATTTTTTGAAGCTTTTGAATAGCTTCTTCAATCTTTTTGTACTTTTGACGAGTGCTTCTTGGAATCCAGTCCATGTGTCTGATTTGGTCAATGATCGCGCCCCTAATCCTGATGTTTGCATAAGTTTCAAACTTGATTTGCTTTTTGTGGTCGAATTTATCAATGGCATCAATAAGACCAATGATTCCATAACTAAGTAAATCATCATATTCAATATGGGCATTATAGCTGGAATATAATCTGCCAGCGATAATCTTTACGAGGGCCACATAATGGATGATGAGTTCGTCTTTAGCCGCTTTGTCATTTAATTCTTTATAATTAATCCAAA
>JAGXHV010000170.1 GCA_024636005.1 Bacillota bacterium
AATATCATTTCATCTCTCTTGCATCCTTACAGTATCAAGAAAGCGATTCCCATTTATTAATATATGATCGAGCTGAAACTTTTGTTTCAGCTCATTTTTTTTTGTTATAATGGAACTAAATTGAAAGGTGTGCCGTCTAATAACTATAGCCTTTCATGAGAGGAGTGAAATAATGGAATCGACGCTCATAGAAAAAAGTATTCAAGGCGATGTTTCCAGCTTCGAAAAACTCATCGTACAATATAATCGGTATGTTTACAACATTGCATATCGAATGATGGGTAATGAAGAAGATGCAAAAGATATGTCGCAAGAAGCATTAATCAAAGCATATAAGGCAATAGGGCATTTCAAGATGGAGTCAGGTTTTTCAACTTGGCTTTATAGGATAGTAATCAATACATGTAAGGATGAACTTAGAAAAAGAAAAGAACAGGTTCTATCTCTCGATGAAGCTATAGCAGACAATGCCTCATTACAGGACATTATCAGCGATGATAGATCTAATCCGATACTGATCTATGAGCAGGTCGAACTCAAAGCCACCTTAAATGAAGCGCTCAATAAGCTTTCGGATGACAGCAAGTCGGTGGTCATACTTAAAGATCTAATGGGTTACTCATATGAGGAAATAGGTGAGATACTTCAAATTCCTATCGGTACGGTGAGATCCAGATTAAATCGTAGTAGAACCTCACTCAAGTCAATATTAAAAATTCAACTGGCTGAGCAGTGAAAGGAGGACGTTTATGAATTGTGAACAAGCAAGACTACTAATGAACGCAGCGATTGATGGCGATATCAACGAACATGAGCGTTCCAAATTGGAACAACATATAGACTCCTGTGAAGCCTGTACAGTTGAATTTGAAGAACTCAAATATGTTGTTCAAATGCTGGGAGAGATGGAGTTGAAGGCATTGCCAATCGGTTTTGAAGAAGAATTGCACGAAAAATTAATCAATGTGAAGCGTGATAGCGAACCAACAAAAGCAGGATCCACCATTATGAACAAAATCAAAAACATCCATATAAAGAAAAGATACTTTGGATATGTGGCGACTGCAGCAGTTCTGGTCATGGTTGTGGTCATAGGTAAAAATGTACTTTTCGAGCCTAAATACGAATCGGCTATAATGGATACCGCATCAAATGAGGAATATGGTCGTGGTACTGATGGCGATATGGTTAAATTCACGTTCAGTGAGACTGCAGCAGAACCTGCAATGGAACCTGAAATGAGCGAAGGGGAGTTTTCTACATCAAACGCTTTGACAATTAATAGCGAAGGGTCACAACCAGCTGAAATTATAGACGGATATAGAGAAGACCGCCTCATCATTCAAACCGCTAATCTAAGAATGGACATTGAAAAATATGATGACGTATATTTACAGATCACAAATTGGGTTGGTGCAGCGGGAGGATACATTGAAAATGAATCCACTTCCAATAAAACCAACTACACTGATCGCGAAAACCTCAAATACGGTTATTTGACTCTCAGAGTTCCTGCTACGGGATATGAGTCCATGATCAATCAGATCAAATCTTTAGGTAATGTCACATTTGATTCTGCCAATGCGTATGATGTGACAAAAAACTATAGGGACACAGCTTCAGAAGTTGAGAACTTGAAAGTCACTGAAACAAGACTTAGAGAAATCATGGCGGATGCAGTTGAAATCAAAGACATACTTGCCATTGAAAATGAGCTTACAAGAATCCGTGGACAAATCAATTCTTATGAAAGTCAATTAAAAGACTGGGAAGCACTTGCAGACATGACTACAATTACTGTTGAACTTAATGAAGTCAAGAGTCTTAAACCGATCATCGAGCCAATCGATGACACATTATTTGGAAAAGCCAAAGAAGGCTTTATAGGTACAATCAATTCAATCAAATTGTCAATTGAGCAAGTTTTCGTTTGGTTGATTTCAAAATCACCGATACTTGCAATATTAGGATTTTTAGCGGTACTTGCTAAAATCGTCTACACGAAAAAAAGGAGGAAATCATGAAAAACAAACTTTTAAAAGGATTAGGTATAATGGTAATGATGATCGCGCTTCTTACAGCAGCAACAGTTTACAATCCTGCAACTATTTCCGAAGCAGTTGAAGCGGATTCTGATGGCAGATTGGTCACTGTGAGTGGTGAAGGTAAAATTGTTGTGACACCAGATGTGGCTCACATTGAGCTTGGGGTACAAACCAAGGATGAGGATGCCACAGTATCTCAACAAAACAATGCTAAATTGATGACGGCAGTTGTTGAAGCCATTAAAAAGGCTGGAATTGATGAAAAAGATATTCAGACAACAGGTTACAGTCTTTACCAAACATATGACTATCAACCAGATGGTTCACAAAAAGATCCTTACTATGTGGCCAACAATATTGTAAGAGTCAAAATTAAAGATATGGATTCAGTAGGAAAAATAATTGATCTTGCTACAGTAGCTGGAGCTAATACGGTCAACAGCATCCAATTCTCTATTGAAGATGATTCTGAGTACTATCAAGAGGCGCTTAAACTCGCAATGGCAAGTGCAAAATCAAAAGCCACTGCAATCATGGGCACTTTTGATAAGACCCCTGGTATTCCAAAGTCAGTTGTGGAATCGGGAAACAGCACACCAATCATTTACGGATACGGCGCAGAGAAAGCGATGGCTTCTGACATGGCAACCCCTATCGAATCAGGAGAAATTACAATTACAGCAAATGTAAGCGTTTCATATGACTATTAAACTTTTCAAAAAGCTGTCCTTATGGGCAGCTTTTTTTGTGTTATAATTTTTATATAAACATATTGAAAGGAGCAAAAAATTGACTCATAAGATAGTAATAGTGGACGGCAACAGTTTGATCAACCGCGCATATTTTGCAATGTCGGAACTTAAAAACTCGAAAGGCATATATATGGGTGGGGTCTATGGACTCACCAATATGGTTTTAAACCTGATAGATAATTTTGGTCCAACTCATTTTTGTGTCGCATTTGACATGAAAGGACCAACAAAAAGGCATGAGACTTATGAAGCTTATAAAGGTACGCGAAAAGGTATGCCTGATGAACTTGCAATGCAAATGCCAATCGTCAAAGAAGTCCTGGATGTACTAAAAATTCCAAGAATGGAACTTCAAGGCTACGAAGCGGATGATTTGATTGGAACATTATCAAATCTCTGCAGAATGGATGGATTTGAGGTCAATGTGATCACTGGGGACAAAGATGCGCTTCAACTGGTTGATCTCGGTGTGAGGGTTCATATCACTAAAAAAGGCATATCCGAACTAAAGGAGTATGCGGATGAAGATGTATTTGAGGAACTGGGAGTACATTCGAATCAAGTGATTGACTATAAAGGGCTTAGCGGTGATGCTTCCGACAATATCCCTGGTATTCCAGGCGTAGGACCAAAGACAGCGGCCAAATTGTTGGATATTTTCGGAACCGTCGAAAATCTAGTAGTCAATAGCGATGAAATTGAAAACAAAAGAATCAGGGGGCTGGTACAAGAATATTCAGATCAAGCGCTTCTCAGCAAGAAATTGGCGACTATTTTTTTAAATGTTCCAGCTGAAATCAATTTGGATGAATTTGAGTTGAAAGCTCCTGACACTGAGAGTGTCATTGAGGTACTGAAGTATTATGAACTGGGCAATATTCTAACGAAATTCAAAAGTCAAACTGAAGTTAGTGTCGCTAGAGAATCAGTATCCTATAGCATAGTCAGTGGAGAAGAATTGCAAAAGAGCATTCAAAAAGCAGGTAGTTTCGCATTCAAATTATTTTATTCGGATTTAAAAACTGATTTGAAGGCAGCTGTATTTTCTGTTGGAGATAAAATATATGCATTGAAAAATATGGATGATCTCAAAGCGCTAAAATCATGCTTCGAAGATGAACGCATATCAAAAGTTGGTTACGACATCAAAAATGAGTATCTATATTTGATGGATCATGATATTGATCTAAATGGCGTGAAATTTGATGGATATATTGCAGCTTATCTACTGGATCCTTCGAGGCGAAACTATGACCTGTCAGAGATCTACTTTGAATTTGCTTCTCAAAATATAGAATCTAATGATTCGTTTTTTGGTAAAGGTGCAAAAAAAGTCGACTTCAATACAATGGCATTGGAAGTATTCTTGAAATATGCCTCTGAGCAGGTCAGTGTCATAAATGAATTGTGTGTCATACTGTCAAAAAAAATAAAGACATCCGGAGTTGAAAATTTACTTGTAGAGGTGGAAATGCCACTTGTCAAAATTTTATCGGATATTGAACATGTGGGATTCAGAGTAGATCTAGAACAGATTGATTTGATTGACAACCAATTGGTTGAAAAATTGACTCAAATCGAAAAAGATGTCTATGATTTGGCGGGCGAAACTTTTAATATTAATTCTCCAAAACAATTAGGGGCAATATTGTTTGAAAAATTAGGACTTCCAGCTGTCAAGAAAACGAAAACAGGATACTCCACTAGCCATGACGTCCTTGAAAAACTAATGAGCAAGCATTCGATTATTTCAGAAATCATTGAGTATAGGACTTATTCAAAACTCAAATCAACCTATATTGATGGCTTAAGAAATGTCATAGATTATGAAAACAAAAGAGTTCATACTTCGCTCAATCAAACTGTGGCAGTGACTGGAAGATTAAGTTCCACGGAACCAAATCTCCAAAACATTCCAATCAAGTTACCGTATGGCAGAAAAATCAGAAGATTCTTTGTTGCCGATCTCGGATGCATACTCCTAGGAGCTGACTATTCCCAAATTGAACTCAGAGTACTGGCTCATTTGTCCCGTGATGAGAAATTGATTGAAGCGTTCACCAACAATTTGGATATTCATAACATAACCGCATCTCAAGTGTTTAAAATTCCTGAAAATGAGGTGAGCAGATTACAGCGTAGTCGTGCTAAAGAAGTCAATTTTGGAATTGTTTATGGGATGGGAGAATTTGGACTGTCCGAAAGCCTTGGCATAACTAGAAAAGAAGCCAAAGCATATATTGAGAATTACTTCGAGAGTTATCCTATGGTACAAGGATTTATGGAAAGTGTTATAGAGAATTGCAAATCAAATGGTTTTGTGGAAACCAT
>JAGXHV010000171.1 GCA_024636005.1 Bacillota bacterium
AACCTCTCAAATCGACTATTTTTATCACTCCTTATTTTATCATAAAAGCACATGAAAGTAATAGAAGGTTTGATTTAGCTTAAAGAAAATTTAATGATGCAACATAATGGTACGTGTTATAATAGGTTTAGAAAAATACGGAGGACGGAAATATGAGGAAAACGAGCATTGCCATTTTCATAATGGCCATAATATTGATCTCTGGAGCTTCATTTTCAGTGGATGTCCCGGAAAGCCATTGGGCAAAATCTCATATTGACAGCGTCACCCAGAAAAGGATCATGACAACGGATGCATATGGAAATTTTGAACCCAATAGATTGAGCACAAAAATTGAGGCTTTAATTGTGATTTATCGTTCGAATAAAGTTGGTGGACTAATAGTTGAAGAGGAGCTAGCAGCTGTAGTTTCGGATTATGAACCAAGATTTGTTTCCATGGGGATTCCTAGGGTTTATTCCAGTTATGGGGACGATGTCTATCCTGCCATCGCGTATGCACTTGACAAGAATATCATCTCAATCGAAGAACTGGATCAAATGATTATAGACAAACAACCAACAGTACTTAAGAAACTCGAATTTGCCGTTTATCTGGCAAAGGCACTCAATAATTATAAAAGTGAGAATCTGAACAAAATCGTAATCCTGCAATATAAAGATGACGATTTGATCGATCCCGCATCGAGAAAATATCTCATGTTTTTGATAGAGGAAGGAATATTATCCAGTCTAGGCGATGCAAGCGGCAATTTCAATCCTGAGAGTGAAGTGAGCAGAATGATTATGGCGACCATGATCGATGGATTCCACGATGCTATCGAACCTTATATGACCAATCGCCCCGCCATTGTAGAAATCGAATCCAAACCGATTATCGAATCTGTAAAAATAGTTTCTGGAATTGTTCAAAAGGTTAATGACAACGATAAAACCATAATACTCAAGGAATCCACAGGAAAATTGACTACGTTTGATATAAAAGCCGCGTCTATTACTCATTTGGGCATCGACGTCGGATTTGGTGCGTTGATACAGAACTTGAATGCGGAAGTGACCATCACAAACGGGGTTGCCACAGAAGTGAAACTTGGTCGTGTCTACGAATACATTGAAGGAAAAATGGTCTCAATCTCTGATATATTCAGTGAGCAGCTCAATTTTCGGTCGATGAAAGTAGAACTTCCATCCGGAGTTTATGATTTCAAACGGGTTTATGAAGATACCCTTGTAACAATCAATGGAATTTCTGCAAAGCCTTCGGACCTCAAACCCGAGTATAGCCTAAATGTGCAATTTGATGGCTACGATGCAAAACGGATAACAGCCTATTCGGAGTTCTATGAGTTCAATGCCATGGTCGAGGAAATCATTGGTGATTCGAGGATTAGACTCAGAATGGAGTACGGTGTAACTTTTGGAATCGAGTTTGAGGCGGGATTTTCAGTAGGTGACATTGTCAAGGTAACAATGCTTTTTGGAGACGTTGCAACCGTTGAAAATATTGGGAAAGCACATATATTCACAGGCAATATCTTCGGAATCAACATCAAAGCCAGACCTGAATTGACGATCAGGCTTTATGATGACATCTACGAGTCTCACCCACTTGCCAGAGGAGTTGTGATACTTGATGAGACAGGCAATGAAACACTGGACATCTATGATTTGAGACTTGATCAGGAGGTATCTGTGAGCACTGGAATCGGAGGAATTGTAAAAATCGATACCGGTAGGAGAATAGTGGTTGAAGAAACTGGAAGTCTCTTTACGATAGCTCAGGTCTTCGAGTCATCAAACATATTGATTGTGACGGATAAGGACGATAGAACAAGAACACTGGTATTTGCACTCGGTTCAGGACTTTCCATCATGGATTATGATGCTGGCGACGTGATTTATGCTGAAGGACAAGCCCTTACAGAGCAGATATTTGAAGCGACAAAAATAACAATTACTGAGCAATAGAAAAATGTTGACTCGGTATGGCAATGTGGATATAATATCTAAGTATTGTTAATTGAATCGGTTAGTAACACCCTACAGGGTGGCAACTAGAACCTTAGAACAAGAGTGGTCGGTCATCCTTTTGGGAGCTTTCTCACTCTTTTTTTTATTTTTGGGCGATTGTTTATAGAAAGGAGCAATTTATGAACACGAAATTTATTTTCGTTACTGGGGGTGTTGTGTCCTCACTGGGAAAGGGAATTACAGCGGCTTCCCTTGGACAGCTGCTAAAGGCGAGGGGCCTCAAGGTCACCATTCAGAAGTTTGATCCTTATATCAATGTGGATCCGGGTACGATGAGTCCTTACCAACATGGAGAGGTGTTTGTCACTGATGATGGCGCGGAAACGGATCTGGATCTTGGTCATTATGAGAGATTTATTGATATCAATCTTTCAAAACTCAGCAATGTGACTACTGGCAAGATTTATTGGAGCGTTTTGACGAAGGAAAGACGAGGAGATTATCTGGGGGCAACCATTCAAGTCATCCCACATATCACAAACGAAATCAAGGAGCGACTGACACTTTCGGCAAAAGAGACAGGTGCTGATATAGTGATCACTGAAATCGGAGGGACGGTCGGAGACATCGAATCGTTACCTTTTTTAGAGGCTATCAGACAAATGAAATATGATGTCGGCGCAGAAAATGTCATGTATATCCACCTGACTTTATTGCCATATCTCAACAAAGCGGGTGAACTCAAAACAAAACCCACGCAGCACTCGGTAAAGGAGCTCAGGGAAATCGGTATTCAACCGGATCTGATTGTTTGTCGAACCGAAAAACCGATTTCTGACGATCTGAAATCAAAAATCGCATTGTTTTGCAGCGTGTCAGCGCGAAATGTCATAGAAAACCTGGATGCGGATTCACTTTACTCGGTACCGTTGACACTTGAAAAAGAAGGGTTGCCTGACAAGGTCTGCGAGTTTTTCAAAATTCCAGTGAGCATTCCTGATTTGACCGAATGGCAACATATTGTCGATATTGAAAGCAAACTGGAGAAAACGGTGAAGATTGCTTTGGTTGGTAAATATGTTGAACTTCGAGATGCTTATCTTTCTGTTGCAGAGGCTCTTAAGCATGCCGGCCTTGCAAACAATGTGGCAGTGGATATCCAGTGGATCCATTCAGAAGATCTTACTGATGAAAACGCGGCTGAAGTTCTCGGAGAATGTAGTGGCATTTTGGTCCCGGGTGGTTTCGGATATCGTGGAGTTGAGGGGAAAATCGCCGCAACAAAATACGCTCGTGAAAACAATATTCCTTTCTTTGGAATTTGCTTAGGGATGCAGATGGCAGTTGTTGAATTCGCAAGGACCATTCTTGGTTATGAAGATGCACATAGTTCTGAACTCAATGGTCTGACCACGGTTCCTGTCATTGACCTCATGCCTGAACAACATGATGTGGAAGATATGGGGGGCACCATGAGACTTGGACTCTACCCATGCAAATTAAAGCAGGGAACAAAAGCTTATGAAGCTTACGGAGAAGCACTTATATATGAACGTCATAGACATAGATATGAGTTCAACAACACCTACAGAGACGCGTTTTTATCAAAGGGATTTGTGTTCAGTGGCTTGTCTCCGGATGAAAGATTGGTTGAAATCATAGAAGTGCCGGATCACCCTTGGTTCCTTGCTGTGCAATTCCATCCGGAGTTCAAATCGAGACCTACAAGATCGCACCCGCTTTTCAGGGAGTTTATCAAAGCTTCACTTTAACTAAAGCATCAGATGATGTAGAATAAGAGATGTAAGAGGGACCAAATAAAATTATTTCGGAGGGATTTATGTCAAACAAAGCAATGATAAGAATGCGCATGAGCATGCATGATGCACACTACGGTGGAAACCTGGTGGATGGCGCAAAAATGCTCAACCTGTTTGGTGATGTGGCAACTGAATTATTGATTCGTCAAGATGGCGATGAGGGTCTTTTTGCTGCTTATGAAAGTGTCGAGTTTTTGGCACCTGTTTATGCCGGAGATTATATCGAAGCTGTTGGTGAAATCACCAAGTTGGGAAACAGCTCTCGTAAAATGACATTCGAAGCAAGAAAAGTAATCGTTCCAAGACCGGACATCAATGAGTCGGCATGTGACGTGCTCGAAGAACCAATTGTTGTTTGTAGAGCGGTAGGAACCTGTGTGGTCCCTAAAAACAAGCAAAGAAACAAATAACAATTGAATCTGGAGGTTTCGAATGGAAAAGTTGATTATAACCGCCGCACTGACTGGTGCGGAAGTCACAAGAGAACAACAACCTAATTTGCCACTGACAGCCGAAGAAATCGGAGTAGCGGCATATGAATGTTATAAAGCGGGCGCTTCAATAGTACATGTTCACGCGAGAGACGCAAAAGGCGATCCGACACAGGATATTGAAGCTTACCGTGCAATCAAGGAAAGTATAGAATCCAAATGTGATATCATTTTTCAACCCTCTACTGGCGGTGCTGTTTGGCACACGCCTGAAGAAAGACTTCAGCCTGTCGAACTAAAACCTGAAATGGCGACGCTCAGTGCAGGCACTTGTAATTTCGGACCCGATGTTTTCATGAACACTGAAGAGTATATGGAGAAATTTGCAAAACGTATGCTCGATCTTGGAGTCAAACCTGAAATTGAAGTGTTTGAACGTGGCATGATTGAAAATGCAAAGAGATTGGTCAAAAAAGGCCTAGTTAAAGCACCGCTTCATTTTGACCTTGTGCTCGGTGTATCTGGAGCATGTCCCGGAACACCGGAGGATCTCATGTTTATGGTTGCTCAGTTGCCTCCAGGTTCGACTTGGACGGTGGCGGGCATCGGTAGAAGTGAATTGCCACTCGCTGTTATGGCCATCGTACTAGGTGGTCATGTGAGAGTTGGTTTTGAGGATAATGTCTATTATGGCAAAGGTGAACTTGCTACTTCGAATGCTCAGCTTGTGGAACGAATTGTTCGCATCGCAAAGGAAATTGGCAGAGAAGTCGCAACGCCGGATGAGGCTAGAGTTATACTTGGGATTAAATAAAAATAAGACGGATACGATAACAAAGCTATCGTATAATCACTCAAACACAGATAATTTTCTCAGCTGCATCTCTAAATGTAAACTGAGCCGCTAATAAGTTTCCTTGAACTTCGAGTAACATATACACATGAGGCTAGTATAGTTTCGCTTCGCGATAACCATACCTACGCCCAATATTTCCGCTTCGCGGAAAATTGAAACTACGCGAAAAATAAGAAGGATACGTCAGTTTTACTGACGTATCCTTCTTATTTTTAAAATGGCAATATCTCAGTACTTAAATAATTCGAATAATGTGAACTTCTTGAAAGATTGAAACGATATGATCCACTATCACTGCGTTCGGTAATATCCTGTGCAATGTCTGCTACGAGCCATTTGCCGTTGATATAGGTTTCGACCCAGTAATCTGAGTTTTCCTCAAAAGAACCCCTGACAATCCGAGCCTGAATGTCATTCGCTCTGAGCAGTCCGGCATAAAGCATACAGATTTCAACTTCATTGGCACTTGTGGTTTCTATCAGTTCATAAAGAGAAAGAAATCCACCTTCGAAAGTCTTGTCGGTCAAAGTATAGTTTTCGTAAATCCATTCATAGATCGCTCTTGCTTTGGCGTATTCACTGGTCAGATTGAAAGTGAGCCGAGTTGTTAACTCATAAATCTCAGGTCTATCAAAGTCGATGAACTCCGAAGGCAGAAGATTCTTGATGGTATCACTCGAGATGTTGATCACACTAAAGTGCATCAAAGGTTTGTTGGTATTGACATTGCGGTTGCCGAGAAGAGCAAAATCTATAAAATTATCCAGCGATAGACTTGATTCGGTTTC
>JAGXHV010000172.1 GCA_024636005.1 Bacillota bacterium
ATATGGCATTGCTTGGGTAAAATATAACGGTACAAGTAAAACTATAGAAGAAAGAGGGGATTAATTTGAATTATACAATTTGGCTCCCAACTGTCGTTATTATTCTAGTAGGATTCTTGGGAACCTTTTATTATTTACGCATCAGGAAAAATAGAGATTTAAATGTACGTTTTTCTACGTCATCAGTAGAAGAGCTTGAAAAGCGTGCCAAGAGAATGGCTCAAGATCATACGATAACGGTTAAACCCAATGTGCTAAAATGGCCAATTACTCAGATGAATGAAAATTATGAAGTGATACTTTCACTGTATAAAGATTTAAACGAAGATGTTAGTCTAAAGCGTGCTATACCACCTGCAGCTGAGTGGTTGCTTGATAATTTTTATGTCATTGAAGAACAAGTAAAAGGGGTTCGTGTTGCGTTAAAAAAGAAAAATTATTACAATTTACCATTTTTAAAAAAAGGGCCTTACAAGGGATATACACGTGTGTTTGCAATAACCATGGAATTTATTTCTGAAGTTGATGGACAAGTGGATGAAAGTACATTTCAGAGATATTTGGAAGCCTATCAATCGCATAGTATTCTCTTTGACAGGGAAATTCGTGTGTTGCCAATCATGATGCGAATAGCCTTAATTCATCATGTTCGAATGATTTGTGAAAGAATAAAAGAAACCCAAACTGAATGGGATAAAGCTGAAGTCTTAATCAATAAGTTTTGGTCAGATGAAGTCGCGGACATTGATCAATTGGTATTGCAATTTAAAAATGTTGTTGAAAAAAACAGCGGTGTTAATCCCACGTTTGTTGAGCATTTTTTCTACAGATTAAGAAGATCAGGTAAAAGCTATACTGCTGTATTGAGAAATATCGATGAAATTTTGGATAAATTTGAAACGACAATAGAACGTGTCGCTCAGAAAGAGCATAATGCACAAGCTGTAAATACCGTTTCTTTAGGTAATTGTATTATGAGTTTAAAATATGTTTCCAGCTTAAATTGGAGTTCTTTTTTTGAAACCGTAAGTTATCTGGAACAGATCTTAAGAAAAGATCCAGATGGCGTTTATTTGCTTATGGACGAAGACTCTCGGGGATATTATTTGCGAAAAATCGAGACCATTGCAAAGAAATATAGAATTTCTGAAATTCGCATTGCTAGAGAAACATTGGATCTGGCAAATGCAGCCACCCAAAATGAAAAGCCTGAGAGTGAAGCATACAATATTTATGATCGAAAAAGACATGTTGGATATTATTTGTTGGGTGACGGTGTTACAGAACTTGAGAATTTACAAAGCAATAAGAAAAATAGCTTCTTTCGAATGATAAAAAGGATAAGTAATCGTCGAGGAGCACTATATTTGGGTACAATTCTATTGCTCACGTTGGGACTGGGAAGTATTTCTGTTCTTTATGGGGTGATGAATTCTAATGAACCTTCTATTTGGATGATTTTGATTATGTCTTTGGTTGTTCTTATACCAGCTTCTGAAATGTCAATTTCCCTAGTGAACTGGTTGGTAACTCAAATAGTAAAACCGTCAGTATTTCCTAAATTTGAATTTAAAGAAGGTGTGCCTGAAGAATACAGCACTATGGTTATCATTCCTACCTTGCTGAATGATGAATCGCGTGTTGTTGAACTTCTTAAGAATTTGGAAAATCATTATCTTTCCAACCCAGAAGACAATTTATATTTTGCTTTGATTGGTGCTTTTAAAGACTCAACGGGTCCAAATACTTTGAAGGACAAAAAAATTCTAGTGAAAGCTGAGGAAGGTGTCAAAGAATTAAACAAACGTTATGCTGAGGGAAGAGAACCTTTGTTTTATTTCTATCATAGAGAAAGTGTTCTTAACGAAAAAGACAATATATGGACTGGATGGGAGCGCAAAAGAGGCGCTATCATGGAGTTTAATGATTTGCTTTTGGGTTCAATAGATACAACATTTACGGATTATTTAGAGAATGCAATACCGAGTTCAGATATTAAATACGTTATAACCTTAGATGCCGATACAATTCTACCACTTGGAATGGCAAAAAAAATGATTGGTACCATGGCACATCCTTTAAACACGCCAATTATTGATTCAGAAAAAGGCATTGTTGTAAAGGGCTACGGACTTATGCAACCGCGCATCTCATTTGATGTTGAAAGCTCAAATCGTTCGCTATTCGCAAAAATTCTAACGGGTCAAGAAGGTATGGATCCATATGCAAGTGCTATTTCTGATGTTTATCAAGATTTGTTTGGAGAAGGAATTTTTACTGGAAAAGGCATCTACGATCTTAAAGTCTTTAATCAAGTATTAAAAGATGCGGTGCCTGAAAATGCTGTTTTAAGTCATGATTTACTTGAAGGTTCATATGTTAGAGCGGCTTTGGTTTCCAATCTAGAGTTGGTGGATTCCTATCCTACCAAATACAATGCCTATATCAAGCGACTCCACAGATGGATTCGTGGTGATTGGCAACTCATTCCTTGGTTGGGAAAAAAGGTCACCAACAAAAATGAAGAGTCCGTTCCGAATCCTATTTCGACGATTTCAAAATGGAAAATTGCGGACAATTTAAGAAGAAGTCTGGTCGCACCATCACTATTGGTGTTATTAATTGCGGGATTCAGTATATTACCTGGAGATGCACTTGTATGGACAGGACTTGCCATAACGGCTGTTGGACTGCCCTTATTAATTCATGTTTATAGTGAAGTGATTTCAAAATTACCATTATTCAATGGAATTAAACGTCATATGAGTGGTTTCTTTGGGATTAAGTCTTCATTTTTTCAGTTCATGCTCATCATCATATTTTTACCACATAAAGCAGTAATAGTAATACATGCAGTAAGCGTTACTTTGTATCGCGTTCTATTTTCAAAGAAAAAAATGCTGGAGTGGGTTACATCCGCTGATGTTGAAAGACAGCAGGTCAATACTTTAAGAAATTATGTCTACTCGATGGCATCCAGCCTTGTGTTTGGAGTGGTCTTAATTGGAGTTTCTTATTGGTTTAAACCAGAGAATCTGGCCTTAAGCATCATTTTAGCAGGTTTGTGGTTTGCATCACCGTTTATTGCTTATTATATCAGCAAAGACCATATTGATAAAAAAGAAATGCTTAGCCAAGAATCATTATTGGAGCTTAGAAAAACAACACGTATGACATGGCGGTACTTTGAAGAGTTTGCAGGTGAAAAAAACAACTGGCTGGCTCCAGATAATTATCAAGAAGACCCCAATCGCGGGATCGCTCATAGAACTTCACCAACAAATATTGGTCTTGGTCTAATGGCGATCCTTACAGCTCGTGATATGGGTTATATTGGTACCGTACAGATGGCTCAAAAAATTGAAAAAACGATAGCAACCATTGAAAAAATAAGGACATGGAATGGTCATTTGTACAATTGGTATGATACGAGAACATTAATACCTCTTAAACCGCGGTATGTCTCAACAGTAGACAGTGGTAACTTAGTTGGTTACTACATCACATTAGAGCAGGCTCTTAAAGCTTTGTTGCAACAGCCGCTGGTTGATGCAGCCTATTTAAGAGGAATCGAAGATACACTCAGATGTGCAATAAGTTCAGAACCAATTGTTTCGTTTGATCATCTGGGAATTGATACAAATCTTTTTGATGGAGATATTTCTCTAGATATATGGAATTCTGAACTCAATCGTTTGCAAGAAACCCCCGCTATTCTACAGCTAAAGAAAAAACTGTGGCGGGTAAAAGCGATTAACCAAATTCAGTCTCTGAAAAGTGATGTACTGTTCTTTGCACCTTGGTTGGATTACATCCAAGACATACCAGACCTCCTCAAGAAAAAAGTTTTATTGAGTCACACTGAGTTATTGATAGGGAAACTTACTGCAAATGTAAAAATTATCGATTTGCTTGACAATAAAACGGATAGTATTAAGCATATTGATGAGTTGCTGGATTTAATTAAAGTGACAGAGTTCGAAGAAACAGAAGCAATCGAAGAAGCGATTGTGTGGCTAAAAGATTTAAAAAAAATAGTGGAAACATCGCAGTTTTCATCATACAGCATAATCAATGAGATCAGTGACCTTATTGAAAGGATTAACGGGTTGTCGATGAATACTAAGTTTTCGCCACTTTTTGATGATAGAAGACAACTTTTTTCTATTGGTTTTAGTATCGAAGACAATCGATTGACCAACTCATATTATGATTTATTGGCCACTGAGGCAAGACAAACGAGTTATATTGCAATTGCTAGAGGGGAAGTACCAGTTAAACATTGGTTTATGCTGGGTCGTTCGCTAACTGTGGTTGATCATTACAAAGGATTGATCTCATGGAGTGGTACGATGTTTGAATACCTAATGCCACTATTGCTCATGAAAAATTATCAAAATACATTATTAGACGAAACGTATTCATTTGTTGTTAAATGCCAGAAAAAATATGCAAACGAGCTCGATATGCCGTGGGGAATGTCGGAGTCTTCCTATAATTCATTGGATATTGATTTGGATTATCAATACAAAGCAATTGGAGTACCATGGTTAGGACTTAAACGAGGACTTATCGAAGACGCTGTTGCTGCACCATATGCTACTTTTTTAGCACTAATGGTTGCACCATTTGAAGCTTTTGAAAATCTGAAGAGGTTAAAAGCTCAAGGCGTAGAAGGAAAATATGGTTACTATGAAGCAATAGATTACACCCGTGAGCGTAGGGGATTTGACGACAACCCCGTTGTGATCAAAAGCTATATGGCCCATCATCAAGGGATGAGTTTAATGGCACTCAATAATTATTTGAACAACAATATTATGCAAAAACGATTTGATGATGATCCTTACATCTATTCTGCGAGGTTGTTACTACAAGAAAGGATTCCTACAAAGATAGTTATCAGTAAAGAAAACAAAGAAAAAATCATGCCGTTCATTGGTTCGCAATACAAAGAAAAAATCTCATTCAGACGGTTCAATGAAATTAATGAACCGCTTCCAATGGCACATATCTTATCAAGCGATGGCTATTTTGTAATGTTGACTGATCGAGGAACAGGGTACAGCAAGTCAAAATCAATCGCAGTAAGCAGATGGCGTGAAGACCCAGTAATGAATCAATATGGTATGTTCTTCTATGTGAAGAATAAAACTGAAAATCAGGTCTGGTCATCGACCTATAGTCCAATAGAAACAACTCCTGATTCATATCAAGTCATTTTTACAGGAGATAAAGCCACTTATAAAAGAACAGATGAAAATATTGAAACGACAACAGAAGTAATAGTCACTTCAGCGGATAATGCAGAAGTTAGAAGAATAAAACTTGAAAATAAAGGCGATGATGCTTGTCTACTGGAACTAACCAGCTATTTAGAAGTCGTTTTAGCATCTCAAAGTAGTGATGTGGCGCATCCTGCTTTTGGAAATTTATTTGTGGAAACAGAGTACAACAGCGATTTCAATGCACTTTTAGCCAAAAGACGTCCTAGAAGCACTGAAGACGAGTCGATTTGGATTGCCCACCTACCAGTTGTAGAAGGTGAAACAGTAACAGAGACTCAATATGAGACTGATCGATCACTTTTTATAGGACGGGGTAGGACAGTCAACAATCCAATCATGCTTGAAACCGACAAACCACTGTCAAATACTGTGGGAACCGTGTTGGATCCAATTTTAAGTATGAGGCTTAATATTAAATTAGAAGCTGGGAAGGCAATAAGAGTTTCATTTGTTACTATGATTGCAGGTAGTAAAGAAGCGGTACTTGAACTCGTTGAAAAGTATTCGAGTACAGAAACCTGTGATGCATCATTCTGGTTGGCCTTTGCACGGAGCGAAGTAGAAGCCAAATACTTAAATATTAAAGCTGCTGACATGGAGCTCTATTTGGATATGATTAAAGACATTGTATTTTTGAGCCCGCTCAGAAGAAAGAATCAGCAAATGATCAGCTCAAATCAGAAAGGACAGTCTTCTCTTTGGCCATATGGAATTTCGGGTGATGCACCAATTGTTTTGGTCATTCTAGAGAAAGCGGACGAAGTTGAAATTCTATTTGAGTTGCTTAAAGCTCAAGAATTTTGGAGAGTAAAAGCCCTCAATGTGGATTTGGTTGTTCTTGTAAAAGAGGAAAACAGTTATATGAATCCATTGGCTTCATTGGTTAGAGAAATTATTGAAGACAATCAACCCCGTGGTGTTTTAAACAATGTTGGGGACGTGTTTGTTTTGATTGCCAACACAATGGCTGATGGAGATGTGGATCTTATAAAAGCAAGCGCACGTTTAATTTTTAATGGCAATGGAGATTCATTGGAAAATCAGCTTAAAATGAATGATTCTATTGAACCCGAACCATATCTTGATCCAATTGCTGAAAGCTCAAATGAAAATCAGAATCCGTCAGTGGATTACTTGAATCGATTCCAGAAAGATCTTCAATATTCCAATGGAATTGGAGGATTTAGTGAAAATGGAGAAAGCTATATTATCAAGCTCGAAAAAGGTCAAACGACTCCAGCACCATGGTCTAATATCATTTCAAATCCTAAATTTGGATTTATGGTGACAGAATCAGGAGGCGGATATACTTGGTTTGGTAATAGTCGTGAAAACAAATTGACACCATGGAGCAATGATGCGGTCAGTGATCCTCCTAGTGAAACATTTTATATTAGAGATGAGGCACTCAATATATGGTCCATGACGCCTCAACCCATTAGAGAGGCAGAGTCTTACAGAATCGAACATGGATTTGGTTATACTGAATTCCAGCACAGTAGTCATGGGATTCATCAAAAGTTGACACAATTTGTACCATTAGATGATTCTGTTAAAATCAACTTAATTGAACTTAAAAATGAAGGTGATACCGTAAGAAATCTAGCCATCACATACTATGCGACTCCTGTTTTAGGTGTTGAACCAAGTGTGACTGGATTGCATTTAAAAAGTGCATTACTGGAAGAGGGAACAATGATTGTAGAAAATCCTTACAATCAAGTATTCTATGGACAAACCATGTATATGGATGTCTCCGAGACGAGTAGAAATGTCACAGGCAATCGCCATGAATTCTATGGTTCAGATGGTTCAGGGACGCCTGAAGCACTAAAACGTTCTAAACTTTCGGGATCAGTTGGTGCAGGATACAATGCCTGTATGGCGATGCAGACCAATCTGAGTATATCTCCAGGAGAAACATTTAAATTGGTCTATGTACTTGGACTTGCTCAGAAAAAAGAAAATGTTTCAAAAGAAGCTAAGCAATATCTGGATTATCAAGTTGCATACAATGCACTTGAAGAGGTGCAAGCATTTTGGAAACAAAAATTACAAGTTGTTCAAGTCAATACACCAGAACCATCAATGAATATAATGATCAATGGATGGTTGCTTTACCAAGTCATTTCATGTCGATTATGGAGTCGAACCGCATTTTATCAAGCAGGAGGAGCGTTTGGATTCCGTGACCAGTTGCAGGATATACTCTCTGTTTCAAACATTTGGCCACAAGTGGCAAAAGAACAAATATTGAAACATGCACATCATCAATTTAAAGAAGGTGACGTGTTGCACTGGTGGCATGAACCTGAAATTAAGGGTATGAGAACGAGAATTTCTGATGATTATCTGTGGCTGCCTTATGCAACTGCAGAATATATCTCAATCACTGGAGATGACTCCATTTTAGACGAGGACGTCGCATTTGTTGTGGATGAATTATTAAAAGAGCAAGAAGAAGAACGATATTGTTCTCCAACGTACTCTGAAGAGATGGAATCACTATATACCCACTGTATTCTTTCGTTAGAGAACGGTTTGAAATTTGGTGAACATGATTTACCACTTATAGGAACTGGAGACTGGAACGATGGTATGAACAAAGTTGGTAATGAACAAAAGGGTGAAAGTGTCTGGTTGGCTTGGTTCCTCTATGTAACACTGCAAAAATTCATTCCTTTATGTGTTAAAAGAGGGGATGATGAACGCGCTGAGCGTTATCAGGAGGTGTGTGAAAACCTAATCCTTGCAGCAGAGAAAAATGCTTGGGATGGAAATTGGTACAGAAGAGCATTTTCAGATCATGGTGATATTTTAGGTTCGGCACAAAACAGTGAATGTAAAATTGATTCAATTGCACAAAGTTGGGCAGTTTTCACTGAAGCAGCGGATCAAGAAAGGACTAAAAGAGCCATGCATTCGCTTGAAGACTTCTTAGTAATGAAAAATGAAGGTTTAATCAAATTATTGACACCACCGTTTTATGAAAGTGACTTAGAACCTGGATACATCAAAGGCTACGTGCCCGGTGTTAGAGAGAATGGTGGACAATACACACATGCTGCTGCATGGGTAATTTCAGCTTTTGCAAAACTCGGTAATGGAGATAGAGCTCAAGAGCTTTTTGAACTGATTAATCCAATCAATCATACTCGAACCAATCATGAGATTTCAGTCTATAAAGTGGAGCCTTACGTGATTGCAGCGGATGTTTACAGCACTTATCCGCACGTTGGAAGAGGTGGATGGACTTGGTATACCGGTTCAGCGAGCTGGATATTCAAAGTTGGTGTTGAAGACATTCTTGGACTTAAAAAAGAGAGCAACACTCTTATTATTAATCCATGTATACCGAAAAATTGGAATGAGTTTCAAATGAAATATCAGTTTATTGATACCTCATATGAAATTGAGGTTTTAAATCCCAATCACATCAACCAAGGCGTTAGTAAAACACTATTAGACGGTAAAGTCTTGGATGAGAATAGAGTTTCTATGATCAATGATGGCGCTGTTCATAACGTCAAAATCATAATGGGATAATATACAAATTTGAGTAGATCCGTGCAAATGCACGGGTCTATTTTTATGCAAGATTGACAATAACAATTATCGTTATTACAATATATGTTCCATTTTTAGCCTGGAATTGGAATACTTTCACTACATTTGGGATATTAGAAATGAACTTCAAAAGAAACTAAATGTTAGCTTTCTAGTTTGTGCTCAGAAAGTTTATTGAATTATCCATTGATTAATACAGCAAATATGAGTAAGCTAGAAGTAGTTGATCACTTAATGCTCTAGAGCAGTATGAGGAACTGATGACGCCTAATTATATTCCGAGTACATATTTGATGAGCAAAAACATAATTTGAAAGAACAATAATATGGTTATGAATGGGGCTGAGTTAATATGTTAAAATTTCCTATGCTTGAAACAGATAGATTATTGTTACGACAGTTGGTTGAGAGTGATGCTTCAGATTTGTTTGAAGTATTCAGTTCAGAAAAGGTAACTGAGTACTATGGAATGTTTCCAATAGATGATATTGAACCAGTGGTACAGATGATCAACAGATTTAATCAAGGGTTTAATGATAAGCGCTCCATAAGATGGGGGCTTGTTGAAAAATCAAGTGGTAAAGTTATTGGAACATGTGGATACCACAATATCAGTCAGGAACATTATCGTGCTGAAATTGGCTATGAGTTGTCAGAGAAGTATTGGAATCATGGGTTTATGAGAGAAGCATTACATAAGATCATTTGTTTTGGTTTTGAGCAAATGAGTTTGAACAGGATCGAAGCTTTAATTTATCCAGACAACAAATCGTCTAGGAAAGCTCTTGAGAGGTTAGGATTTCTTGAAGAAGGATTGCTTAGAGAATACATGTATTTCAGAGATGAAATGACGGATTTATTCATTTATTCGTTATTGA
>JAGXHV010000173.1 GCA_024636005.1 Bacillota bacterium
GATTTCATACATTACTTGGGTGAATACTTCAGGCTTTTCACTGTAAAGACCAATTTTATATACCGGTACTTCATCGATGATCTCAAGGACATCACTCACGAAATGAACTCCAAATTTGAAAGCCTCCGGTAACATTTCCATCTCATCACTGTACTTTTTTGCCAAATGCTCATGCTTCTCGGTATATATGGACTCAATATCATAAAGATGGAAATAGGCGTCATGTTTTTTGCAGATTTCCACAACTTTTTTGGCAATCCCTTTATCGAGTTCAATGGCCTGTATAATTTCACCTGTTTTCAGATGCTTGACCACTGCGCCATTACACGATATGAGGTACCCATCATAATCAAGAGTTTGTGTGATGATTCTACCTGCACCGTGCATACGTCCGGTGGCAATGGCGAACAGATGTCCCTCTTCAATCAGGCCAAGGAATTTTTCTTTTGTCACATCCGATATGGATTTGTCGTTTCTGAGCAAAGTTCCGTCGATGTCACTGACTATCAATTTTCTCATGAATTACCACCCTTAAGTTATGCGAGTTCAAAGTCGATTTGTCTGAGTTCCGGACTAGCGCCGATTACAACAACTTCCACTTCTCCACCGAGTTCAAATAATTTCTTCGTACGTTCACCAACGAGCTGCATTCTAGATTCGTCATAGACATAATAATCATCGTCCAGATTTTCGAGTCTAATGAGACCCTCCACAGTGTTCTCCAGTTCGACGAACATCCCAAATGACGTGATGGTCGAGATAACACCATTAAACGTCTCTCCGATGAACTGAACCATGTATTCAGCCATTTTCATGTCGTCCACTTCACGTTCAGCAAGTTCTGCATTGCGCTCTTTTTCAGAACTTTGAATCGATACTGCGTCAACTATTTTCTTAAGGTCTGCAATGCGCTTCTCATTCAACTTACCAACAAGCATCTCTTTGATAATCCTGTGAATCTGTAGATCCGGATATCGCCTGATTGGTGAAGTGAAGTGACAGTAATATTTGGCTGCAAGTCCAAAGTGTCCCTCATTGTGAGGTGAGTATTTCGCTTGCTTGAGTGATCTGAGTGTGAGCTTGCTGATGACATGCTCTTCTTTTTTACCTTCCACTTCTTCGATCAATGCCTGAATGGCTTTCGGGTGTATATCATCCGGTCCGCCTTTGATCTTGTAGCCGAAATGGTATAGGAATTTATTGAGCGCCTCAATTTTTTCAGGTTTTGGATCCTCATGGATTCTGTAGACGAACGGAAGTTCAAGCCAGAACATATGCTCAGCGACGGTCTCATTGGCTGCGAGCATAAAGGATTCAATCAATCTATGTGCCACACGTCTTTCCACTTTGCCTACATGAATTGCTTTGCCATCGCCATCGAGTGAGATCTTGGTTTCAGCGAAGTCGAAATCAATCGCACCACGACGCTCTCTTTTATTAAACAATATGTCCGCAAGATCTTTCATGTGACCCAAATCTTCTTCAAGATAACTGTATTTTTCCTTCAGATCAGGTGTGAATGATCCTTCAAGGATATCCGAAACATCATCGTAATTCATACGTTCAACAGTCTTGATGACGCCTTCTGCAATTCGATGATTGACCACATCGCCGTTTGAATCTATTTCCATAATGCAAGACAAAACCAATCGATTAACCTTAGGGTTAAGACTGCATATCCCATTGGATAATCTCTCAGGAAGCATAGGAATTACGCGATTGAGCAAGTAAACACTTGTAGCGCGGTTGAGCGCTTCTTTGTCAATTTTAGAGTTCTCCTTGACGTAATGAGTGACATCGGCGATATGAACACCGAGTTCATAATTACCGCTCGCCATTTTTTTAATGTGAATGGCATCGTCAAGATCTTTTGCATCCTTGCCATCTATGGTAATTACTGTATCATTTCTAAAATCTTCTCTTCTGGCAATTTCTTCCGTTTCAACTTCTGTCGGAATTTGGTCTGCTTCTTCAAGGACCTTGTGATTGAATACCTCTGGAAGATTGAACGTGCGAATCACAGCCAAAATGTCCACACCAGGTTCCCCCGATTGTCCCAGAATTTCTATGATTTTGCCTTCAGGGTTGCGTCTGTCTTCAGGCCATTTTGTGACTTCTAGAACCACCTTGTCACCTTGTTTAGCGCCAAGTGTATTGTTCCTTGAAACAAATATATCCTTGCGAATTTTTTGATCGTCAGGCACTACGAAACCGAAATTCTTGCTTTCTTCATAAGTGCCTACAAGTCTCGAGTTGGCTCTCGTAACAATCTTGATGACTTCGCCTTCACTCTTTTGATTTTCACCACCGACCTTGTTGAGTTTAACCATTACTCTGTCACCATTCATGGCACCCGTCAGGGCACTTGCAGGAACGAAGACATCTTTCATTTCAGCATTTTCTATGATTACAAATCCAAATCCTCTCACGGCAATCTGAATTTTTCCCACATAAATTTTGAAAAACTCTGGTAAGGCATATTTGCCCTTTTTGGTTTTTATGATTTTTCCTTCATCTTCAAGGTCTTCCATTGTTGCGATAAAAGTGGAACGATCACTTTCATTGATTCCTAGTGCGTTCATCAGATCCATTTCCAAAAATGGCTTTTCATTGTTTAGTTTCAAATAATCGAGTATTTTTTCTTTTTCCATAACTACCTCCTTAGTGGCATAGCCTAACACGCTTCTACTAACTCCATTATAACATTTTAACCACAAAAAAGCACACTGCAAACGCAGTGTGCCTTGAATTCAAACGATATTACAATATAGAACCAAATGCTACGAAAAGTGGAGCGAATACAAGTGATACGATGGTCATGAGTTTGATCAGGATGTTGATTGAAGGACCAGAGGTGTCTTTGAAAGGATCACCGACTGTATCTCCTACAACACTTGCCTTATGGGCTTCAGAACCTTTACCACCGAAGTTGCCTTCTTCGACATACTTCTTGGCATTGTCCCAAGCACCACCAGCATTGGCCATGAATATCGCGAGCAACACTCCTGTTACAAGTGATCCTGCAAGCATTCCACCGAGTGCTTCTCCACCCAGCAAAAGACCTACAGCAATCGGTGAAAGTACAGCCATGAGACCCGGAAGTACCATTTCTCTAAGGGCAGCAGTAGTACTGATGTCTACACAACGTGCATAATCAGGAGTTCCAGTGCCTTCCATGATCCCATCGATTGTCTTGAACTGTCTACGAACTTCTTCGATCATTTCGTATGCTGCTTTACCAACAGATTCCATAGTCAATGCTGAGAATAAGAACGGTAACATACCACCGATAAACAAACCGACAACCACCTTTGGATTGAGAATGTTGATTGTCGTAAGTCCTACGGCTTGTGAGTAAGAAGCGAATAATGCAAGAGCTGTAAGTGCTGCAGAACCGATTGCAAATCCTTTACCGATTGCAGCGGTAGTGTTACCTACGGCATCCAATTTATCTGTAATTTTTCTGACTTCTTTAGGCAATTCACTCATTTCAGCGATTCCACCCGCATTGTCTGCGATTGGACCATAAGCATCAACCGCAACAGTGATTCCAGCAGTTGAAAGCATACCTACCGCAGCGAGTGCAATTCCGTAAAGTCCTGCAAACTCATAAGCGATCAAAGTTGCTGATGAGATAAAGATGATTGGCCATAATGTAGAAAGCATTCCGATACTCAAACCTGCAATAATAGTAGTTGCAGCTCCAGTCAATGATTGCTCCGCAATTCTTTTTACATATTTATAATCTCCTGAAGTGTATATTTCAGTGACCACACCAATCAATATACCGCAAAGAAGGCCGGCTGCGATGGCAAAAAAAGCATCCAGTGAATCAAAGAAATGATTGCTGAGGAAAAAAGCCGATACAATTACAATCAAACCACTGACGTAAGTCGATTTTTTAAGAGCCTTATGCGGGTCAGATTTATCATCACTTTTGACAAAGAACGTTCCAATGATGGAAGCCACTATACCAATTGCTGAAAGAACAAGCGGGAAGTAAGCTCCAGCTATACCGAACGCTACAAGTCCAAGTGTGATGGAAGCGATAATGGAACCAACATAGGATTCAAATAAGTCAGCGCCCATACCAGCGACGTCGCCTACGTTATCACCTACGTTATCAGCGATAACCGCTGGGTTACGTGGATCGTCTTCAGGAATTCCGGCTTCAACTTTTCCAACAAGGTCAGCACCGACATCGGCAGCCTTGGTGTAGATTCCACCGCCAACACGAGCAAAAAGTGCAATTGAGGAAGCACCCAGACCGAATCCGGTAACAATTTGTATGTCGTCAAAAATGTAATATAAAACGCTTACGCCAAGCAGCCCAAGACCAACAACGGACATACCCATGACAGCGCCGCCTGAAAATGCGACAGATAACGCTTTATTAATACCACTCTCTTTTGCTGCGAAAGCTGTTCTAACATTGGCTTTGGTGGCAACTTTCATACCTATGAAACCAGCCAACGCTGAGAAAAAAGCACCTACCAAAAATGCGATTGCGGTTTTATAACTTTGAAGTCCGAAAGTAATCGCGAGTGCCAATACAATTGAAAAGATGACAAGAACTTTATATTCTCTTTTTAGAAAAGCCATGGCACCTTCTTGGATGTACGAAGCGATCTCATTCATCCTATCGTGGTTTACAGTAATAGTGTTTATTTTTCTAACCACAAGAAAAACAGCAAAAACAAGTGCCAAAACACCTGCGCTTGCCGATAGCAATGCGTAGTTCATTAATTCATTCCTCCCCACATTTGATAATAAAAATAATGAATAACTCCCTTATGAAAAAAATATACAATAATTAGCTTTTAAAGCTAATTATTGTATATAAGCCATCGCCAGTGCCGATACCATAAACACAACTGCCGATATTTTTGTGATCTTGTCGAACTTTGCGTCATAATCTCTCGCCTTATTCTTACCCCAGATTTGTTCAGCACCGCCGCCTATAGCGCCTGATAATCCTGCTGATTTACCGGATTGTAATAAAATACTCGCGATTAAAATGAGTGATGATACGATCAATAAAACATTTAAAACAACGTCCATTCTTCTACACCTCCATTTCACTTGCTTAACATAGGTATTTTAACACAGTATACCTCAAAATACAATTCATTCATTATTTTTTTATCAAAAAAGCACAAAGCTTGGTGGTTGCTGTCCACCAAGCCCATGCACCCTTTGTTTGTAATCAAGATTCGCTTTTATTTTGACCATTTTGAGTTTTCTCAAAGTGGGTAAAGCAATGAATTAATGACTATCTTAAATTGTAGAATGCATTCATGCCAGCATAAATTGCATTATCTCCTAGTTGCTCTTCAATTCTCATGAGTTGGTTGTATTTTTCAACACGGTCAGTTCTTGCAGGTGCGCCTGTTTTGATTTGTCCAGCGTTTACTGCTACAGCCATATCTGAGATCGTTGAATCTGAAGTTTCACCAGATCTGTGTGAGCTGATTGTTGTGAATCCAGCGCGTTTAGCCATTTCAATTGCATCAAGCGTTTCAGTGATTGTACCGATTTGATTCAATTTGATTAAAATGGAATTTGCTGACTTTTCTTTGATGCCTCTTGATAATCTTTCTGTGTTGGTTACGAAGAGGTCGTCGCCAACGATTTGAATCTTGTTGCCAAGTTTTTCAACCATAAGTTTCCAAGCAGACCAATCTTCTTCTGCAAGTCCATCTTCAATTGAGATGATTGGATACTTTTCTACAAGATCAGCATAGTAATCCACTAACTCTTCAGCTGTAAACTCACGACCTTCACTTGCAAGTGTATATTTTCCAGTTTTCTCATCGAAAAGTTCATTAGCCGCAACATCAAGAGCCAATTTGATTTGCTCACCTGGTTTATAGCCAGCTTTTTCAATTGCTTCCATGATCACTTTAAGTGCATCTTCATTTGTAGGAAGATTCGGAGCGAAACCACCTTCATCGCCTACTCCTGTAGCAAGACCCTTAGATTTAAGAACTGCTTTGAGTGTGTGATATATTTCCGCACCCCATCTTAAAGCTTCTTTAAATGAAGGCGCTCCTACTGGCATAACCATGAATTCTTGAATATCAACATTGTTGTCAGCGTGTGCTCCGCCGTTCATGATGTTCATCATTGGAACTGGCAATGTTTTTGCATTTGTTCCACCAATGTACTCATAAAGTGCAAGGCCAAGTGAATCTGCAGCTGCTCTAGCTACAGCGATTGAAACACCAAGTATTGCGTTTGCTCCAAGTTTTGCCTTATTGGGTGTACCATCGAGTTCAATCATGAACTTGTCGATGCCTACTTGATCAAAAACATCCCAACCTTCGAGTTCTGGGGCGATCAATTCGTTGACATTGTCAACCGCTTTCAGAACGCCTTTTCCCATGTATCTGCTTTTATCACCGTCTCTGAGTTCAACCGCTTCAAATGCTCCAGTTGATGCTCCTGATGGTACTTGTGCTTTTCCCATAGCGCCGTCTTCCAAATAAACTTCAACTTCAACGGTAGGGTTGCCTCTTGAATCTAAAATTTCTCTTGCAAAAATATCCGTAATAACTGACATGTGATTACCTCCATAAGTTTATTTTATTTTATAATGATTGATTTTCCAGTCATTTCCTGTGGCTTGTCCAGTCCCATCAATTCCAGCACTGTAGGTGCAAGGTCACAAAGTTTGCCATCACCACTGAGTTTTACATTTCCCGCTCCGCCTAATATACAAGGTACTTTGTTGGTGGAGTGTGCAGTGAATACTTTGCCATCTTCTGTGAGCATTTGCTCCGCGTTGCCATGATCCGCTGTAATAAGGAATGCACCTTGCTTCTCTTCAAGTTTTGAAACCACTTTTCCGATGCACTCATCAACTACTTCCACAGCCTTAACAGCTGCCTCTATGATGCCCGTATGGCCAACCATATCAGGATTTGCATAATTGATGATTATGAAATCATAATAGTCACGATTGATTTCATCCAGAAGTCTGTCCGTCATTTCATA
>JAGXHV010000174.1 GCA_024636005.1 Bacillota bacterium
TATTGACTTGTAATATTTAAATGATATAATTAAGTAAACGTTTACCTAGAGAGATGAAAAATGAAAATTACAATTAAGGATATAGCAAAAATGGCGGATGTATCCACTGCAACCGTTTCTAAAATAGTCAATCATAAGGATCAGAACATTAGTCACGCGACCAGACAAAAAGTTCTCGATTTGATTGAAGCCCATAATTATGTGCCAAATCGTATTGCTTCGTCAATGATAACGAAGAAAACCCACTCGATTGGACTCATCATCCCAGATATAACCAATCCCTTCTTCCCTGAGGTGGCTAGAGGTGTTGAGGATTATGCCAACATGGAAGGGTATCACGTTGTACTATGTAATTCAGACAATAAGTTGGATAAAGAAGTATCCTATATCGGGATGCTACAGGAAAAGATGGTGGATGGCATTATTTTTACATCTTCGAGTTTGAGAAATAAGGTTTCGAAAGAATTCCTAAGACTTCAAATACCTGTCATTACTGTAGATAGGGATATAACCGGGATGAGAGCTCAAGGTAAAATCACTGTGGACAACACGAGTGGTGCTTATCAGGGTGTGAGTTATATGATTGAACGTGGGTATAAGAGAATTTTACATCTTGGTGGACCAATGACATCCAAACCCGCTCTGGATCGCTTTGAAGGCTATCGGAACGCGTTGAGTGATTATGGCATCCAATTTGATGAGAAGCTGTTTTTTGAAGGCAATTACAATGCCCAGTGGGGTTATGAAGGCGTATTAGAGGCATTAACTAATAAAATTGAATTTGATGGAATTTTTTGTGGTAATGACATGATAGCCATTGGAGCTATTAAAGCTTTGAATGAAAAAGGGATATCCGTACCGGGTAACGTCGGAGTGATGGGATTTGATGATATTTATATGGCTACCGTAGTCACTCCGAATCTGACAACAGTTTGTCAGCCCAATTATCAGATGGGTTACAAAGCCGCTGAAATGCTCATTGAACTCATAAAACATCCTGAGGCAAAAATGATGGATGTCGTACTTAAAACCAAATTGGTGATTAGAGAATCCACTAAGTGATTCTCTAATATTTAACAGGTTAAACGTTTACTTAAATTAAGGAGTCAATATGGAAGAACAAAAAAAAATACTGGTCATAGGCAGCCTGAATATGGATTTGGTGACTAGGGTCCAACATACACCACTTGTTGGTGAGACTGTAACTGGAAGAGGACTGATTTATAATCCAGGTGGGAAAGGTGCCAATCAGGCAGTTGCTATGGGTAAACTTGGTGCTGATGTAACAATGATTGGCATGGTTGGAGATGATGCGTCAGGCGCGGAGCTCAAAGAAAATCTAGTGGCTATGAATGTTCATGACAAAGTGACTACAGTTAATGGGGTTCCAACTGGAATCGCGATGATCATGGTCAATGAAAATGCTGACAATTCAATAGTGGTTGTTGAAGGCGCAAATGGTAAACTTCTACCGGAAATGGTCCAAAACTCTTGGTTCAATGATATGGATATTCTTGTGATGCAACTTGAAGTGCCAATGGAAACTGTGTCAAAATCTATGAGACTCGCTCGTGAATCAGGTCTGTTCACAGTACTCAATCCTGCTCCTGCAAAACAATTATCCAAAGAATTGCTGAACTACGTGGATCTTCTTGTTGTCAATGAAACGGAATTTGAAACACTTTCAGGAATTGGATTTGAAGAGGCTAAAGATTTAAATCAAGGGTATGAGATATTAGGAGTCAAGAGCATTGTTTTGACTCTTGGTGAAAAAGGCGCATGGTATTATGATGGCAATCAAACATTACATGTTCCTGCACATAAGGTCAAAGCGGTGGATACCACAGCGGCTGGGGATAGTTTTATTGGCGGACTGATGACTCAAATTTCAAAAGGTCTAAGCATAAGAGAAGCATTGGAATTCTCGACAGAAGTTGCCGCATTCACTGTAACGCGTCTCGGCGCTCAAAAATCACTTCCTACACTTGAGGAAATACTTGAAAGGAGAAAACTTTGAGAAAAGGTCGATTGTTAAATTCTGAAATTGTGGCTACACTTGCCAAGTTGGGGCATACAGATCAAATCGTTGTCGCTGACGCAGGGCTTCCAATTCCAGAGAAGGTCAAAAGAATTGATCTGGCACTAATAAAAGGCGTTCCGGGATTTTTGGAAACACTTGAAATCTTGGTTCAAGATATGGTGATTGAAAAAGTGATTTTGGCTGATGAAATCAAGGCATCCAATAAAGATGTGATGGATTCTATATCTGAGTTGCTGGGTGAAACACCTATTGAGTATGTCAGTCATGAGAGTTTTAAAATACTTACAGAAAGCAGTAAAGCTGTCATCAGAACGGGTGAATGTACTGCTTATGCCAATATAATTCTTCAATCCGGTGTGGATTTCGGTGGTGATTCACATGACTGATGTAGTACTTCACATGGAAGGGATCACTAAAGAATTTCCTGGTGTTAAAGCGCTTGATGGTGTCCATCTGAATGTATATAAGAGCAAAGTTATGGCTTTGCTTGGTGAAAATGGTGCGGGCAAGTCGACTCTCATGAAGATTTTATCTGGTGTCTATCAGAAAACTTCTGGCGAAATTTATTTCAAAGGAGAGAAATTGGAAGTTACAGGACCAAAAGATGCCATGCAAAAGGGGATTGCCATCATTCATCAGGAGTTGAACCTGATAGAAGGACTTTCCATTGCTGAGAATATTTTTATGGGACGATTTCCAAGCAAATTTGGAAAAGTCAACTGGAAAGAAATGCATTATGAATCAAAGAAATTGCTCAATCGACTGAATTTGGATTTGGATCCAAAAAGAAAAGTCGGTAGTTTGAGTATCGGCCAAAAACAAATGGTTGAAATTGCAAAAGCATTATCATTTGAAACTGAACTGATTATCATGGATGAACCAACCGATGCACTTACAGACAGCGAAACCGAGAGTTTGTTCAAGGTGATTGAGGATTTGGTGAAATCTGAAAAAAGCGTGGTTTATATTTCTCATAGACTTCCAGAGATTTTCAAGATTTGTGATGACGTTACAGTTTTGCGGGATGGCGCTTTCATCGGTGAAATTCCCGTTTCAGAGATCAACGAAAACCAACTGATTGAGATGATGGTTGGGAGAAAACTTGAGGAGCAATATTCTTATTTGGATTGTAAGACCGATGAAATCGTATTTCATGTGGAGTCACTTAGCAATTCTTTGGTAAAAGATATTAAATTCGATATAAAAAAAGGTGAAATATTAGGCGTCGCTGGATTGATGGGAGCAGGCAGAACCGAACTCGCTAAATCAATTTATGGCAACATACCTTGTGATGTTAAAAACATGAGTGTTTCTGGTGTGAAAGTCTATGGAAAAACTGAAAAACAAGCCATTGGTGAAGGAATTGCATATGTTTCTGAAGATCGAAAAAAAGACGGATTGGTGTTAGGTCTCTCTGTTGGGAACAACATTACACTTTCATCACTAGGACAATATTCCACTGCTACTGTCATCAACAAAAAATCTGAAAAGGGCTGTATTGAATATTATAAAGAGGCTATGAGTATTAAAACCCCTTCGGTCAACCAGAAAGTCAAACTGCTCAGCGGAGGCAATCAGCAGAAGGTCTCCATCGCGAAATCACTTTCCGTCAAACCTAAAGTCCTTATATTGGATGAACCCACACGAGGTGTGGATGTTGGTGCTAAGAAAGAAATTTATGAACTGATGAATACTTTTAAAAAAGAGGGACTGGGGATCTTGATGATTTCATCTGAGATACCAGAACTTTTAGGCGTTTGTGACCGAATCATGGTAATGCATGAAGGTAGAATTTCTGGGATATTGAGTCGTGAGGACGCGACCCAGGAGAAAATAATGAGATTGGCGATTGGCGCAGGGGAGAGAATGCAATGAAAAAAATAAACATTTCAAAATTTCAGTCCATAATAGGACTGGTCATATTCTCAATTGCGGTCTCACTCATCAATGACCGATTTATGACTGGTTCGAACATACTCAATATTTTAAGGCAGACATCCATCAATTCCATAATTGCTGCAGGTATGACTTTCGTCATCATTACCGGAGGAATCGACCTATCGGTAGGAGCTACTCTGGCTCTGTCGGGAGCTGTTGTAGCCATGTTGATATCCCTAGGTTACAGTCCCATTGTGGCAATCCTTGCAGCTCTTGCAGTAGGTGGAGGAATTGGATTCTTTAATGGTATTGTCATAGCCAAAGGCAAGCTTCAACCCTTTATCGTGACACTGGCAACTATGACTGTTTTTAGAGGCATTACTCTTGTATTCACAGATGGGAAACCGATTAGCGCTGGATATGACAAGAATGCTGAGTTTTTAACAAGTATTGGGAATGGTTATTTCTTAGGAATTCCCATACCAATTATTATAATGATATTTGTTTTTATCATTGGTTTTTATGTGTTGACGCAAACCACTTTGGGGCGTTATGTTTATTCACTTGGAGGCAATGAGGAAGCGACAAAACTTTCAGGTGTGAACACGGATCGAATAAAAATAATGGTGTACAGCATAAGTGGTGTGCTCGCGGCACTGGCGGGAATCATTATTACTGCCAGATTGTCTTCGGCTCAACCGACGGCGGGTAGTGGCTATGAACTGGATGCCATCGCTGCAGTTGTACTTGGTGGAACTTCTCTTGCTGGAGGAGTTGGTTCAATTCTTGGGACCGTAACAGGTGCCTTGATTATCGGTGTCCTAAACAATGCACTCAATCTGATGAATGTCAGCTCGTATTATCAATTGCTGGCAAAGGGAATCGTCATATTGATTGCAGTGTTGCTAGATAGGAAAAACAAGTAGGGTTAGAATGGAGGAGAAATATGAAAAAAGTATTGGTGATAATGATGGTCCTTCTGTTGGTGGCAACAGGGCTGTCTGGATGCAAAACCACTGAAAATTCTGGTGGCAACAAAGTAGGCTTAATTATTTCAACACTCAACAACCCGTTTTTCGTTTCGCTTAAAGAAGGAGCTGAGACGAAAGCGAATGAACTCGGACTCGAATTGATTGTTTTGGATTCACAAAATGATCCTGCAAAAGAACTTGCCAACATGGAAGATTTATTAACACAAGGTGTTGATGTCATCCTAATCAATCCTACGGATTCTGATGCCGTAGGCAATACGATCAAAGCGGCGAATGACAAGAGCATTCCAGTTATAACACTTGATCGTGGCGCAAATTCAGGTACTGTAGTCACACACATCGCATCGGATAACGTTGCTGGTGGTGTGATGGCTGGTGAGTATATCGTGGATATGCTTGGTGGTGCTGGTAAAGTAGTTGAACTCGAAGGCATCGCAGGAACATCTGCAGCTAGAGACAGAGGTCAAGGATTCAACGATGCAATCGCAGGAACGAATCTCGAAGTTGTTGCAAAGCAAGTGGCTGATTTCGACAGAACAAAAGGGCTTTCTGTAATGGAAAACCTACTAGAGGCGCAACCTGAAATCGATGCGGTCTTTGCTCATAATGATGAGATGGCACTAGGTGCTTTGAGAGCTATAGAAGCATCAGGAAGAAATATTTTAGTTGTTGGATTCGATGCGACAGATGATGCGGTTCTTTCCGTAGAAGAAGGTAAAATGGCGGCTACGGTAGCTCAACAGCCAAGTTTGATTGGTTCGCTCGGTATCGATGCAGCTAAAAAAGTGATTGATGGTACCACTCTGGATGCATTTATTCCAGTTGACCTTAAGTTGATCACTGGAGATAAATCTTTGGATTCTGGGAGTTCAATTGAACCCCCTACAATTGGACTTATATTGTCCACTCTCAACAATCCATTCTTTGTGACTTTAAAAGAGGGTGCTGAAGAAAAGGCAAATGAGCTTGGAGCTGAGTTGATCATTTTGGATTCACAAAATGACCCAGCAAAAGAATTATCCAATGTGGAAGATCTGATTACACAAGGTGTTGATTTTATTCTGATCAATCCAACAGATTCTGATGCAGTAGTCAATGCCATCAAGGCGGCCAATACTGCGGGGATTCCTGTAATTACTCTAGATAGAGGCGCAAACAGTGGAACAGTCGTGACTCATATCGCATCAGACAACGTTGCAGGCGGTATGATGGCTGGTGAATTCATTGTAGAGCTGCTTGATGGCGCTGGCAAGGTCGTTGAACTTGAAGGTATAGCGGGCACTTCTGCGGCTAGAGATCGTGGTCAAGGCTTTAATGACGCAATTGCAGGTACTGATATTGAAGTCGTAGCGAAGCAAGTTGCAGACTTTGATAGAACCAAAGGACTTTCGGTCATGGAAAACATTCTACAGGCACAGCCTGAAATTGACGCTGTGTTTGCACACAATGATGAAATGGCTCTGGGTGCTTTAAGAGCGATTGCAGCTTCTGGAAGAGAAATTATCGTGGTTGGATTTGATGCCACTGACGATGCTGTAATGTCTGTTAAAGATGGTGAAATGACAGCAACGGTAGCTCAACAACCAAGTCTGATCGGTAGTATGGGCGTTGAAAATGCAGTAATGCATTTAGAAGGCAAATCAATTGAAGCTTATATTCCAGTTGAACTCATGCTGGTAACTGAATAAATAGAATCATAAAAATCCCGTATCGCTTCATATTTGGAGTGATACGGGATTTTTTTTCATAATTGTAATTAGCGTTTGCTACCGATTAAAGTCTTATTTATAAATTGGTTGGTCTCATCACGCCCTATATATTTCACTTCAATATATAGACTGTCATATTCCTCTGTGATTTCCAGTGTATCCACGAATTGAATCCAGTTTGAATCTGTATTCATCGATTTCACTTCCCACCACTGGACCATTTTGTTGTCCTGATATGCCTGAATCTCTACACGATCGATGGTATAATATACATTCTGGAGATCTATAGTGTTGGAATCTAAATTGGTTTCAATGAAGTTATTTTCATGATCAATATAAAAATAACCACTTATAGGCTGAAAAATGTTATAGATCAGTTCATACATATGAACCTGATATGTCTCAGAGATTCTCATCTCTTCATCATGTTCAACAGAGATATAGTACTCTAGGATGTTTTCGTTATCCCAATCTCCAAACTCTACGGGACTCATAATTTCAGGATTGGAAAACTGTACGTCAAATTTTGAAACCGGATTCAGTGGACCAATTTCAGACAATTGAATTTCATAGATGCCACTGCCGATGTCTGAGGCATCATAAGTTATGAACTCGTCAGAACTAAAATTCTTCACATGAAATGAAACTTTGCTTTCTTTGTTGTATTCCATCAGTTTGAATTTCAAGTTAAGTTGGTGTTCACCGTTGACAAAAACCGGTTTAGGTTTTTCAATTTCCTCGTACCATCTATCGGCTTTTTTCATCTGATCAACAATACTCTCAATGCCACTGATTTGATTGATGATCTTATTTTCTTGGGCACTGAGTTGCCACTGAAGCTGTTCGACTTCTGTGGTCAATTGATTCGTGCTGAAAACGGAATATCCTGTAATTGCAATCAATAGTATGATCAGTAGCAGTGTTTTGTCGACAATTTTCATTTAAGGACCTCCTCGGATCAATTGTTTTGGATGA
>JAGXHV010000036.1 GCA_024636005.1 Bacillota bacterium
CAACCAAAACAACACAAAACATGTTTATCAAATCAACTTTACTGTAGCAATCGATCTCTGTCGAAGATTTTTTTGTAACTCGAATAATGAAGAGCCGCCTGACATTGAAGCTCTTATCCAGATCAATAGACTCCCAATCCGCGAAGGTCGTAAGTTCCAACGCTCAGTCCGCCGTGGAAGGGTAATTAGCTTCAATTACAGATTATCATAGTTTGAGAACGAGAACTATCACTTTTTAAGCAGATGTTGAATCTGCTTACTTGTGTTGCTCATTTTTCTAGAATCGATCTTCATAAAGAGCTTATTACAAGCTTATCAGATTAATTTGCCAGAAAGTGTATACGTTTCAACCACACAATTACTTAACTAAATGACATTGGTCCCCAATCAGCATTTCACCGTAATGTTTAATATTTCGTAAAATTATGTTATAATATAATCTAGTATTAGTAGCGTTGTGTGAAGTAGGTACTTGTAGTAGCTAGGGTTATGAGCATTGATACGTATGAAACTATGTGGATTGATGTTAGTTATCCGTAATATTGTGAAAGGGTATTGAAAAATGAATGCGAGAACTGGGGTTTGTACAGGTCCTATAAAGGGCATGGACTATACTATTGAAATAATGGTATAAAGCGAGGCAATCATGTCGAAACTTAAACACTCTAACTCTCTGTGAAAACAGAAGTTAGAGTGTTTTCTTATTTTTATCATAATATGAAACGGAGGTGAGGATAATGGAAACAATAAAATTTGCCATAGAAAGATGGGAAACAATACTTGAACTGACGATTGAACACTTTGAAATCGTTCTTACCGCAATGTTTATTTCTATCACGATGGGCGTTTTGATCGGCATAATTATTACTTATAACAAAAAAATCGCCACTATTGTGTTGAACATTGCTAATGTCATGATGACGATTCCAAGTTTGGCACTTTTTTCAATTTTGATTCCACTCATGGGGATTGGTAGAGCCCCGGCGATAGCGGGATTGGTGCTTTATACACAATTACCAATCATCAGAAATGTGTACACGGGCATCATGAACATTGAGCCATCAATCATTGAATCGGCTACAGGCATGGGGCTGACAAAATCGAAAATCATGTTCAAAGTGAAACTCCCACTCGCATTTCCCATCATTATGACAGGCGTGAGAACAGCAACCGTCATGGGCATTGGCCTTGGTGCGATTGCTGCTTACATTGGCGCAGGTGGTTTAGGACAGTACATTTTTCAAGGCATCAACAGAGGCAATGACAAGATGATTCTAATCGGTGCCATTATGGTTTCAGTGATTACTATTGTAATCGATCGTGGTTTGGCATTTGTCCAGAAAAAATTTGAGATATAAACGGAGGTGAGAAGTAGTGATAAAATTCGAAAAAGTAGTGAAACGATATAATGAAAAAGATCAACCAGCAGTGGATGAACTCGACCTTCATATTATAAAAGGTGAGATTTGCATGCTAGTCGGGCCATCGGGTTGTGGTAAAACGACTACAATGAAGATGGTCAACAAACTGATCAAAGCAACATCTGGAAAAATCTACATAAACGGTCAGGATATCGAAAAGGTAGACCCGATCAAATTGAGATTGGACATAGGGTATGTCATTCAGGACACTGGACTTTTTCCACATATGACCATTGCGGAAAATATCGCAACAGTTCCACTCGAAAAAGGTTGGGACAGGAACAAAATTAGAAACCGAGTGGATGAACTGCTGGAACTGATGGACCTCAATCCAGAGAATTTCAGAGACAAAAAACCAAAAGATCTGAGTGGTGGGGAAAAACAAAGAGTTGGCGTTGCGAGAGCACTTGCTGCCGATCCACCAATCATGCTGATGGATGAGCCTTTTGGGGCACTCGATCCCATCACAAGAGGAAAACTTCAAGATGAATTTTTAAGAATACAGGCAAAAATAGGCAAAACGATTGTCTTTGTAACACATGATATCGATGAAGCCCTTAAAATGGGTGACAAGATTGTAGTCATGAGAGCTGGAAAGGTGGTTCAATTTGGAACCCCGACAGAGATTCTATCGGAACCTGCAGATGAATTTGTCGCAGAACTTATAGGAAGCAATAGCAATCTTAAAATGATGAAACTTATGAAATGTAAGGACATCATGCGTGAAATCCCATTTGTGGATGCCACAACGACTACAGAAGATGCCCTAAAAGTGGCTAAGGAAAGCAATGTAAATAACTTGCTCGTCACCGAAAAGGGTCAGAAGTTACTCGGGTATGTAAGTATAGGGATGTTGTTTAAAAATGAGAATAAGCGTGTCGGCGAATTCTTGAGACCCATCGGGGAGACTGCAACACCCAAAACGACACTACAAGATGTGCTTTCGGATATGTTTACACTCGGTAGAAAAACAATTTTCGTATCTGGCACCAAAGGGAAAGTCGACGGCATAGTAACCATGGACGATTTATTGAAGGCGGTGAGAGACGATGACCAAACTTCGTGATTCTGCGATCAGAGTCCAAGATGTGGTTCTGGTTATTCTCATTTTTGCAATTGCAATCGGATTCAGTTACTACGTGATCAATTATCCTCAGGATAAAATGGTTGAGAGATTTATGTCCTATGACAAAATCATCACAGCCCTTACACAGCATGTAAAGATTGTTGTGATTTCAAGTCTGCTTGCCACCGGAACATCTGTACCTCTTGGTATTATGCTTACTAGACCTAAATTTAAGAAATTCGCACCAAGGGTGCTCAGCATAGTCAACATTGGACAGACTATCCCAAGTCTTGCTATTGTTGCATTATTCGTAGGAGTTCTTGGAATTGGTATAAACACTGCAATTTTGGCACTGTGGATCTATTCGCTCCTGCCGATTCTCAACAATACATTGGTGGGGATTATAGGTGTGGACGACTCAATAATTGAAGCGGCAAAAGGCATGGGTATGTTGCCGAAACGCATTTTGTTTAAAATTGAAATTCCCCTTGCATTGCCGATTATAGTGGCTGGCATCAGAACTGCAGTGACCATCAACATCGGAACGGCCATATTTGCGGCATTTGTCGGTGGAGGCGGTCTCGGGGACCTAATTATCGCTGGAAACAATGTCAATAGGTGGCAAATACTTGTGCTCGGTGCAACACTGCCGGCGCTGATGGCACTCCTATCCGATATTGCATTTGGAATTGTAGAGAGAAAGACAACTATTTAGGAGGTATGTTAATGAAAAGTATTACAATGAAAAGAATGGCATTGATGCTCAGTTTGATTCTGGTACTCAGTGTGGCGCTTGTTGGTTGTGGCTCATCAGAAAAAGAAGTCATACAAGTAGGTTCAAAAGATTATACAGAGCAGTTAATCTTAGGACAAATCACATTGCTTGCACTTGAAGATGCAGGCTTTGAAGTAGAAGACAAAACCAATGTCGCTGGATCCGATAAAGTCAGAAGCGCACTCATCAATGGCGATTTGGACGTTTATTGGGAATATACTGGTACTGCATGGTTAATGCATCTTCAAAATGATGTTGCCATCACAGATTCAGTAGAAGCTTACAATTTGGTTAAAGAAGCTGACGATGCCAATGGATTAGTCTGGCTCGATTACGCACCGTTCAACAACACATATACAATCATGATGAGAAGAGAAGATAGTGAAGCTTTGGGTATAGCGAGCATAAGCGATTTGGCGGCATATATGAATGAAAATCCTGATGCGTTTGCATTCGGAGTGGATCATGAATTTACAGCCCGTCCAGATGGATTACCTGCACTTGAAGATACTTATGGCTTCAAAGTCGGAGAAGATTCTCTTGCTGTAATGGATGCTGGAATCCTTTATAAATCACTACTTGAAGATCAAGTGGATACAGGAATGGGTTTTTCAACAGATGGTCGTATTGCAGCTTATGATTTTGTAAACTTAGAGGATGACTTGGCATTCTTCCCTGTTTACAATCCTGCTCCGGTTCTCAGACAAGAAACTATTGATGCAAATCCTGAAATCGCAGATATCTTAAATGATATCGCATCAAAACTCGACAACGATACAATGATCGAGATGAACTACCTTGTAGACATCGAAGAGATGGAGCCGAAGGCAGTTGCTGAAGATTGGTTGAGAGAGCAAGGGATAATAGAATAACTCTTTTGCGAAGCAAAAGAGCGCGTATGTAAAATATAATTCTCAGTAAATTGAGTAAAATGGGGACAGGTCAAAAGTGGTACCTAGCGGTGCTAGGTACCACTTTTGACCTGTCCCCATTTCTTTTCCCAACCACCAACCACTAACTGCTAAGTTTAGTTTAGTTCATATAGTTCCTCGCTCTGCGAGAGAACTATATGAACTAAACTAAACTTAAAGACCAAAAGATTGCTAAAAGATTGTCAATGTTTTAAACTTACTGTAGATCGCATGACGCGAAATGAAAAGTAAAGAAATAACAGGGAGGCAAAATCATGAAGCAAAGATTAGCAATAATTTTGATATTTTTACTCGTGGCATCGCTTGGATTCACAGGCTGCACAAGTACTGAAGAAGTAGAAGCCATTTTCGTGGCTGGAACGTATGAAGGTGATGGTAAAGGCCATGCAGGTCCGATCGAAGTGGCTGTAACAGTAAGTGAGACGAAAATTGAGAGCATTGAAATTTTAAATTTCAACGATTCTGAATTTTCAGTAGACCCAGCAAATTCAATTATTGAGAACATCATCGAAGCGAATTCGACTGAGATTGATGTCATTGCTGGTGCAACCATCACATCAAGCGGAATGCTCGAAGCTGTAAGCGTCGCACTTGCTGGCGCATACATCGAAGGAATGAAGCCAGTGGCTTCTGCTACAGATGTGGACGCTCCGGATACCGTTCGAATTGAAGATAGAGAAACAGGAATTGTCATCATTGGCGCAGGTGGAGCAGGACTTACTGCAGCAATCGAAGCGGCAATGAATGGTGCGGAAGTATTAGTAGTTGAAAAAATGCCTATTATCGGAGGCAATACGAAATATGCTACTGGCGGACTCAATGCGGCTGAGACGACAAGTCAAGAAGCACTTGGTATTGAAGATACAGTGGAAATTTTCATCGAAGACACCATGGTAGGTGGTGGCAATATCAACAATCCTGAACTCGTAAGAGTACTTGCTGAGAATTCAGCGGGAACAGTTGACTGGTTACAAAGTATTGGCGCGGATCTTTCCGATGTCGGCAGAATGGGTGGCGCAAGTGTCAACCGTACACATAGACCAGCTGGCGGCGCACCTGTAGGAAGTCACGTGATGGACGTTTTAAATGCAAAAGCACTTGAACTCGGTGTGGAAATCATGCTCAACAGCGAAGTCATTGAAGTTCTTGGTGATGAAGGATCAGCAAACGGAGTAGTCGTCAAAACTGCTGAAGGCACTTTCAACATCAATGCAAAAGCAGTCATCATCGCAACTGGCGGATTCGGTGCAAACAATGACCTTGTCGCATCATACGATCCGGCACTCAAAGGTTATGGCACAACCAACCACCCTGGTGCTACAGGCGATGTCACAGAATTCGCAAAAGCATTAGATGTGGCATATGTGGATATGGAACAAATTCAAACGCATCCAACAGTAATGCCATCAAACAACTATATGATCACTGAAGCTGTACGTGGCAATGGTGCGATACTAGTCAATAGAGAAGCAGAGAGATTTGTAAACGAACTCGATACACGTGCTGCTGTTTCAGACGCACAACTCGCTCAAACCGGAGCAAGCAGTTACCTGATGTTCGATCAGTCCGTTCGCGAGAGTTTGAGCGCAATCGAAGGATACTATAATAAAGGATTCTTGGTTGAAGGCGAAACATTGGAGGAACTTGCTGAAAAAATCGAAATGGATGCAGACACATTGGCAGCTACTTTTGAGACATACAACAGCTATGTGGCAGGTGGAACAGATGAAGCATTTACTAGACAAGATATGCCTAGAGAACTTGCAGTTGGACCATACTATGCAGTAGAAGTAGCCCCAGCTGTCCACCATACAATGGGTGGCGTAATGATCACAGTAAATGGTGAAGTGGTTGGAGCTGATGGTGAAGTTATCCCAGGTCTTTATGCCGCTGGTGAAGTGACAGGCGGAGTTCACGGTAACAACCGTCTTGGTGGCAATGCAATGGCAGACATCACCATCTTCGGTAGAATCGCAGCACAAAATGCTGTGGAATATATTCGCTAACACGTTTTTTCATATAGAACCCCCTATTAAAAAGAGAAGTTTACATAACTTCTCTTTTCTTTTACATATAGAATATGTTAAAATATAAACGAATTATTGAACGAAGAAAGGCTAAGTATGAAACTTCAACATAAAATCACTATGATCTTGGCGACAATGATTGCGACACTCATCATTTTGCTCACACTTTCCATGTATGTGACCTGGTATCGGTCCATTCAAAGACAGGTGGCCATGGATGCCATGGATCAGGCGGTGATCATTGCAGAAAATCCGAATATCAAAGACAGTATCGTAGATGAGAATGGGTACATCGCCGTCAATAAAATGGTGGAAAGCATCCATTTGAAGACCGGGATACAGTACCTTTATGTGCTGAGTGGCGAAGGGGTTTATTTTGCGCACCCACTCCCCGAAAAACTCAACACACCCTATGATACAGGTGACATCAAACTGGATCCTATCCAGACGAAGCCAACCTATTATTATGAAATGACGCGCAATGCGACGGTGGAAGGCTACGCACCCATTTATACGGAGGGGATCAGGAGCGGAACGGTCATCGTCGGCATTTATAATGGACGTATTCTACAGACCATGAGTGGTTTTGCCATGCAATTGGTCGTTTTTGCATTTATTGCCATCGGTATTGGAATTTTTGTCGCATATGCGCTCTCAAAAAATATTAAACGTTCCATTTATGGACTTGAACCTGTTGAAATTGCAATGCTACTTAAGGATCGCGAGATTATTCTTGAAAATATTGGAGAGGGTCTGCTCGCTGTGAATCACCTTGGAGAGATTACAATGATCAATTCCAGAGCGAAGTCACTGCTGGATCAAGAGGCTTTAGAGGTGGGTATGCCCTATGACGCTTTGGTGTTTTCGAAATCTTTCGGAAGCTACGAGACGCTTGGCGAGGGCAACATGGAAAAAGAATGGCGCATTGGAGCCAGTAAACTGTTAAAAATCGAGTGGATTGCACTACATGACGTGGATGCACGCTTGGGATGGCTTTTTAGAATAGAGGATATGAGTCTTCTTAGAAAAAGAGCTGAGGAATTGACAAATATGCAGCAATTGACCCAAGCGCTTCGCGCACAAAATCATGAATTCATGAACAAACTGCACACGATTTCGGGATTGATTCAACTTGAATCCTATGAGGACGCACTTCAATATATTGAGAAAATTTCGGTGACCAGACAGGCTGTGATTGGCATACTCAATGAAAAGGTTAAGGTGCCGTTCATTTCGGGACTGATTTTGGCCAAATATTCAAAGGCGACTGAAAGGCATATTGAGTTTGTAATTGAGCCTTCTTCTTATCTTGAGTCAATGCCGGAACATGTGATCGAGGATGACGTTGCTTCCATAATTGGCAATTTGATCGATAATGCGATTGATTCAATCGCAGGAAAGTCAGGTGCGAGGATTGGACTCAGTTTGAATTCTGGTGCGGATGGAGCGACTTTCATCATCAGAGACAACGGTTCCGGTATAACGGATTTGCCGATTGAAAAGTGCTTCGAAAAAGGTGTGAGCACAAAAGGACCGGACCGCGGGTACGGACTTTATATCGTAAATGAAAAATTGAGGAGAGCAGGCGGAAAGCTTACGGCATTTAACGACAACGGACTTGTCTGCACGGTTTTCATTCCGAATGTACAGGAGGGGTTATGAATATATTGATTGTTGAAGATGACCCGATGGTGAGAAACATCAATAAGGGATTCGTCAAAAAGATAAGTGGTGCGTTCAAGGTGTATGAAGCGGAGGATATCGGGAGGGCAAAGGCGGTGATCGAATCTGTATCCATCGATCTCGTGCTGCTCGATGTGTACCTTGGAAATGACAAGGGTCCGGATCTTTTGGGTTGGATCCGTGCGAACAGTCTGGACATTGATGTGATTCTCATCACTGCGGACAATTCTGCCGAAACGGTGGAGAAGGCATTTAGACTTGGATCCATAGATTACTTGATCAAACCCTTCAATTTCGGCCGTTTTGATGAAGCCATCAACAAGGTGATCACGAGAAGAAGCAAACTGTCAAATAATGTGGAGTTCAATCAGGAGCATATTGATTCGATGATTCAAAATCCAGCCGTCAAATTAGCAAAACCACAGGACAAAGGCATCAATACCATGACGTATGACCTCATTTTGAAGGCTCTGAGAGAGAGCACAAATCCTATGACAGCTCAGGCGATTGGGAAACTTACTGAACTCGCACGAGTAACAGTGAGAAGGTACCTGGAGCATATGGTGGACGAGGGCATCGCTGAAGAAATGCAACATTATGGCAAAGTAGGTCGTCCTCAAAAGACCTATGTCTATAAGGATGGGGAATAAACAGATATGAAAATTAGAAAACGACATTTTATAATCTTAGGACTTGTGGGAGCTCTTCTTTTTTTGTCTTATAAATGGACATCTGAACCTTCGGAAACGGTGGATCTCGTGGTGATTGGCGCAGGTGCGAGTGGTATGTCCGCGGCACTTGAAGCGGAAGCGGCGGGAGTGAATGTGATTTTGCTGGAGAAAATGCCCTACGTTGGTGGAAATACTGTGAGGGCGACTGCCGGCATGAATGCCGTGGAGACGGATGCTCAACAAGATGCTGGAATTTCCGACGATGTGGATACTTTCGTCAGCGATATTCTAGAATCGGGGCATTCCGAGGGGAATCCCCTGATGATTGAAATCATGGTAAGAGAGAGCACATCGGCACTGGATTGGCTGACCGCAAAGGGCGCAGATCTCAGCGATGTGGGGATTTTAGCTGGACATAGCAAACCGAGAACCCATAGGCCTTCAGGTGGACAACCTGTAGGGAGAGAGATTGTGAAAGTGCTTAAACGCTCTATTGATGAGTCTACGGTGGATCTCAGACTTGAACATAAAGCAGTGCAGATCATGGTGGACCAGAATCGCGCGATTTCAGGCGTTGGGGTAGTGGACAAGACGGGCCGAAAGTACACGATCCACACGAAAAAAGTAATCATTGCAACTGGCGGCTTTGGAGGAAGTCCCGAGGTATTCGTCTATTATAACCAAAAGCTGAAAGGTTACCATACGACCAACTCCCCTAGTGCCACTGGAGATTTCATTGGGCTAGTAGAGGATTTGGACGTCAAATTGGTGGACATGTCCTATATTCAGACCCATCCGACAGTATCACCTGAGTATGGCGTACTCATCACTGAAGCGATCAGGGGCAATGGTGGAATTTTAATCAACAGCAGCGGCAAACGTTTTGCGAATGAAATGAAAAATAGGGATTTTCTGAGTGAGGATCTACTCAGCCAACCAAACAAGGAA
>JAGXHV010000037.1 GCA_024636005.1 Bacillota bacterium
AATCTATATTCAGCCAGACCTCAAGCCGCATTATCCGAAGCTGATATTGTCTATGAAATTTTGGCAGAAGGTAGAATAACACGATATATGGCGATTTTCTATTCTGAATATCCTGAACTGATCGGTCCAGTCAGAAGTGCCAGACCCTATTTTGTTGAAAAATCATTGGAATATGACCCATATTTAGTCCACGTAGGAGGTTCCAACCAAGCACTTAGAGATATCAGAACATATGGAATGGCGGATATTGATGGACTATCCAGCGGATCATTCTGGCGTGTGAGTCACAAAAGAATTCCCCACAATATGTATACTTCCTCAAAAGTCCTCATTGAAGAAGCAAATCGAAAAGGATACACGAAAACCAAAATTCCTGAGTTTTTAGCTTTTAATGATGATTTTATTGCACTTGGGGGAACAACAGCAACTGAGATCAACTTCGAATACAAAGAGCCTACACCTTCGGATCAAACAGGCTACACCACTTCGTATATTTATAACAATGAAAATAAGCTTTATTATAGATATACTAATGGTAAACCCCACGTTGATGAAAATGATCAGAATCAACTGACGTGCACCAATATCATCGTTCAATATGCCAAAACCAAAGTTATAGACAATGAAGGCCGATTAAAAGTTGATTTTATTGGAAGCGGAAAGGGTAAACTGTATACAGGTGGCGAGATGATTGAAATCAAATGGGACAAATCATCTGCTCGTTCGAGCACATCGTTTTATACGAACGATGGGACACCGATCAAACTTAATCCGGGTATTACATGGTTTCAAATATTTGAGACCGGTAAGTCCGAGACAATCATTCAATGAGGTGAAAAGTTATGACTTATAAGGAATTAGTGGAAAAAGCTTATGAAGCTATGGAGTTCGCATACACTCCATACTCAAATTTTAATGTCGGAGCCGCTCTTCTTACGAAAAGTGGAAAAGTTTATACGGGATGCAACGTGGAAATAGCATCTCTAGGTGCAACCAATTGTGCGGAGAGAACAGCGATTTTCAAAGCCATTTCAGAAGGTGAAAAAGAGTATACCGCGATTGCTGTAGTATCCTCAAGTAAGGATTTTACCTATCCTTGCGGGATCTGTAGACAAGTGATTGTTGAATTCGGAAAAGATATTGACATCATTGTAGCAAAAGACTATGATTATGAAGTCTATAAAATAGACGAACTTTTACCCCATTCATTTACAGGAATCGATATAAAATGATCCAATTTTCAAGGAGGAAATAATGCCATTTAAATCAGGTTTTGTGACCATTATTGGTAGACCAAACGTTGGAAAGTCTACGTTACTCAACAGACTTGTCGGTGAGAAAATCGCAATAATGTCAGATAAACCGCAAACTACAAGACATAAAATCACCGCGATGTACAACGATGACGATTCTCAGATTGTTTTTGTAGATACTCCCGGGATTCATAGACCTAAAAGCAAACTTGGTGACTATATGGTCTCAAGTGCTAAAAATGCAGTCAAAGACGTTGATGTCGTCATACTCATGATGGACCATTCATCAAAAATTGGACCTGGAGACCAGTATCTCCTGGATTTCATAAAAGAAGCAGGTGTTGAAGTCATTTTGGTCATCAATAAAACAGATTTAGTAAAACCTGAAGAGTTTAAAAGATTATACGAAATGTATGGTCAGTTTGATTTCATAAAGAAGATCCTAGGGATGTCCGCAACAATGGGCAGAGGAATTGAAGATCTTATGGAAGCCATTAAAAACGAGCTGCCAGAGGGTCCTCCATATTATCCTACAGATCATTTGACGGATCAGACAGAAAGAACAATTGTAGGTGAAATCATACGTGAAAAGGTTCTGATGTATTTAGAAGATGAAATTCCTCATGGTGTGGCTGTAGAAATCCAAAGTATGAAACTCAGACCAGACAAACCAATTTATGACATAGAAGCCGATATCGTTTGTGAAAAAAAATCCCACAAAGGCATCATAATTGGTAAAGAAGGTAGGAAACTTAAAGGCATTGGAAAAAGTGCTCGCCAAGATATTGAAATTTTACTGGATTCAAAAGTGAATCTTCAACTTTGGGTTAAAGTTAGAGAAGGCTGGAGAGACAATCAGAATTTCCTTAATAATATAGGATATAAAGACTAATAAGAAGGGGGGTGCACAATTTGAGTATAATGAAGTTTTACGAATATTTATCCAATATTGAGAAATTTCTTGAGAATCAACAGGAATTGGAACTTCATAATTATTTGGAAAACATGCACGCCGCTGACATCGCAGAAGTACTTGAAAATCTGGAAGAAGAAGATCAGAAACTAGTTTTTGGATTATTGACGGATGAACTGGCCACAGAGGTACTGGAAGAAGTCAATTCAGAGGATTTCAGTACACTTCTCAAAGCTCTCAGCTATGAGAAAAAAGTGGCCATCCTGGATCTTATGTCTCAGGATGATATCGTTGATAAATTAAGTGAATTGCCTGAGAGCAGACAACGTGAAATCATTGCTTTCTTGGATTATGAAGATGCAGCTGATGTCAAAGAGTTGCTCATCTATGAAGAATACACTGCCGGACGTCTGATGACCAAGGATTATGTGTCCATTCAAAAAGATTTTTCCATTTATTATGCCATTGAAACGCTAAGAGCAATAGCTCCAGATGCTGAAACGATTTACTATATCTATGTTACAGATGATTTGGAGCGTTTGGTGGGCGTCATCTCACTTAGAGAACTCATCGTATCCGCTCCTAACCGTTCTGTCGCATCGGTCATGAATGAAAACCTCATTACAGTCAATGTCAATGACGATCAGGAAGAAGTTGCAAAGATCGTTTCAAAATACGATCTTTTGGCAATACCGGTCATCGATGACAACGATGTGCTTCGAGGAATCATTACAATTGACGACGTACTCGACATCATTGAAGAGGAAGCAACAGAGGATATCTACAAATTCGCCGGTTCATCTGACGAAGAAACTTACGAAAATGATGCCACCCTTTTTGAAAGAGTAAAAAACTCTGTTAAATCTAGGTTGCCATGGCTCATTATCACAATTTTCGGTGGACTGCTTTCAGCTACGGTTTTAACTCATTTCCAAGCTACCATCAGTGCCAATGCTTCACTGGCATTATTCATGCCGCTTCTTGCTGGTATGGGTGGTAATGTAGGAACACAATCATCAACAATTACTGTAAGAAATATTGCCCTTCATGAAATTGAGGGATCCGGTATTTTCAGGACACTGGTTCATGAGGTTTCAGTTGGACTTTTTGTAGGCATTGTGTGTTCGACTATCGTTGGACTAGCAGCTCTAATCATGAAAACTGAATATCACATCGCTTTTATAGTTGGTATCGCAATGTGGGCAAATATGGCCACCGCAGCAACAATTGGTACAATTGTGCCTTTGGTGTTCAAAAAAATAGGAGTGGATCCAGCTGTAGCTTCCGCACCATTTATAACTACCACCATTGACCTTACGGGATTAAGTATATATTTTTCTCTCGCAACATTGATGATGGCTAGAATGTAGGTGTTATGATGTATTTTGAGACTGACGCAATTGTATTACGTGCAAATAAAAGCATCAACAATGATATTTTCTTGACTCTTTTCACAAAAAAGGCCGGAAAAATGGAAGTGGTTTCAAATGGAGCGAAAAGTTCAAAATCTCCACTTGCGGCTTGCTCAAAACCATTTGTTTTCGGTCGTTTTATTTTGAATACCAAAACAAAAACGATGAAAATAACATCGTGTGACATACATGATTCACATTTTCGAATTGCTGATGATTTGAACTCATTAGCTTTTGGAAATTATTTCATTGAACTCTGTAATTTGACGATTTATCCGAATATTGCTGATGCTGAGCATTTCCAGTTGATTGTTGAAATCATACATTTGTTGTCACTACAGAACATCGATTATAATTTACTTAGAGCGGCATATCTAATCAAACTGGCCAAAATCACTGGACACAAACCTCATTTTGACAACACTTGTATTCATTGTGGGGAATCCACCGATCAATTTTACTTCTCAATCCATTCCGGCGGCATGATTTGTCCGAATTGCAAAGGGGGAACAGACCCCATTAAATTGAATCACCAGTTTATAAGTATCATGATGTACTTGATGGAAAAAGATGTTCGGGTAATTGTCAAAACAAAAATCCATCCGAACTACACAGTCAAGATCATAGAAATATTTGAAAAATTCCTGATGGTGCATCAAGGGATCACAAAAATCAAATCTAAAGATTTTTTGGACATCTTATGATTTTTTTTTAAGATTATTAGAAAATGCGAAAGCATTTTCTTTTTTTTTATATCGATGTGTGTTAATATTGTTTAATATAATGGGTATATGTAAAATTATAATTATTATTCAACTTTTTTGAGGAGGTTTTATGAAAAAACACATGAGCTTAAGAGCAAAGCTAATCATTGCTTTTGTTCTGGTCATCACCATACCGATGATTGCACTCAGTGCAACGGTTTACAAGACAACATCGGATTCTTATTTTGAAACTTTAATGAATACCAGTGTAGAAGAATCAGCTTTAGTAAAGCAAAGTATTGAAAACTATATGGCAATCTATTCAAGAGCGACAGGTCTTTTATCGACAGATGCCAACATCAAACTTGGTAGAACTGATGCGGAAAGCAGAACATGGATGTATAAGTCTTTTGAATCTTTCATTGGAGAGTACTCAGAAGTTAAAAATGTATATGTCGGATATAGAGATAAGGCTTTTCATATTTATCCAAGTGTTGATCTACCTGCTGATTATGATCCTACAGGCAGACCGTGGTATACGGACGCAGTAGCCAAAAATGGGTTGATTTGGACCGCACCTTATGTGGATGCCATAGAAGGTTCAGTGGTTATTTCTGCAGGAGCACCTGTCACGAGTCCAACAGGTACATTAGAAGGCGTAATGGCTCTAGACCTAGATATTTCTCAGATTTCAAACTTAGCGAATAATGTTCATGTTGGCAAGTATGGATATATCATATTAATTGGTCCTGATGGTATCCCTTTTACTCATCCAAATCCAGAATTGATCAATCAACCAATATCCATTGACGGACTTAGGACATTTGTTGAGACCAACACAACAGGACAATATGAATATGAAAGAGATGGTATAAATCGGGTTGCATTTTTAACTAATGTGGAAACATTGGGATGGAAAATACTCGCAGTTGTCGATGAACGAGAAATTGCGGAATCCACTAACAAACTTCTGATGACCATCATCATTATAGCGACTATACTTTTGGCTCTTGCCATAGTTGCTGCAGTAATCTTCTCAAATACAATCATAAAAAATGTCAAGAATATGTCGGATACTCTTAGCATTGTAAGTAGAGGTGATTTGACCAAAAGAATCACTGTCAAAACAAATGATGAAATCGGAAGACTCGGTAATGATCTCAACTTTATGATTGACAACATTTCAGGTCTCGTAGGTAATGTCAACGATGCCACTAAAAACGTTCTGACTTCAGCCAATTATTTGGTAGGACTCTCAGATCGCGCTAACATGGCTTCCAAAGAGGTTTCCCACGCGGTTGAAGAAGTAGCTGCAGGTGCAACAAAACAAGCTCAGGACAGTGAAACGAGTAGCAGAATCGCTGATCAGATGGGCAATAACATCCGCACCCTTACAGACAACATCGTTGGCATGATCAAAATGGCTAATAATGCTAGTGAAGTCAATGCATCCAGTGAAGAAGCAGTAAGAGTTTTAAGAGAAAAAAATACCGAGAATAACGAGGCTACTCTAAAAACTGAAACTTCAATACTGGAACTTGAAAAACAATCCAAAGATATCAGCAGTATCGTTCAAGCCATCAGCACTATAGCAGAACAAACGAATCTTCTCGCCCTTAATGCTTCAATAGAAGCGGCAAGAGCAGGCGAACACGGTAGAGGTTTTGCAGTTGTTGCAGATGAAATTCGCAAATTGGCTGAAGAGTCCAGCAAAGCTGCAGGCGAGATTAAAAATATTGTTGTGAGCATTCAGACGGGCAGTAAAAACACCGTTAGCATCATGCAGGAAGTTAAAGCCAGATCAAACGACCAAAATGAAGCGGTGTACAGAGTAGAGGGTTCATTTAAATCAATATTTGAAGCCATCAACAGTATCCAAACAGTCATTGATTCCGTTTCGAAAGATATTGAAGTACTTGATGTCAGCAAAGTGGAAATCCTCGACAGCATTTCAAGCATAGCCAGTATATCTGAGGAAGCTGCTGCAGCATCTGAAGAGGTAAGTGCTTCTATGGAAGAACAAACTGCAATTGTGGAAGAAGTCGCATCATCTGCAGACCATCTTCGTGAACTCGCAGAGAACCTTGAAGTCAATATCAACAAATTCAAAATCTAAACCGCTCAAAGTATATAAAATAGCGATGGCATAAGCCATCGCTATTTTAATGCTCCAATGATTAAAATACGATTAAAAGCTCACTAATTATCGGATAAAGTATGTATTTTCAATTTCATAGTGATATAATGGTTATTATAAAGAATGTATCGAGGAGAGATGATTATGAGAGTTACACTTGAAATGGTTGATGAAGTCATTGATCGTACAAACGTAAGCTATAAAATAGCAAAAGAGGCACTCGAGAAAAATGAGGGTGATGTACTTAAAGCAATTGTTGATATTGAAGAAATGCAAACTGGCGGATTTAAAACCAGCAAAAAAATCAATGGACAAGAAATTGTTGAAAGATTGAAAGCACTGGTAAATGAAGGTTTGGTCCATCAGATTCTTATCATCAAAAACGGAAAGGTCATTGTTGATATTCCGATCATGGCAGGAGCTATCAGTGCGGTGATCTTCACAATTCCTACTGTAGCAGCGATTATTGCCGCAGTGGCGACAGGCTGTGAGCTCAAGATCCTTAAGAAAGATGGTGGAACAATCAATTTCAATGAATTGACCCAAGAGAAATTTGATGAGTTCATATCTTTCCTTTCAAAAGATAAAATGGAAAGAAACGCAAACGTTAAACCTGATGAAACTGTTGATGAAGATGATTTTTTTGAAGACGATATCTTTGAATCAGATGATGATGAAAAATCAGATCAGTAAATTATTCTTATGTGTACTTTACAGGTGATTATCTTTATGTTAAAATCATCTAAAATACTGCTGCTATGATGAAGAAAAAGTAAATACACTGGTTTGTAAGAGAGTCGATGGTTGGTGTGAATCGATAAATCCATGTATTGAAAGGCGCTTTGGAGCAATGCGTACTAAAGTGGACGTTTACGTCAACTAGGGTGGAACCGCGGAATAATCTTTCGTCCCTTATTTTATTAAGGGATGGAGGATTTTTTTATGTTTATGGTAAAATTTAGGAGGATAATAATATGGATGCAGTAACAATGGAAAAAGTGGTATCATTAGCTAAATCAAGAGGATTTATATTTCCGGGTTCGGATATCTACGGTGGCCTCGCAAATTCTTGGGACTACGGTCCACTTGGTGTGGAACTAAAAAACAATGTCAAACTGGCTTGGTGGAAAAAATTTGTTCAAAGTAGTCCTTATAATGTAGGAATAGATACAGCAATTTTGATGAACCCTGAAGTATGGGTAGCTTCTGGACATGTCGGTGGATTCAACGATCCGCTCATGGATTGTAAATCATGTAAGACAAGGTACCGTGCGGATCAACTCATTGAAGGCCATATGGTAGCCAAAGGAGAAACACCTGAAGCAATTGATTCATGGGATAATGAGAAAATGGAAGGTTACATCGCTGAGGAATCGATTAAATGTGTACATTGTGGTGCTCACAACTTTACAAATATACGACAATTCAATTTGATGTTTAAGACGTTTCAAGGTGTGGTTGAAGATACTTCCACTGAAATCTTCCTACGCCCTGAGACAGCCCAAGGGATTTTCGTCAATTTCAAAGCAATTCAACGTGCTTCCAGAAAGAAAATACCATTTGGTATTGGTCAAATTGGTAAATCATTTAGAAATGAAATCACTCCAGGTAACTTTACATTCAGAACACGTGAATTCGAACAAATGGAACTTGAATTCTTCTGTGAGCCTGGTGAAGACTTGAAATGGTTCGCATACTGGAAAGAATTCTGTATGGAATGGCTATATAAATTAGGAATGACCCATGAAAATGTCAAGTTCAGAGATCACGACGCAGAGGAGCTATCTCATTATTCCAATGCAACTACAGATATCGAATATCGTTTTCCATTCGGTTGGGGTGAACTTTGGGGAATTGCTGACAGAACCGATTTCGACTTAAAAGCGCATATGGCACAAGCCAAAGTAGATCTTAGCTATCAAGATCCAATCACAAACGAAAAATATGTGCCATTTTGCATCGAACCTTCATTAGGAGCTGATCGTGTGACGCTTGCATTTTTAGTGGATGCCTACAATGAAGAGGCTCTTGAAGATGGCACAAGTAGAATAGTACTGAAATTTCATCCTGCACTTGCACCTTTTAAAGCAGCGATTTTTCCACTATCAAAAAAATTAAACGAAGGCGCAGAGGAAATATATGCCTCTTTGTCAGAATATTTTAATGTGGATTTTGATGATTCTGGCAGTATTGGTAAACGTTATAGACGCCATGATGAAATTGGAACACCGTTTTGCATCACTTACGATTTTGAATCTGCTGAAGACCAAAGTGTCACCATCAGACATCGCGACTCCATGGTTCAGGAACGTATTAAAATAAGTGAGCTCATCAAATATGTCAATGAGCGATTAAAATTTTAAAATATGGATATTAATATAAGAAGCTGAAAAATTGGAGGTAAATATGGACAATCGATATCAGATTTTCATCCTGTCAGATTCTTTGGGAGAAACTGCATCACATGTCGCTAGAGCAGCAATGAATCAATTCATCAATAAGGATTATGTTGTCAAAAAGTATAACTATGTACGCGACACCGAAGCCGTTGAGGAAATCGTTCTTGAAGCTGCTAAACATCAGTCGATTGTTCTATTTACTACGGTTATTGAAGAACTCACCCAAAATATCAAACTTATTTGTGCCAAGCATAACGTCATATGTCATGACATATTATCACCGGTTCTCAATCAGTTTGAAGCATTTTTCGGTGATCCACCGGCACGTAAACCTGGAACAATGTACAAACTCGATGATGATTACTTTGAACGTGTCGCAGCAATTGAATTTGCGGTGAAATATGATGACGGTAAAGACCTCAGAGGACTCAAATATGCCGATGTTGTATTGCTGGGAATATCGAGAACATCAAAAACACCGCTCAGTATGTATCTGTCACACAAGAATGTCAAAGTTGCAAACGTACCACTGGTTCCTGAAATACCTGTAGCGAAAGAGATATTTCAAGTTCCTAAAAATCGTTTGATCGGACTGACAAACTCACCTGAAAAATTAAATGAAGTGAGGGTAGAGCGACTCAAATCACTCGGTCTCTCTTCCGATGTGGAATATGCGAACTTTGAAAGAATACTGGAAGAACTCGAATACGCTGACAAAGTCTATAGACAACTTGGGTGCCCTGTGATCAACGTGGCAACAAAAGCGATTGAGGAAACCGCCAGCATCATACTTGAAATAACCGGTCTAAACATAAAACTAAAGTAGACATCCTTGATAACTGACCCATGGTATTTTTTTGCTATGGGTTTTTTATAAAATAAAGAGAGTAAGGAAGGTTAAAAGATGAGAAAATTTGTTTATGCTTTTGAAGAGGGGAACAAAGACATGAAAAAATTGCTCGGTGGTAAGGGCGCCAATTTAGCGGAAATGAAAAAAATTGGCCTTCCTGTACCAGATGGTTTTACCATCACCACTGAAGCCTGTAACCAATTTTACAAAGATGGCGAAATAATCGTGCCGGATATTATCAGTGAAATTGATCAATATTTGGATGAACTACAGAAAAAGACGGGAAAGATTCTCGGCGATCCCAATGATCCATTGTTGGTTTCAGTTCGTTCAGGTGCGTATGTATCCATGCCAGGAATGATGGATACAGTACTTAATCTCGGACTTAATGATGAATCAGTGGAAGGTCTTGCTAAATTGACTGAAAATCGTAGATTTGCGTATGACAGTTATAGAAGATTCATTCAGATGTTTGGCGACGTCGTTCTCGAAATTCCAAAATACAAGTTTGATAAGATCATGGACAACCAAAAACACCAAAACGGTTCTCAGCAAGACACTGATTTGACTGTCGAGGACCTCATGAATATCATTAAACAATATAAACAAATCGTACAATTAGAAAAGGGATTCCCATTCCCAACCGAACCCAAAAAACAAATGATGATGGCAATAGAAGCCGTTTTCGGTTCTTGGAACAATGATAGAGCGAGGATTTATCGTAGACTTCATGACATTCCACATGAACTTGGAACTGCTGTCAACATTCAATCTATGGTTTTCGGAAATATGGGCAACACATCAGGTACTGGAGTCGCATTCACTAGAAATCCATCTACCGGTGAGAACAAGTTGTTCGGGGAATTCTTGATCAACGCACAAGGTGAGGACGTTGTAGCTGGAATTCGTACTCCACAGCATATAGATGAACTTAAGGATGTAATGCCTGAAGTTTATCAACAATTTGTTGATGTTTGTGATAAACTTGAAGCTCATTACAAAGATATGCAAGATATTGAATTCACTGTTGAACGTGGAATATTGTATTTGCTCCAGACACGTACAGGCAAAAGAACCGCTTTCGCTGCCGTATGTATTGCTGTACAACTGGTAGCTGATGGTGTGATCAACAAAGAGGAAGCGTTACTCAGAGTCATGCCGACTCAACTTGATCAACTACTGCATCCTATGTTCAGCCCTAAGGCGCTTGATGATGCAAAAGTGTTGACTAAAGGACTTCCAGCTTCTCCTGGTGCTGCTTCTGGTCGAATTTACTTCCATTCACATGATGTTGTTCGTATGAAAGAGCAAGGCATTCAAAGTATACTTGTCAGAACTGAAACTTCTCCTGAAGATATCGAAGGAATGGTTACAGCTAATGGTATATTGACAGCAAGAGGTGGTATGACATCACACGCCGCGGTTGTTGCACGCGGTATGGGTAAATGCTGTGTAGCGGGTTGTAGTGAAATGTTCGTAGATGAAGAAAATAAGTTTTTCGTGATCAATGATGTAAGATTCAACGAAGGCGATTATATATCACTGGATGGTAACACTGGTACTGTTTACGAAGGCAAACTGGATACTGTGGAAGTTGGTTTAACAGGCGATTTCGCCACATTGCTCAAGTGGGCCGATGAAGTCAGAACTCTTGGAATCAGAACCAATGCAGACACACCTAAAGATGCAGAGACCGCAGTAAGATTTGGTGCAGAGGGGATTGGACTTTGCAGGACTGAGCATATGTTCTTCAGCGACGACAGAATCCTGAAAGTCAGAAAGATGATTCTGTCGACAACCATTGAAGAACGACGTGACGCACTTCAGTTTTTAATGCCATTCCAACGTGAGGATTTCATAGGAATATTCCGTGAAATGGGAGAGCGTCCTGTAACCATCAGATTGCTCGATCCACCACTTCATGAGTTCCTACCACATAAAGAGGAAGACATGAAACGATTGGCAGCTGACCTTGACATGGGTTTTGCCATCGTAAAACACAAAATTGAAAACCTGATGGAAGTCAATCCTATGCTAGGGCATAGAGGTTGTAGACTCGCTATCACTTATCCTGAAATATATGAAATGCAAGTTGAAGCCATTACTGAGGCAGCAATCCACTGTATAAAAAATGAAAATATCAAAGTAAAACCTGAGATTATGATTCCACTTGTTGGTCATATGGCTGAATTTACAATTTTGAAGACTTTGACCAAGAAAACAGTCGAAGCTGTCATGGCTAGAGAGAACACCACTTTTGAATACAAAATAGGTACAATGATAGAGGTACCTCGGGCAGCACTTATAGCTGATCAAATTGCCGAGGAAGCAGAATTCTTCTCTTTTGGTACAAATGACCTCACTCAAATGACTCTCGGTTTCTCAAGAGATGACGCTGGAAAATTCCTAGGTGAGTATATGAAGAAAGGTGTCTTTGAAAAAGATCCTTTTGAAACTATCGACCAAGAAGGTGTTGGAAAATTAATCCATATGGGCGTTGAGCTCGGAAGAAAGACCAATCCCGACCTTAAAGTTGGTATATGTGGAGAGCATGGTGGTGAAACCAAATCCATCGCATTCTGTCACAAGGAAGGCCTTAATTATGTTTCATGTTCACCATACAGAGTTCCGATTGCAAGACTTGCAGCAGCTCATGCGGCGTTAAACAGCAAATAATCACAATCAGAGACGGGCGATACCTTCGGTATTTCCCGTCTCTTGAAAATTTAACAATTTATTTTCGACAAAAATAGAGGATTTCGTGTCTCAATGTTTAATTAAGAGAGTGAGGTGATACTATGTTGCAGCTGAGATTACAACAAGAAGCATTTGAACTTGAATATTTATCTGAATTCGCACAGAAATCAGTGCAGACAAAGGGTCGTCGTCTGTTTGAGGAACCTTGCCCAGTCAGAACAGAATATCAGCGTGATCGAGACAGAATACTGCATTCCAAATCTTTCAGGAGACTAAAGCACAAAACTCAAGTTTTCCTATCACCTGAAGGAGACCACTATAGAACTAGGTTGACACACACACTGGAAGTATCTCAAATTGCAAGGACAATTGCTCGTGCACTCAGGTTAAATGAAGACTTGACGGAAGCCATAGCACTCGGTCACGATCTTGGTCATACTCCATTTGGTCACTGTGGTGAAGAACGACTCAACAGAATACATCCGGGTGGTTTCGACCATAATGCGCAAAGTTTGAGGGTTGTGGATTTCCTTGAAAGACGCAATAAGAGTCTACTCGGACTCAATTTGACAGAAGAGGTTAGAAATGGCATTCTAAGACACAGTGGTAAAACTTTGCCGGATACCCTTGAAGGTCAGGTTGTTAAATTTTGCGATAGAATCGCTTACTTGAATCATGATATAGATGACGCTGTGAGGGCACACGTACTCAACCCTGAAAGTATTCCGAAACACATCATTGATGAAATTGGTGCAACACATGGCATTAGAATTAACGCACTGATCATGGATCTCGTTGAAAAAAGTGAAGGAAAACCGATTATATCATTGAGTCACGCTAAAGAAATCGCTTTTTTGGAACTCAGGACGTTCATGTTCGAGAATGTCTATCATAATAATGAGGCGAAAAGTGAGGAAACTCGGGCAGAGCATATTGTTGAGGCACTTTATAATTATTTCCTTCAACATCCGGAGCAAATGCCTGCTGAACGCTATGAAGATTACAAGAACGGTGAGGGACGTGAATCTGTCAAGGACTATGTCGCCAGCATGTCGGACCGATACGCTGTAAATTTATACAAAGATTTATTTATCCCAAAATTTTGGCATTATTAGATTCCTTAAATTTAGACGATAAAGAAGGATTTTAGGAATCTTTGTCGAAATTTATAAGTAGTGAAAGTGTACGTATACCATTAGAAAGGTAAATTGATGCAAAAGAAATATGAGGGTAATATTTTTGACCATATAATTGACAATGTCAATATTGTAGATATCATATCCAGCTATATACAAGTGGATAAATCAGGTAAGAACTATAAAGCTTTATGTCCTTTTCATAATGAAAAAACCGCCTCATTTATCATTTCTGAAGACAAGCAACTATTTCATTGTTTTGGTTGTGGGGTTGCAGGCAATGCAATCAATTTCATCATGAATTATGAAAATTTGGATTATATTGATGCCGTAGAGTTTTTAGCTGAACGATACAATATTGATATCTCACAATTTTCATCAGGAAGTGACAGAAAAAACACTAGTAATTTGAATCGCTATTATGATATATTAAAAGACGCGGCCATATTCTATTATAAAAATTTAAGACTTCATAAAGATGCTCTTCAATATCTGGAAAAACGTGGTATTCAGTATGACCACATCAAACAGTTTGGACTGGGCTTTTCTAGCGATTCATGGGCAGAACTCATAAAATCACTAGGAAGCAAATATACCAATGAAGAACTTGAGAAAGTAGGATTGATCATCCCAAACAAAGACAATACCAGTCATTATGATCGTTTTCGGGGTAGGATCATGTTCCCGATCATCAATCCCAAAGGTCGAGTCATCGGATTCGGTGGTAGAGTCATGGATGATTCGTTGCCCAAATACCTCAATTCACCTGAAACAGAAATTTTCAATAAGAGTAAGACCTTATATGGACTTAATTTAGCCAAGAATCACCAGAACAGTAAGAAAGAGCTGATCATTGCGGAAGGCTATATGGATGTCATCGCTCTTCATCTTTACGGGTTCACCAATTCAGTAGCCACGCTTGGAACAGCGCTCACGGCAGATCACGCAAGATTGATGAGAAGATATGCCGATGAAATAATCATATGCTACGACTCGGATTTCGCCGGTCAAAAGGCTGCGCTCAGAAGCTTGGATATTTTGCAGGGAATCATTGACAAAGTTCGCATAGTCGTACTAGGCGAAAACATGGATCCAGATGATTTTCTTAAGAAATATGGCGTTGAGGCATTTCAGGAAAAACTCGACACTGCTGTTTCTGGAACTGAATTCAGAATCAATAATTTGAAACAAGGTTACAATCTGAAAGACGAGCAATCCAAAGTGGAGTTCCTTTCCAAAGCGGTCGTCATCATATCCCAAGTTCCAAATACATTTGAGAAGAATCTTTATGTCGAGAAACTCGGGGAAATGTTGGAAGTCAACACAGAAATGATTGCCAGGGAAGTTTTCAAGGATCATTATAATTCCAGGGATCACTATGGATTTCATAACAAAGAAAAGAAAAATAAGGCCATACCAAAAATCGCAAGTGATAAAAAACGTTATTTAGAAAATCAACTGATTGCATATTTCATCCATAAATATGAAAGTATATCTACCGATCAGAAAAATATGATTCGGCACTTTAAATTTTCAGATGAAATGCAAGAAGTATTTGATTATATATTTGATTATTTCAATCATCACGAATCGTTCTCAAGGCAGCATATCATAGAAGATGCAGATTTATCCATATCGACAAAAGTACTTGATGTTCTTCAGCTCCATCTTGAAGATATCGAAGAAATCGATTTGGATCTTGTTATTCACAATATTATAGTCATGACACTTGATGAAGAGATCGAAGCACTAAAACTGACACTTAAAAATTCAAGCACACTAGGCGAACTACAAAGAGAAATTCATCAGAAAATGTTGATGAAACAAGAGCTTACCATGAAAATGCGTCAGCATAAATTTAAAAACTGAAAGGAGGCACTTCAATTGAATGATAAATTGAATGCCAAGAACCAAGATATCGTAAAAGCGTTAATTAAAAAAGGGAAGAAAACAGGGACTTTGACCTATACTGAAATTCAAGATAAACTATCTGAACTCGAAATCGATAAGGACCAAATAGACCAGATATTTGATTCTTTTTCAGCAATGGGTGTCACCATAGTCGCTGATGAAGATGAAGAAAATGATATTGATGAAATAGATGAAGTTGATCTTGAAGACCTTGAAGACATCGAAGATATTGATGACCTTGATGATCTCGATGATTTGGATGATCTTGACAAATTAGACCGCTCAGATGAAGAAGATGAAGAAGCAGACAAGGAAAAAATTATTGATATCTCTGTTCCAAAGGGAATCAATATCGATGACCCTGTGCGCATGTATCTTAAAGAGATTGGTGAAGTTGCACTTTTATCAGGTGAAGAAGAAGTTGATCTCGCTAAGCGTATGGCAACTGGTGATGAAGATGCCAAGAAAAAATTGTGTGAAGCGAATTTGCGTCTGGTCGTCAGTATCGCTAAGAAATATGTTGGAAGAGGGATGTTATTCCTAGATTTGATTCAAGAGGGTAACCTTGGCTTGATTAAAGCCGTCGAGAAATTCGACTGGACTAAAGGATTTAAATTTTCCACATATGCGACATGGTGGATCAGACAAGCCATAACAAGAGCAATCGCAGATCAAGCTCGTACAATAAGAATACCAGTTCATATGGTTGAGACCATTAATAAATTGATTCGTGTTCAAAGACAGCTGTTGCAGGAACTCGGAAGAGAACCTCTTCCTGAGGAAATTGCAAAAGAAATGGATATGACTGTCGATAAAGTCAGAGAAATCCTAAAAATCGCACAAGAACCAGTTTCCCTCGAAACTCCAATCGGTGAAGAGGAAGATTCGCATCTCGGCGATTTCATCCCAGACAATGATGCACCGGCTCCGGCTGACGCAGCAGCATTCTCCATGCTCAAAGAGCAGCTGATGGAAGTACTTGAAACCTTGACACCTCGTGAGCAAAAGGTTCTTAAATTAAGATTTGGACTCGAAGATGGGCGCGCCAGAACTCTTGAGGAAGTAGGGAAGGAATTCGATGTGACCAGAGAACGTATTCGTCAGATCGAGGCAAAAGCTCTAAGAAAATTAAAACATCCAAGCAGAAGTAAAAAGCTCAAGGATTATTTAGAATAAGATTTTCCAGTCTAGTATGATGCGTGCATCCAATCTGGACTGGTTTTTTTTTAATATATCGTAAAGGACGTAAAATATGATCAAATATAAATTATCTGGTAGACTGAGTATGCTGGCAAAACTTGCAGATGCGTCACAAAGATTAGCTGATATTGGTACGGACCATGGTTATTTGCCATTACATTTGCTCGAAAAGGGAAGCGTGGAACACTGCATCCTATGCGATATCAATTTGGGACCTCTTGAAAACGCAAAACGATCATTCAGAGAGGCTGACTTTTCAGATCAAACTGAATTTAGGCTAGGATCAGGGATAGAACCTCTGGAGTATGCAGAGGTGGACACTGTTGTGATTGCTGGCATGGGTGGAGGATTGATCATAGACATTTTGTCTCAGGATCTTAAGAAATCAAAATCATTTGAAACTTTGCTTTTACAACCAATGACAGAACAAAATGTTTTAAGACAGTGGTTGCTGGGTCAAGGCTTTAGGATTAAAAGCGATCATTATGTCCATGAAGGGTCAAAATATTATGAGATTATAGAAATATCAGATCATGAGAACGATTCAACATTTCCAATTCATGATTGTTCAAATGATTTGGAATTCGGCTACAAAATCACAAAAATCAATAAAGACGAATACATTAAATTTTTACTGTACCGACGACATAAATATGAAATAATAGTGAAGCAACTTGAAAAAAGCAATTCACAGGCTTCAAAATTCGATATTTGCTTCAAAAAACTCAATATAATAGATTCCATCTTACAAAAGGTAAAGGAGGAAGACTTATGATGACTTCGGTCAACAAAATTTTGAAAATGATTGATCAAATTGCACCCTTTGAAACTGCGGATTCTTGGGATAATGTTGGATTGCTTATCGGTAACGAGAATCAAGTTGTCAATCGAATCCTAATTGCTCTTGATCTTACGGAAGAAGTCCTCAAAGAAGCCATTGAAGAAGGATTTGATCTGATTGTAACCCATCATCCGATTATATTTAGTCCCCTAAGGAAGATAACAACTGGTGATCGGATTGGTAGAATATTGATTGAGGCGATTCAAAATGAAATCGCCATCATTGCGGCGCATACCAATTTGGACAAAGTATTTTCAAATGGCATCAATCGATACTTGGCGGATTCTCTGGAACTCGAGCAACTTCAAATTTTAATACCTGAAGGAACTGATTTGAAATATGGTCATGGTATTGTTGGAAGTCTTGGTAGCATTATGTCCTTTGATGAATTCATTGCAAAGGTTAAAAATGTTTTTCAAATTGATCATGTGAAGGTTTCAAATTCATCAAATAATAAAGTAGTTCGAAAAGTTGTTATTTCAAGTGGAGCATCATCTGATTTCATTACTCATGCTATTTCGACACAAGCCGATGTTTTCATTACTTCAGATTTGAAATATCATGAATGTCAAAATGTAATAGGAACCAATCTTACTCTTATTGATGTTGGTCACTATGAAAGCGAGTCTGTTTATCTGGTTCATTTCAAAGCATTAATTGATGGTAGAATTTCAGATAAGAATTATGATGTATTTACAAAAGTATCAGAGATGGAATATCCGCTCATTAAGCATCTGTAATTTTACAGGTGCTTTTTTTAAACATTTCTTAACATGTATTACTTTTCCTTTTTATTCAGTTATAATTATTGTAAAAAGCATCAAGGGAGGACAACATTGAAGCGGTTTATATTACATAGGATACTACAGGCGATTCCACTTCTGATCGCAATAACATTAGTCATTTTTATAATTATTGATGCCATGCCTGGTAATGAGCTTATCTCATATATCAACTCCTTACCGGAAGGTTCACCTAGACCTTCACCAGAGCAAATCAAACAAATGCAAGAAGTGCTTCAGTACAATAGACCTTGGCATGTGAGATACTTCGAGTGGGTTTTTGGTGCGATCAGGGGTGATTTCGGCACATCACTTTATTATAGAAGACCGGCAGGCGATATTGTTGGCATTTTGATCTGGAGAACTTTCATGTTGAATTTCACCGCGATGGTTCTTACATTTCTCCTTGCGATTCCGATTGGAGTCAGATCTGCTGCGAAGAGAAATAGTTTGTTTGATAATTTTTTCTCTACTACAACTTTGATTGCTATATCATTACCTTCATTTTTCATAGGTATTTACTTGATGAGACTGCTTGCCGTCAACATATCATGGATTCCTCCAACAGGTATGCGATCCATAATCTATATTATAAAGGGATATCCATCGAAACTTGTTGAAATCCTCGATGTTATGAGACATATGATATTGCCGGTTCTTACTTTGACACTTGTAGGAGTGGGAAGTGTCTCCAGATATATCCGAAATGCTGTAGTGGACGTCATCAATCAAGACTATATTAGAACTGCCAGATCCAAGGGCCTTAAAGAGAGGACAGTAATCTATAAACATGCGTTCAGAAATGCTCTCATTCCGATCATTTCACTAATTGGAGTCATGATCCCGACGCTTTTTGTAGGCAATATTTTTGTTGAGGCAGTATTTGCATGGCCCGGGATCGGTCTTGAATTTTTATATGCCGTTTTTAGAAGAGATACATCCATGTTATCACTATTGATTTTGATTTTTGCGCTAGCATCGGTATTTGGAAATTTGCTTGCGGATATTTTCTATGGAATAGCGGATCCTAAAATGAATGCTGAAATGGAGGGTGAATGATGTATAAAAATACTACAGAAACTCTAGGTCCATGGCGGCTTGCAATTATTCGCTTCAAAAAGTCCCCAATTGCAATAGTAGGTGCTTTGCTACTACTGATTATTATCATGGCTACAATCATTGGGCCAATGCTATCTCCTTACCCTCTCCAATATTTTAGCGTAGTGGACAGATATATGTCTCCATCTTTAATACATCCGTTCGGTACTGACCGATATGGACAAGACATGTTTATCCGGGTACTTTATGGGGGCCGAATCACATTGGTTATGGCAATGTATTCCGCCATTATTACAATTGCTGTAGGAACAATAGTTGGTGCAATTTCGGGGTATAATGGAAAATGGACGGATAAACTATTGATGCGATTTACAGAATTCATACATGTCATGCCCTTGTTGCCACTTCTGATTTCTTTTACAGCGGTTTTTGCCTTTAAACTTGAACCACTTGAGAGAATGATGGTGGTCATGGGACTTTATGGATTCCTTAATTTCCCAAGTCTTGCGAGAATCATACGTGGTCAAATCATAGTTTATAAAAACACTGAGTTTATGAGCGCCGCTGAACTGCTGGGACTTAGTAAAATGTCCAAAATATTCAAACACCTTCTTCCAAATGTTTTTGGTGTGATCATAGCTTCATCAGCCACAGTAATTGCAAATGCTATACTCATTGAGTTGATGCTGTCATTTGTAGGTATGGGATTTCCCGAAACGATTCCTACCTGGGGAAATCTGATTCCTAATATAAGAGGTGCCAATATGGTGAACAACAGCTATTATTGGATGTGGTTTTTTCCTGTGACTCTTATTTCTCTCACCGTCATCAGCATCAATTTGATGGGAGAGGGACTGAGATCAGCACTAGATCCAAAAGAAGAGGGACGTTAAAAACAATCCCATAAATCCGTAGGAGGTTTATTATGAATTCTAAAAAAATTGCATTGTTTCTAATTCTCATTGTTCTTTTGTTGACATTGACCAGTTGTGTCCCTGGAGATGGAAAAAACACTTCTGAGAATCCAGCGGGCTTCTTTTGGGGTGTATGGCATGGGTGGGTAGCACCTTTTTCATTGATCATCGGGATATTCAATAAAAATATACGTGTCTATGAGATCTATAATAGTGGTTGGTTTTATGATTTAGGGTTTTACATGGCGATAATCAGTGGCTTCGGTGGTCTTAAATTGGCAAGAAAGAAGAAAGATGATTAATATTAAGAAATTATAAAGGGATTGCTTAATCTCACCACATCAAGTATAATGATTTAGAGTAAATCAGATGATCGCGTGCTTATGCACGAGGAAAGTCCGAGCTCCGTAGAGCAGGATGCTGGGTAATCCCCAGTGGAGGTGACTCCAAGGAAAGTGCAACAGAAATAGACCGCCTCTTTTTGAGGTAAGGATGGAAAGGTGAGGTAAGAGCTCACCAGCGCATAGGCGACTATGTGGCTCTGTAAACCCCATCTGGAGCAAGACCAAGTAGGGTGTAAAAAGGAGGCTGCTCGTCTCCCCCGTTGGTAGGTCGCTTGAGCGGATCGGTAACGTTTCGCCTAGATAGATGATCGTCTAATACAGAACTCGGCTTATAGATTTACTCAATTAAGAACCCGCATCCTTCAAAGGATTGCGGGTTTTTTATTGTGTAGTCAAACGATCAAACAACCTTATTATGCTGCGTAACAGTTCAACATATAAAGTAGCTTAATCATAATATATGACACTTTATATAATTATGCGATATACTGATATTAAGTAGAGCGATTAAATTAACACATGTAGGAGGTTCAAATGAAACACGAATGGAAAAAACACGAGAAAGCACTGTATTTGCCTAAAACAACTCCGGAAATCATTATGGTTCCTGAACTGACTTATTTCACCTTGAAAGGGGAAGGCAACCCTAACGATTCATTTTTCTCAGAATACATAGAAGCCCTTTATTCTGTATCCTATGCCGTCAAAATGTCATACAAATCATCCGAACCCCCAAAAGATTATTATGAGTATACTGTTTATCCACTGGAGGGCATATGGGATCTCATCGACCCCTCATTGGGTCTGAAAGACAAGAGTAATCTGAAATTTGAACTCATGATCCGTCAACCGTCCTTCTTGACAGTAGAACAAGCAATGAACTTCATTGAGTCCACCTCTAAAAAGAAGAACAATACCTTGATCAACCAGATTGAATACA
>JAGXHV010000004.1 GCA_024636005.1 Bacillota bacterium
CCTTAGAACTGGCAATGAAAGTGACATATTCAACCTTGGAACCGGAGAAGGTTTTTCAGTTAAGGAAATCATAGATATTTCCAGAAAAATCACCGGACATCCTATTCCTGTCGAAATTGGACCTCGCAGAGCCGGAGATCCCTCAGTTCTAGTCGCATCCGCTGAAAAAGCAAAACGAATTCTCGGATGGGAACCGCGCTTGAGTAACGTAGAGCGCGTGATTACTGATGCTTGGAGATGGCATAAAGGACATCCCGACGGTTATGTGAATTCTTGATAGATGGAGGAAGAATTGTGAAGGAAAATATGAAAAGTAAATTCATTGAATATTTCGATGATAATATAGATAATTTGTCTATGTATTTCTCGCCTGGTCGCGTCAACTTGATCGGAGAACATATCGACTACAATGGTGGCCTGGTGATGCCGTGTGCCATCAACCTTGGAACTTACGCGTTGATTAGACCTAGACTTGATCGTGAAGTACACATGATTTCCCTTAATTTTGAGGATCAGGGCATATTTAGGTTCAACCTTGGTAACATTAAATATGACGCCGCAATGGATTGGTGCAACTATCCTATGGGGATATTCAATGAGATTCAGATGATGGGTAATGTGCTTGATCATGGATTTGACGTTCTGTTTTACGGAGATTTACCCAATGGCGCTGGTCTTTCTTCTTCAGCATCAATTGAGGTGCTGACTGCTACTATGATCAATGACCACTATGCACTTGGACTTTCCAAGAAAGACATTGCTACTCTCAGTCAAAGATCTGAAAATCAGTTCAATGGTGTGAATTGTGGCATCATGGATCAATTTTCCATCGCCATGTGTGAAAAGGACCACGCCATTTTACTCGATTGCAATACACTGGAGTACGATCATGTGCCCCTTGAACTTGGTGACTATCTTTTGATGATAGTCAACACCAACAAGAAAAGAGGATTGGTGGACTCGGCGTATAATGCGAGAAGGATTGCCTGTGACCTTGGGCTAAAAGCACTTAATGAAGTGAGACCTCTCAGCGGAATCTGCGAGCTGACACCGAAAGAATGGTTGTCATTGACAGAACTGATGCCTTCTGAGGAAGTTTACAAACGCACACATCATGCAGTAATGGAACAATATAGGACACAGCGGGCAAGCATAGCACTGAAATCCGGAGATCTGATGGCTTTTGGTGAATGGATGTATAGGTCCCATGATTCACTCAGATATCATTTCGAAGTCAGTTGTGATGAACTCGATGTCATTGTCGACGCGGGTAGACCACTCAGTGGTGTGCTTGGTGCCAGAATGACAGGAGCGGGTTTTGGAGGCTGTGTCGTTGCACTTGTGCACAAGGCACATGTTGAAGATTACGAGGATCACATCCGTAGAGTTTACATTGATCAGACAGGACTTGTACCTAGTTTTTATAAAGCCGTTATTTCAAGCGGAGCGGGAGTATGGAATGAATGATTTTGTTTTGGTTGAAAAATTATTGGATTATGGAATCAAAAATAAGCTAATGACAATCTGTGATGTCGAAGTGGTCAGAAATGAGCTTTGGCGCTTTCTTCAGATTGAATGTGATCTGGATGACGTGGCGAGAGAACCCTCTGATGATGACATTTATGATTTGCTTGGTGCATTTGTAGCCAATCATAAGGATCGCCTTGAGCTCGAATATGAAATCGAGTCTTTTCAGGCTGAGTTGATGTCAAAACTGTTACCGAGGAACTCTGAACTCAATCAGAAATTTTGGGCGCTTCACAAAGAATCACCTGAAAAAGCCACAGCCTATTTTTACGCTCTGTCGAATAGAAGTGCGTATATCAGAATGGACAGGGTGAAAAACAATGTAAGCTGGACTTCGAATGGAGCATTCGGAGAACTGGATATCACCATCAATCTTTCCAAACCTGAGAAGAGTCCCAAAGAGATAGCGATGATGAAGGAAGCCAAGCCTTCGGTCTATCCAAAGTGTCTAATTTGTGTGGAAAATGCGGGTTATGGTGGCAATATCAAGCACCCGGCAAGACAAAATCATCGACTTGTGAAAATGGATCTTGGAGGAGAAGACTGGTATTTTCAGTACTCACCTTATGTATATTACAATGAACACGCCATAGTGCTCTGTAAAGAACACCGAAATATGAAAATTGACAGAAACACTTTTGTGAGACTGAGTGATTTCGTGGATTTACTGCCCCATTATTTTGTTGGATCCAACGCGGATCTGCATACAGTGGGTGGGTCGATTCTCACACATGACCATTATCAGGCTGGCAACTATGAAATGCCGATGATGCGCGCGAAAGAAGTTGCAAGGTATAACGCAGCGGATTATCCGAACGTCGACATATCTGTTTTGGAGTGGCCACTTTCTGTAGTGAAGCTTTCTAGTAGGGATCGTGAGAGACTGATTGATCTTGCCGACAATATTCTTTCCAGCTGGATTGAATACAGTGATTTCGATTACGATTTGATATCACATACCGACCAAAGGCATAATACAGTGACACCGATCATGAGAAAGAAAAACGGTGTTTATGAACTCTACTTGGCCCTCAGGAACAACAGACACACTCCCGAGCATCCATCCGGTCTTTTTCATCCACATGATGAACATCATCATATCAAACGTGAAAATATCGGTCTGATTGAAGTTATGGGACTTGCTGTACTTCCAGGACGTCTGGTTGCTGAAAAGAATCAAGTGATGGAAATGCTCGTGGCATCCGGCGGGTACAAGTCGGGCATGTTTGACGATACCCCTGAACTGATCAAGCACGATCAATGGGTGGCATCTCTGGGTGAAACCATAAAAGATCTGATTTCTGATGAACAAGCTTTATCCAAGTTTTTTGATGATGAGATAGGTAAAAAGTTCGAACTTGCCCTGATAGATTCCGGTGTGTATAAGGAACATTATGAAGGTGTACTCAAGTTTTTAGAGGAAGGCTGTCTATTATAGGAGGTGAACATGCGCGTTGAAATTTCAAAACACGAACCATTCAGTGAACTATTGAATCTTGAAGTCGACTGCATAACGCTTGATAATGGGGGAATGACGGTTCAAATTTTAAATTACGGCTGTACCATGATTTCAATCAATGTTCCTGATCAAGATGGTAATGTGGGTAATGTTTTACTGAATTACGATGATCCGAAAAGCATGCTAGCCAATCCGCTTTATTTAAACACCATCATAGGACCAAGTGCGGGTCGCATTGAAAATGCTCAGCTTAATTTGGATGGTATCGCTTATGAACTGGAAAAGAACAACGCTGAGGCAAATTTGCACGGTGGGAACACCGGTTTTCATAAACAGCTCTGGGAAATCAGAGAAAGAAGTGTGGAAATGAATTATTGTGGAGTTTCACTTTTTCAAAGTCGTAAGCACATGACGGGAGGATTTCCTGGCAATATGGAGATTTATGCCCAGTTTAGACTGTTTGAGGACAATCGATTGACAGTGTCATTCAAAGCGACCACGGATCAATTGTGTCATTTGAATATGACTCATCACAATTATTTCAACTTATCCGGGGATTGTGGCATCAAACTCGATGATCATATTTTATTCATCAATGCTTTAGCTTATAGACCTCTTCAGGAAAATGGAATTCCTGTGAGTATTTCCGAATCTGTTTTAGGGACTCCTTTTGATTTCAGGGTTCCAAAGAAATTATCCGAAGTGTTTGCGAATCCCCCTAATGGGCTGGATCATCCTTTTGATCTCAACAATAAGTCTGATGATGATATACCTTCTGTGATTTTGGAGGATAGATTGAGCGGAAGAAAGTTGACCATAAGCAGCAATCAATCTTGTGTGGTCGTCTATACTAACAATATCGGTTACAAGAACCATGAAGGCATATGTTTTGAGATGCAACATTATCCCAATGAGGTTTGTAAGTTGCATCCCGATGAAGAGTATGACCATTTTACAGAGTATATTTTTGAATAAGTTATAGTAGCCGGGTTCATATGGACCTCGGCTTTTTTATTTATTAATTTTTTCTGAATATTAATTTAATTTGATATAAAATTGTTCGTAAGACCTTGACGGTACATAAAATCTTCGTTATCATGGATATAGACGAATAAAATAACGAAAGTCCCGAATATAATTCGGGTTTATGGAGGTTTTATGAAAGTTTCGATTTTAATGGGAAGCGATTCGGATTTCCCGATTGTTGAAAAAAGCATCAATATTTTAAAAGAATTCGGAGTGGAAGTCGAGGCACGTGTACTTTCAGCTCACAGAACGCCACACCTTGCCATTGAGTACGCCATCGGAGCGGAAGCAAGAGGTGTTGAAGTCATCATTGGTGCTGCGGGAAAAGCAGCTCACCTTCCTGGCGTCATCGCGGGAGTCACAGTGTTACCGGTTATAGGCTTACCAATTCAATCCTCCACACTTGATGGACTGGATTCCCTACTTTCAATCGTCCAGATGCCAAGTGGAATCCCTGTAGCGACAGTAGCGATCAACGGTGCGGAAAATGCTGCACTTTTGGCGGTACAGATGTTATCGATCAAATATCCTGAACTAAGAGTTAAAATGCATGCTTATAAAAAAACCATGTCAGAGAAGGTTCTTGAAAAAGACCAAGCGATTCAATCCAAATATTAGGAGGCCATGATGAACAAACTGGAAATGTTATACGAAGGTAAAGCGAAAAGAGTTTATAAGACTGATGTTAAAGGCCGTTATTGGATTGAATATAAAGATGATGCCACAGCATTCAACGGCGAGAAAAAAGGTCAGATTCTGGACAAAGGTATAGTCAACAACAAAATGAGCGCTCTTTTATTTCAAATGCTGGAACTTGAAAGCATTCCGACTCATTTCGAAGGACTCCTAAGCGATCGCGAGCAAGTGGTCAAAGCAGTGGAAATCCTACCGCTTGAAGTTATCGTAAGAAATGTGGCTGCAGGCTCACTTGCAAAGCGTCTCGGTCTTGAGGAAGGCGTCATCATGAAAGAAACCGTTCTTGAGTTCTGTTACAAAAACGATGAACTTGGAGATCCGATGATCAATGATTACCATATCGCCGCAATGGGATATGCAACAAAAGATCAAGTTGAGACCATCAAAAATTATGCGCTTAAAATCAACACTTTGCTTCAAAAGTTTTTCATAGAAAGAGATTTGAAACTCATAGACTTCAAATTGGAGTTCGGAACTTACGATGGAAAAGTGATTTTGGCCGATGAAATATCACCTGACACCTGCAGACTATGGGATGCAAATACGGACAAGAAAATGGACAAAGACCGTTTCAGAAGAGATCTTGGTGACGTGGAATCTGTTTATCAGGAAGTACTTGATAGAGTTCAAAAATAACGGACTGGAGGATTAATGATGGAAGTATTTCACGGCTCAGATAAACTGCACGAAGAATGTGGTGTCATCGGCATCCATGCACCTGGTGTGCCTCTTATTTCTCAAATGGTCTGTTACGGGCTGATCGCCCTACAGCACAGAGGACAAGAAAGTGCTGGAATTGCAGTGCTTAAAGATAATAAGATGCAATATTACAAAGAAATGGGTTTGGTTCAGGAAGTGTTCAGCAATGAAATTCTTGACAGGCTTCCTGCAGACATAGGCATCGGACATGTACGGTATTCTACTACAGGAGAAAGTTATGTTTCCAATGCCCAGCCCCTTGTGGTCAGATACAAAGGAGGCAGTATTGCACTTGCTCACAATGGAAACCTCGTGAATGCCGGAGAAATCAGAGAGAAACTAGAAGACGAAGGGTCAATCTTCCAGACGTCAATCGATACGGAAGTCATTGCAAACCTTATAGCACGTAATTACCATATGGGTATGAAAGAAGCGGTCATTGAATCGGTAAAGGAAATCAAAGGCTCATTCGCACTGGTAATCATCATAGACAATTTGCTGATTGGTGTAAGGGACAGAAACGGTCTTAGACCATTATCACTTGCAAAGATAGACGGGGGTTATGTGCTCGCGTCTGAAACTTGCGCCCATGATGTTGTCGGTGCTGAGTTCGTTAGGGATATCGAGCCGGGTGAAGTCGTGATCATTGATTCAAATGGAATCGAGAGTATGCGATTTGCAGAGAATTGCAGAAAAGCGGTTTGTTCATTTGAGTATGTCTATTTTGCTAGACCAGATAGTATCATCGACGGCAGAAATGTATTTGTAACCAGAAAAGAAGCAGGTAAGATTCTTGCGAGAGAAAATCCAGTGGATGCTGACATGGTTATTGCGGTTCCAGATTCAGGCACTGCTGCTGCGATTGGGTATGCTGAAGAATCAGGAATTCCATTTGATGTGGGTCTAATCAAGAACAAATACATGGGTAGAACATTCATCCAACCCGATCAAAAATCGAGAGAACTTGCGGTTAGACTGAAGCTCAATGCCATGAAGGACAACATAAACGGCAAACGATTGATATTGATAGATGATTCCATCGTCAGAGGGACAACGAGTGCGAAACTCGTCAAGACCCTCAAAGATGCGGGCGCAAAAGAAGTTCACATCAGAGTATGCTCGCCACCAGTGACTCATTCTTGTTATTTCGGAATCGATACACCAAACCGTCAACACTTGATTGGAGCAATCAAAACGGTTGAAGAGATCAGAGAGATGATTGGTGCGGATAGTCTTGCTTATTTAAGTGCTGAAGGCTTGGTAAAAGGTATCGGACTTCCAAAATGCGAACTTTGTACTGCGTGTTTTGATGGCGATTATCCTATGGAAGTTCCAGAGAGTGCTGACAAATTGAGATTTGAGTAATCATAAGGAGATTGAAATAATGGATGACAAATTAACATATGCTTCTGCGGGAGTCGATGTAAAAGAAGGCGCAAAAGCAGTTGAACTTATGAAAAAGCATGTCAAGGAAACCTTCAATGATGATGTGATCGGTGATCTCGGTAGTTTTGGTGGATTGCTGAGATTGAGCGGAAAATTTGAAAATCCTGTCCTCGTAGCAGGAACCGACGGCGTTGGCACCAAACTGAAAATCGCTTTCATGATGGACCGTCATGACACTGTGGGACAAGATCTTGTCGCCATGTGTGTGAATGACATCCTTTGCCAAGGCGCTACTCCGCTGTTTTTTCTGGACTATCTTGCCACAGGCAAACTAAAAGCAGAAAAAGCCGCTGAACTGGTCAAAGGGATCACTGATGGTTGCAAGCTTTCAAAGATGCCTCTTCTCGGTGGCGAAACTGCTGAGATGCCAGGTTTTTACAGCGATGGTGAATATGACATGGCTGGTTTTGCAGTCGGCGTGGTTGAAGAATCAAAAATTATTTCAGGAAAAGATATCAATCCAGGCGATGTAATGGTCGGAATTGGTTCAAGTGGTGTGCATTCCAATGGATTCTCACTGGTGAGAAAATTGTTTTTCGAGCGTATGGGACTTGGTGTGAACGACTACATCGATGAACTGGGAGAAACACTTGGAGAGTCTCTTTTGACTCCAACAAGAATCTACGTGAAATCCATGCTCGAGTTGTTTGATAAAGTCAAAGTTAAGGGTGCTGTGCACATGACTGGTGGGGGATTTTATGAGAATATTCCTAGAATTCTTCAAAAGGGACTTTCGGCAGAAATCAATTTGAATGCATGGACACCCCTTCCAATTTTTAGAGTTATGCAAGAAAAAGGGGACATCTCCATTGAAGATATGTTTGGTACCTTCAATATGGGCATCGGATTTATAGTAGTGGTCAGTGCAGAAGAGGTTGATGCGACCATTCAATCACTGGAATCAAATGGTGAGGTTTGTTCAGTGATCGGCAGTATTGTAAAAGGTGACGAAGGGGTCGTATTATGTCAAAAGTAAGAATTGCGGTTCTTATTTCAGGTGGTGGCACCAATTTACAATCCATTCTTGATGCGGTTGAATCGGGAAAGCTGGATCTTGAGGTCGGTTGTGTCGTTTCAAACCGTAAAGAGGCTTTTGGACTCGAGAGGGCTGAAAATGCAGGCATTCCCGCATATTATATAGGAAAAGGCAATTATCCAGATGAAATTGAACGCGAAAAAGCACTGCTGAATTTGCTTGTGAGCGAGAAGATTGATCTAGTGGTATTGGCGGGGTATCTTAATATTTTGCCTTCTAATGTCATTTCTACTTTCAAAGAGAGAATCATAAACATCCATCCATCGCTTATTCCCAGACACTCAGGAAAAGGCTTTTACGGCATGAAAGTGCATGAATCTGTGATTTCAAGTGGAGATACCATCACAGGAGTCACGGTTCA
>JAGXHV010000005.1 GCA_024636005.1 Bacillota bacterium
ACCGAAAGCACTAAGATTTTAATTATCTTTAAGATACAATCAAGGAGGGCATTAAATGAATGTTTTAGTAATCAATTGTGGCAGTTCGTCGCTTAAGTACCAACTCTTCAATATGAAAGACGAAAGTGTTTTGGCAAAAGGATTAGTAGAAAGAATCGGCATTGAAGGTTCTAGACTCAAACAAGAAGCTGAAGGTAAAGAAAAAACTGTGATTGAAGTGCCTATGCACAATCATAAAGACGCACTTTCACAAGTACTGTTTGCACTTGTTCATCCTGAATATGGTGCAATTTCATCACTTGAGGAAATCAATGCAGCGGGACACCGTGTTGTTCATGCCGGAGAGAAATTCAGCGCTTCAGTAGTGATCAATGATAATGTGATTTCAGCACTGGAAGATTGCATTGAAATCGCTCCACTTCATAATCCACCAAACATCATCGGCATCAAGGCTATACAAGAACTTTTACCTAATATTGAAAATGTTGGCGTTTTCGATACAGCTTTCCACCAAACTATGCCAAAACAAGCATATGTTTATGCGCTTCCTTATGAATATTATGAAAGAGATCATGTCAGAAGATACGGCTTCCATGGCACCAGCCACAGATACGTATCACAAAGAGCGGCAGAAATGTTAGGAAAACCATTAGCAGAAACTAAAATCATCTCTTGTCATCTCGGAAATGGCGCGTCTATCGCAGCAATCGATGGTGGCAAATCTGTAGATACTTCTATGGGATTCACGCCACTCGAAGGTCTTGTAATGGGTACCCGTTGTGGTGACATAGACCCTCAAATCGTAACTTACATCATGGGAAAAGAAGGTTTGACTCTTGACCAGATGAACGATATCATGAACAAGAAATCAGGTGTTTTGGGTATTTCAGGGGTAAGCAGCGACTTCAGAGACATCGAAGACGCAGCTGCGGCAGGTAATGAAAGAGCAGCACTTGCACTGGATATCTACCATGACAACGTTAGAAAATATATCGGAGCGTATGCTGCGGTACTTGGCGGAGCTGATGCTATAGTATTTACAGCTGGTTTAGGTGAAAATGGTATTGAAAGTCGTAAGGAAATCTGTAAAGGTCTCGAATTTATGGGAGCCAAGCTCGACTCTGAAAAGAATCATGTAAGAGGCAAGGAAGCTTTCGTGAATACAGATGATTCAACAGTGAAAATTATGGTGGTTCCAACAAATGAGGAACTCATGATCGCTAGAGATACACTGGATCTTCTTAAATAAGAAATTCATATATGTGTAAGTACTTTTACTTGACAAACCTCTCCGTAATAAATATAATGTTAATGTTGCATTGAAGAGGTGATAATATGAACCTTGATTTAACAAAAGTAATTAATGGACTCCAGGATCAACTGGAATTTTATTTCGATCTTATATTAAGCGAGTCTTATTTGGAATCGATCAAGAGTGTCGACGCGTCGGTTATCAACGTTTTTGGAAAAATCAAAAAGATTGGTAAACGCTATGACTTGACCCTCACTTATTCTGGCGATATGATTTTCGAATGTCACAGATGTTTGGAAAGAGTGACCATAAGTCTGATGAACACTGTGGAGCGACTATTGGTTACAAAACTGGATACAGAAGGATCAGATGAAGAGACACTGCTGGAATCCAGCGTGCTTGATTTGGCTCCGATTCTTGAGGAAGAAATCACCCTCAATTTGCCATTGCAGGTTATATGCAGTGAAAATTGCAAGGGACTATGTCCTAGGTGTGGTACGGACCTGAATAAAGAAACGTGTACATGTAGTGATGAGAGAATCGACCCGAGACTTGAGGCGCTTAAGAATTTATTCACTTAGATTAAGGAGGTGTTAAGATATGGCAGTACCTAAGCGTAAGATAGGTAAAGCGAGAAGAGATAAGAGAAGAGCAAGTACTACTAAAATGGTTGCTCCAAACATTATCGAATGTCCAAAATGTAAAGCAGCAAACGTATCACACAGAGAATGTGCGGAATGTGGTTTCTATTACAGTAGAGATGCTAAACAAAAAGAAGCGTAATCGTTTCTAGATAAAAGGTAGTAGCCCTGTGCTATTGCCTTTTTTGTTTTTTTTCCGTATGATTGTATTAGTTTAATAATAGAGGTGGATTATGAAAATTGGTTTTGATGCAATGGGGGGCGACCTTGCTCCTGTGGAAAATGTCAAAGGCGCAGTGGAATCACTGGAAATGATTTCTGGCGATGTCGTCTTATTTGGCGATGAATCTATGATCAAGAATGAGCTCTCAAAATACAAATATGACTCGGCGCGTATAGAAATCGTACATACGACAGAAGTAATTGAAAATGATGACAAGCCTGTCAAAGCGATCAAGAGCAAAAGCGATTCTTCTATGGTGGTTGGACTCAAAGCACTCAGAAAAGGTGAGGTTGACGCATTTGTCTCGGCTGGAAACACTGGTGCCTTACTCGCAGGTGGACTATTCAAAGTCGGTAGAATCAAAGGAATCGACAGACCTGCAATTTGTACCATATATCCAACCATGGAAGGGGCATCTGTGTTAGTTGACGCAGGTGCAAATGCAGAGTGCAAACCACGTAATCTCATTGAATTTGCTTACATGGGCAGTATGTATGCTGAGAAAATTCTCGGTATTGAAAATCCAAAAGTAGCTCTGGTCAATATCGGTGCTGAAGAAACAAAAGGAACCCCCCTTTACATCGATACCCATCAATTGCTTAAGCAGACGGAACTCAACTTTGTAGGCAATGTGGAAGGTCGGGATGTTCCATCGGGGAAAGTAGATGTCATAGTCGCAGATGGCTTTACAGGCAATATAATTCTGAAATTGACTGAAGGCGTTGCATTGTCACTCGTAAAAGGACTTAAACGCGAAATCATGAAAAACACCATTGGAAAAATCGGTGGATTATTGCTCAAGAAAAATCTAGGCGATTTCAAAAAGATGCTTGACTATACAGAATATGGTGGAGCACCACTTCTCGGCATCAATGGTCTTGTTGTCAAAGCACATGGTTCTTCCAATGCGAAGGCGTTCAAAAACGCTATAAAATATGCCCAATTGGGTGTGCAGACCAACCTGGTAAATGAAATTAAAATGAAAATCGCAGGTTTGACCAGCGAGGAAATCGATAGTACCACAAACGAATAAGCTACAGGCTGAATGACCCATGTGAGCATGGGTCATTTACATTTACAAATCATTTAATAAATCCAGTTGTTTTTTATGTCTTAAAATTATAAAATAGTTAGTGTGTCTATAAAGGTTGTTTAAATATGTTATCACAGTAATTGTCATGGTATATTTAAATATCCTTTCATGTAAAGGAGAAAAAAATGGAGAATATCATCAAACAAATTGAAACTAGGCTCAACTATGTATTTAAAAATAAGGATTATTTGATTCGTGCCTTGACACATAGTTCATATGCCAATGAAAACAAGAAAGATCGAATGAAGAACAATGAACGACTGGAATTCCTTGGAGATTCAGTTCTTGGGCTTGTGATCAGTGAGTATCTTTACAGTCATTATATCAACCTCGAAGAAGGTCAACTCACTAAAATCAGAGCTAAAATCGTGTGCGAATCCTCTCTTGGAGACGCGTCACGAGAACTTGAAATAGGTGAGTTCATGTACTTTGGAAGAGGAGAGGAACTCACAGGTGGTCGCGTGCGTACGTCCATTCTTTCCGATGCGTTTGAAGCCATAATTGCAGCAATGTATCTTGATGGAGGAATCGATGTGGTGAGAGGATTCGTTTTAAATCACATGAAAGAAATCATTGATAACGCTTCACAAGGCAAGCTTTTCACAGATTATAAAACACAACTTCAAGAAGTAATCCAGGTGAAGAAAGGCAATAAAATCCGTTATGAAATCTTCAATGAGGAAGGTCCTGACCATTCAAAAATGTTTCATACCAATGTGAAATTGAATGATGAAGTCATTGGTATCGGTTCAGGTAGAAGTAAAAAGGAATCTGAACAAGAAGCCGCCAAGGAAGGACTCAGATGGTTAAAAAACAATGAAAGCTAGTATTGGAATAATTCCCATTTTCATATCTCATATGGGATGCAAAAATGATTGTGTGTTCTGTAATCAAAGAAAAATCACTGGGGTCACAGATGTCATGTCCATGATGGATGTGAGTACCCACATCGAAACTTATTTGGAAACGATGCATTTTGATCAGATTGAAATCGCTTTTTATGGTGGAAGTTTTACAGGTCTAGATCTGAATCTTCAAAAAGAATATCTGCAAATTGCAAAAAAATATAGGGATTGTGGTAGAATACACAAAATCAGATTGTCAACCCGACCGGATTACATATCGGTTGAGGTTTTGGAGTTGCTAAAATTTTATGAAGTCGATATGGTGGAACTTGGATGTCAATCTTTTCACGATGATGTGCTTCTCAAGTCCAAAAGAGGTCACGATCGTACCGCGATTTTTACGGCGATTTCATTACTTAAGGCATATGATTTTAAATTTGGTATTCAACTCATGTATGGATTGCCTGGTGATAGTGAGACAAAATTTTTGGAGTCGGTAGATGAAGCAATAAAACTGAGGCCAAATTGTGTGAGGATTTATCCTGCGCTGGTCATCAAGGAGACTGAACTTGCGGAATTGTCGCTAGGCGAACACTATTCACCTATACCTCTCGACGAAGCAGTAGCGGTTGTGGCTAAGGCTTATAAGCGATTTACAGTAAATGATATTCCGGTCATCCGGCTGGGACTTCAAAAAACAGACTTGATCGATTTAGGCGCAGATATTATAGCAGGGCCATTTCATCCAGCCTTTGGTGCTTTGGTCATGTCATTTTTGTTTTTTGACGCCTTATCAAATTATTTAAATCAATATGGACATCATGATGAACTGAAAGTTTTGGTCAACAAGAGTCAAGCTTCATTTGTAAGTGGACAGGGAAAAACCAATTGGATCAAACTCAGCGAAATCTACGGTGAGCTGAAATTCAGAATTATCTCAGATGATTCCATACCCATTCATACCATAAAAATAATCAGTAAAAATACCACGCATTCTATCGATGTAATGCGATAATCAGGGGTGAGATCTTGTATTTAAAAAGAGTAGAAATGAGAGGCTTCAAATCATTTGCAGATAAAACGGTCATAGAGTTCAAAAACGGTGTGACCTGTGTAGTAGGCCCGAATGGCAGCGGAAAGAGTAATATTACCGATGCTGTCAGATGGGTTCTTGGAGAACAGAGGGTCAAGACTCTCAGAGGGTCCAAGATGGAAGACGTCATATTCAGTGGTACAAAACACAGGAAATCTCTCGGACTTGCTGAAGTCAAGTTGATTTTTGACAATTCGCAGCAGTTCTTCCCACTGGAGTACGATGAAATTTCAATAGTTCGTCGTGTTCATCGTTCAGGTGAAAGTGAGTATTTGTTGAATCAGATGCCATGTCGCCTCAAGGACGTCAGGGAACTTTTCATGGACACAGGTATCGGCCGAGAAGGGTATTCAATTATTGGACAAGGCCGGATAGACGAAGTCCTCAGCAACAACAAAGATGAAAGAAGAATGCTTTTTGAAGAAGCAGCGGGAATTGTCAAATACAAATCGAGAAAGACTGAGACAGAAAAGAAATTAAAAACCACGAGTGATAATTTGCTGAGAATTCAGGATATCTTATCTGAAATTGAAGATCGCGTTGAACCTCTTAGAATTGAGAGTGAGCGAGCTGAGAGATATATCGAACTGAGTGAAATATTGAGGAATATCGAACTTCAGGCATTCGCA